>NZ_JBSGCD010000024.1:0-119586 GCF_053601675.1 Micromonospora sp. NPDC004704 | reverse complement strand
GTCGAGCCCCGCGCAAGCCGCCGCCCCAACCGCCCCGCCTGGCCGACTCGCGCCGCCGGCTCCGGCTGGGCACCCTGCTCGCGCTCGCGCTCTTCGCCACCATCGGCATCCGGCTCGTCGTCCTGCAGGTCGCGCAGACCCCCGCGTACGCCGAGGACGGCGTCTCCGGTCGGCTCCGGCCGGTGATCCTCGCCGCCCCCCGGGGCGCGATCTACGACCGCTCCGGCGCGGTGCTGGCACACAGCGTCGAGGCCCGCTACGTCTACGCCGACCCGAGCATGGTGACGGACCCGGCCGGTACCGCCGACAAGCTGTCGCCGCTGCTCGGCATCCCGCGTTCCACCCTGATGGCGGACCTGGCCAAGAAGAAGACCCCGGGGGGCGGTGTCTCCCAGTTCCAGTACCTGGCCCGGGGGGTCGAGATCGGCACCGCCAAGAAGATCATGGACCTCAACCTGGAGGGCATCAACACCGGCCAGGACGAGCGGCGGGAGGTGCCCGGCGGGGACCTGGCGGCCAACCTGATCGGCTTCATCGGCGAGGACATGACCGGGCTGGAGGGGATTGAGGCCCGGTACGACGAACTGCTGCGCGGGGTCCCCGGCAAGCGGGTCTTCGAAGCCGGTGGGGGCGACCTGAACAGTCCCATCCCCGGCGGCTACGACAAGACAACCGAGCCGAAGCCGGGCAGCTCGCTGGGGCTGACCATCGACCGCGACCTCCAGTACGAGTGCCAGCGGATGCTCAGCACGTCCGCCCGGGAGGAGAAGGCCACCGTCGCCGCCGCCGTGGTGATCGAGGTCAAGACCGGTGCGGTCCTCTGTCAGGCCAGCCACCCCACCTACAGCGCGGCCGACTGGAAGAACAGCGAGCCGACCGACCGGGAGGACGCGGCGACCAGCTTCGTCGTCGACCCCGGCTCGGTGCACAAGGCGATCACCTTCGCGGCGGCGCTGCAGGAGGGCGTGATCAAGCCCGGTGACACCATCACGGTCAACAACACCATCAGGAAGGGCGGCAAGCCCTTCCAGGACACCCACCTGCTGCCGGCCGGCGTCAACCAGGCCCAGATGAGCCTGCCCGGCATCCTGGCCTACTCGTCCAACGTCGGCACGATCAAGATCGCGGACCGGCTGGGCCCGCAGAAGCTCTACGACTACCAGCGCAGGTTCGGGCTGGGCGAGGCGACCGGCGAGGGGGTGCCGGGCGAGGCCACCGGTCGGGTGCTCCCGCCGGACCAGTGGAGCGCCAGCTCGTACGGGTCGATCCCGATCGGGCACAGTGTCGACGCCACGCCGTTGCAGATGGCCGCCGCGTACGCCGCGATCGCCAACAACGGCACCTGGATCCAGCCGCACCTGGTCAAGGAGACCATCGCGCCCGACGGCACCCGCAAGCCCGCCCCCGCACCGCAGACCCGACAGGTGATCAGCCCGGAGAACGCGGCCGCGTTGCGGGAGATGCTGGAGGCGGTGGTGACCGTGCCGGACGCCACCGGAGTCAAGGGCGCGGTCCCCGGTTACCGGGTGGCCGGCAAGACCGGCACCGGCCTGCGGGTGCTCAACGGCTCGTACGCCCCCGGTGAGGTCGCCTCGTTCATCGGCATGGCCCCGGCGGAGCAACCCCGGTACGTCGTCGCGGTCTTCGCGTACACGCCGGGTGGTGGCGGTGGCGACGTCTCCGCCCCGGTGTTCAGGAAGATCATGAACTTCACGCTGACCCACTACCGTGTGCCCCAAACGGTGACGAAGCCGCCGAAGTTTGTTGTCTATCCCCGCTGACCGGCCAATACGGGACATCATCGGTGGGTGCGGGCAAACCACCGGGGCGGCTGTGTGGTGCGGGTCCCTCGACCCGGTAGGGTCTGACGCCGTGCCCGGCAATCCACGTCCACGCACGGTGATTCCGATCCGGCTCCGCGAACTCGCCGACCGGCTCGGGGTCCAACCGCCTGACGACCCCGCCCTGGCGGTGACCGGGGTGACCCACGCCAGTGGCGAGGTCCGACCCGGTGACCTCTACGCGGCGCTGCCCGGATCACGCCGTCACGGCGCGGAGTTCGTGTCGGCGGCGGTCGCGGCCGGCGCGGTGGCCGTACTGACCGATCCGGAGGGGACTCCGGCCGCGATCGCCGCCGGACTCCCGGTGCTGGTCGTACCGGACCCCCGCGCGGTGCTCGGCACCGTGGCCGCCGCGGTCTACGGGGAGCCCACCGCCGGGCTGATCATGATCGGCATCACCGGTACCGCCGGCAAGACCTCCACCGCGTACCTGGTCGAGTCGGGGCTGCGGGCCGCGGGCCACGTCACCGGCCTGATCGGCACGGTGGAGACCCGGCTCGGCGACCTGCGGGTGGACAGCATCCGTACCACCCCGGAGGCCACCGACCTGCACGCCATGCTCGCCGCCGCCCGGGAGCAGGGGGTGACCGCGGTAGTGATGGAGGTCTCCAGCCACGCGCTGGCCATGGGGCGGGTCGGCGGAGTCCGGTTCACCGCCGGTGGTTACACCAACTTCGGCCAGGACCACCTCGACTTCCACACCGACGCGGACGACTACTTCGCGGCCAAGGCCCGGCTGTTCGACGGCCGGTGCGACGTCGAGGTGCTCAACCTCGACGACAGGGCGCTGCGCCCGCTGTTCAAGCCGGCGACGGTCAGCTACTCGGCCGCCGGTGACCCGGACGCCACCTGGCGGGCCACCGGGATCAGCGGCTCGGGTTACGCCCAGCGGTTCACCGTCCTCGGCCCGGACGGGCTGGCGCTGGACACGACGGTGGCGCTGCCCGGTCGGCACAACGTGGCCAACGCGCTGCTCGCGATCGCCCTGCTGGTCGCCGCCGACGTGGACCCGGCGACCGCGACGGCCGGGGTGGCCGCGTGTGCGGGGGTACCGGGCCGGCTGGAGCTGGTCGAGGCGCCCGGCCCGGTCCGCGGCGTGGTCGACTACGCCCACAAACCGGACGCGGTGGTCGCCGTACTGGCCGCCCTGCGTGAACTGACCGCTGGAGGTGGCCGGGTGATCTGCCTGATCGGCGCCGGTGGTGATCGGGACCGGCAGAAACGGCCGGTGATGGGTGCCGCCGCCGCGCGCGGTGCCGACCTGGTCATCGTCACCGACGACAACCCGCGTACCGAGGATCCGGCCGCGATCCGGGCCGAGGTCGTCCTCGGCGCGCGGGCCGTCGGCGACGGCGCCCGGATCCTGGAACTGGCCGGCCGGCGGGCCGCCATCGACGAGGCGGTACGGCTGGCCGAGCCCGGCGACGTGGTCGCGGTGCTGGGCAAGGGACACGAGCGCGGGCAGGAGGTCGCCGGGCAGGTGCACCCGTTCGACGACAAGGTCGAGCTGGCGGCGGCGCTGACCGCCCGGTTCGGGCACCTGGTGGAGCAGCGATGATCGCCCTCACGCTGGCCGAGGTGGCCGCCGCGGTCGACGGGCGGCTGGTCGGTGCCGACCCCACGGCCCGGGTCACCGGTCCGGTCGAGTTCGACTCCCGCAAGGTCCGGCCCGGCTCGCTGTTCGTCGCGTTTCCCGGCGAACACGTCGACGGCCACGACTACGCCGCCGCCGCCGTGCAGGCGGGTGCGGTCGCGGTGCTCGGCACCCGCGAGGTCGACGGGGTGCCGATGGTGCTGGTCGCCGACGCGCTCACCGCGATGGGGCCGCTGGCCCGCGCGGTGGTGGACCGGCTGCCCGAGCTGACCGTGATCGGGCTGACCGGCTCGTCCGGCAAGACCAGCACCAAGGACCTGGTGGCGCAGCTCGTCTCCCGGCTCGGCCCGACCGTGGCCCCGCCCGGCTCGTTCAACAACGAGCTGGGGCATCCGTACACCGCGTTGCAGGCCGACGAGCAGACCCGTTTCCTGGTGCTGGAGAAGGGCGCCCGGGGCCCCGGTCACGTGCGTTACCTGACCCGGGTGGTGCCGCCCCGGATCGCCGTGGTGCTCAACGTCGGGGTCGCCCACGTCGGCGAGTTCGGCTCGGTCGAGGCGATCGCGCAGGCAAAGGGCGAGCTGGTCGAGGCGTTGCCGGCCGCGGCCGACGGCGGGGTCGCGGTGCTCAACGCAGACGACCCACGCGTACGGGCGATGGCGTCGCGGACCACCGCCCGGGTGGTGCTGGTCGGGGAGGCCGGCGACGCCGAGGTACGCGCCACCGGGGTGACCCTGGACGACCGGGGCCGAGCGTCGTTCCTCCTGGTCACGCCGGACGGGAGCGTCCCGGTGCGGCTCGGGCTGTCCGGCCGCCACCAGGTCGGCAACGCGCTCGCGGCGGCTGCCGTGGCACTCGAGGTCGGGCTGCCACTGGCCGACCTGGCCACCGCGCTCGGTGAGCTGAGGCTGGTGTCGACCCGCCGGATGGACGTCTTCGACCGCCCCGACGGCGTGACGGTCATCGACGACTCGTACAACGCGAATCCCGCCTCGATGTCGGCCGCGCTGCGTGCGCTGGCCGAGTTCGGGCGGGACCGCAGGACCGTCGCGGTGCTCGGCTACATGGCCGAGCTCGGCGAGTTCGAGCAGCAGGGACATGATGAGGTCGGCCGGCTCGCGGCCGATCTGGGTGTCGACCGGCTCTTCGTGGTTGGTGACTCGGCGGCGCCGATCCACCACGGGGCGTCGGCGGTAGGTACTTGGGGAGGAGTGTCGGTGCTGGTGACCGATCAGGCGGAGGCGGTGGCCGCGGTACGGGCCCAACTACGCCCGGGCGACGTGGTCCTCGTGAAGGGCTCGCGCTACCGCACCTGGGAGGTGGTCGACGCGCTGCGCGCCGACGCCACGACGGGGACCGGGAACGGGACCGAAGGGGTTGACGCGTGAGGGCGGTCATCGTCGCCATCGGCGTGTCCTTCCTGGTGTCGCTCTTCGGTACGCCGCTGGCGATCAAGCTGTTCACCCGGCTCAAGGCGGGCCAGCCGATCCGGGCCGAGGGCCCGATCATGCACCAGGGCAAGAAGGGCACCCCGACCATGGGCGGGGTGGTGTTCATCATCGCCACGGTGATCGCGTACGTCGCCGGTCACCTGGCCCTGACCACGCTGCCGAGCCAGCAGATCGCCCAGGTGCAACCGACCATCACCGCGCTGGTGCTGCTGGGCCTGATGGTCTTCGCCGGTGCGGTCGGTTTCATCGACGACTTCCTGAAGGTCCGCAAGCGCAACAGCGCCGGGCTGAACAAGCGCGGCAAGCTGCTGGGGCAGATCCTGGTCGGCGCGGTGTTCGGGGTGATCGCGCTCTACTTCCCCAGCACCAACGGGCAGACCGTGGGCTCCACGACGCTGTCGTTCATCCGGGACATCAACGCGCTCGAGGTCGGCAAGATCGCCTCGGTGATCATCTTCATCTTCGTGGTGATGGCCTCGACCAACGGGGTGAACCTGACCGACGGGCTCGACGGCCTGGCCACCGGCGCCTCGGTGATGGTGCTCGCCGCGTACGCGTTGATCGCGTTCTGGCAGTACCGGCACTGGTGCGCCGACCCCGACTACAACATCCGCCCCTCGACCTACTGCTACGAGGTACGCGACCCGCTGGAGATCGCACTGATAGCCGGGGCGGCGGCCGGGGCCTGTGTCGGCTTCCTCTGGTGGAACACCTCCCCGGCGCGGATCTTCATGGGTGACACCGGCGCGCTCGGCCTGGGCGGGTTGATCGGCGGCATGGCGATGTCCACCCGTACGGTGCTGCTCCTGCCGATCATCGGTGGCCTCTTCGTGATCATCACGATGTCGGTGGTGATCCAGATCATCTCGTTCCGGACCACGGGCAAACGCGTGTTCCGGATGTCCCCGCTGCAACACCACTTCGAACTGGCGGGGTGGAGCGAGGTCAATATCGTGGTCCGGTTCTGGATCATCGCCGGGATCGGGGTCGCGATCGCCCTGGGCCTGTTCTACAGCGATTTCCTCGCCTCCGTCACCTGATCGTCACCGGGCTGCCGCCCGGCCCGGGTACGGGTGGGACACCTCCGCCGATCGGGCGGTTCCCACCCGTACTCCGGGGGTCGGCTCCGTCGGGTAGCCGACCCGGATCCGACACGCCGACCGTCCGCCTGCGGTGACGCGGTACGGGATGCGTCGATGATGGGCCGATGACTGCGCTGGGTGGGACCCGGGGGCCGGCGAGATGACGGGCGAGCAGCCGCGGCAGCCGGCCGCCGCCGGACGTACGACAGGATCGCCCGGACCGGGTCCGAAGCGACCGCCCGGTCCCGGCCGGGCGGACCTCGACCTGGCCGGCGGCCTGGCCGCCCTGCGCGGGCTGCTTGACCGCCCGCTGGCCTCCTACTACCTGCTGCTGTCCAGCGCCGGCCTGCTGCTGGTGATCGGGCTGACCATGGTCTTCTCCGCCACCAGCGTCACCGAGTACGCCGAGGGCGGCAACGCCTTCGGCGCGCTGGCCAAGCAGACCGTCTTCGCGGTGATCGGGCTGGTCGCCTTCTGGGCCTGCCAACGCCTGCCGGCGCGGACCTTCCGTGCCCTGGGCCGGCCGGTCCTCGCCCTGGCGGTGGGCCTGCTGCTGGTGCTCAACGGACTGCTGCTGCTGTTTCCGTACGGGGATCCCGACGACAAGGAGGGCAAGCTCGGCCCGTTGATGGCCAGCCTGAACTGGCTGCATCTGGGCCCGGTCCAGGTGCAGCCCTCGGAACTGGCGAAGTTCGCCCTGGTGCTCTGGGGCGCCGACCTGATCGCCCGCAAGGGCGCCGCGCTGGGCTACTGGCGGGAACTGGCGCTGCCACTGTTCCCGGTCGTCGGCCTGCTCTTCCTGCTGGTCGGGTACAACGACCTCGGCACCATGCTCTGCCTGCTCGCCGTGGTGGTCGGCCTGCTCTGGGCGGCCGGGGTACGGATGCGGGTCTTCGCCGTCCTGTCGATGCTCGGGCTGGCCGGGGTCGGCCTGCTGGTCGCCGCCGCCTCCGGCGGTGGCGGTTCGGGCACCGACGGTGCCGACAACTACCGCCTGCTGCGGCTCACCTCGTTCCTGAACCCGCCGGAGAACTGCGCCGAGGACGCCTGTTACCAGGCCCGGGAGGCGCTGCTCGCGATCGACCACGGCGGCTGGTTCGGGGTCGGGCTGGGCCGGGGGACCGGCAAGTGGAACTGGCTGCCGATGGCGCACAACGACTTCATCTTCGCGGTCGTCGCCGAGGAACTGGGCGTGGTCGGGTGCGCGGTGGTGCTCGCCCTGTTCGCCGTGCTGACGTACAGCGGGTTGCGGATCGCCCGGCGGGTCGACGACCCGTTCCGGCGGCTCGCCGCCGCCGCCGCGACCACCTGGCTGGTCACCCAGGCGATCATCAACGTCGGCGGGGTCACCGGGATGCTGCCGATCACCGGCCTTCCGCTCCCGTTCATCTCCGACGGCGGAAGTGCCCTGGTGGTGACCCTCGCCGCGATCGGCATGCTCGCCTCGTTCGCCCGCGCCGAACCGGACGCCGCCCGAGCGCTGAACGCCCGCCCGCCGGCCCGATGGGTACGACTAGTCTGGGCCCCGTTGCCGCCGCTTTCCACGGGCCGGCGCACGGGATCGAGTCCCGGTGCCGCCGCCCGTGATGCCGAGTCCCGATCGGGTAAGCGGCGCGACGGGCAGGCTCGGCCGGACGGTGGTCGGGCGCCGGGTGGTCGGGCGGCACGGGAGCGTGCCGGCTCGGCGAACGAGAGGAGACGCTGATGGGTCCGCTGCGGTCGGTTGTGCTTGCCGGAGGTGGCACCGGGGGGCATATCTACCCGCTGCTGGCCTTTGCCGACTGCCTGCGTCGTCACGACCCCGGTGTACGGATCACCTGCGTCGGTACGCCGCGCGGCCTGGAGAACGAGCTGATCCCCCCGCACGGGTACGACCTGCGTCAGATCCCGGCGTACCAGCTTCCCCGGTCGATGAACCTGAACCTGCTGCGTACCCCGGACCGGATGCTCAAGGCCTCCCGGGCCGCCGGCAAGGTGCTCGACGAGGTCCGCGCGGACGTGGTGGTCGGCTTCGGCGGGTACGTCTCCGTGCCGGCGTACCTGGCCGCCTGGCGGCGGGAGCTGCCGATCGTGATCCACGAGGTGAACGTGCCGCCGGGCGTGGCCAACCGGCTCGGGATGAAGTTCACCAAGCACATCGCGGTGGGCTTCCCGCACCAGCCGCAGCAGGCCGAGTCGCTGCGCGACGCCCGGGTGGTCGGGGTACCGCTGCGCCGGGGCATCACCGGGCTGGACCGGGTGGCCCACCGGGCCGCCGCACGGGCCCACTTCGGGCTCCGGCCCGACCTGCCGACCCTCTTCGTCTCCGGTGGTTCCCAGGGTGCCCGCTCGATCAACCTGGCGGTGTCCGGTGCGGCCAAGGAACTGGCCCGCGCCGGGGTGCAGGTGCTGCACGTGATCGGTGCCCGCAACGAGGGCATCTCCGTCCCCAGTGACCTGCCGGTTCCGTACGTGACGCTGCCGTACCTGTCCGAGATGGAACTCGGGTACGCCGCCGCCGACCTGATGCTCTGCCGGGGCGGTGCGATGACGGTCGCCGAGGTCGCCGCGATCGGGCTCCCGGCGATCTACGTGCCGTACCCGCACAGCAACCAGGAGCAGAAGCGCAACGCGCTGCCGGTGGTCGAGGCGGGCGGCGGGCTGCTCGTCGACGACGCCGAACTCACCCCGGGCTGGGTCGAGCAGAACGTGCTGCCGCTGGCCCGCGACCCGCGCCGGCTGGCCGCGATGAGCACCGCGGTCGCGAGCTACGGCCGGCGCGACGGCGACGAGGCGTTGCTGGACTTCGTCTACGAGGCGGTGACCCGGTGACCGGGCAGACCGCGAAGGAGAAGGTTGGCCCTATGAACACCGCGCAGTCCAGTCCGGCCGGTACGGTCGCCGCCGAGGACCTCGGCACCGTACACCTGATCGGGATCGGTGGGATCGGGATGAGCGGGGTGGCCCGCCTGCTGCTCACCCGGGGCATTCCGGTCTCCGGCAGCGAGTTGCGGGAGTGGCCGGCGCTGGCCTCCCTGCGGGCCCTCGGCGGCACGATCCACATGAGTCACGAGGCGGCCAACCTCGACGGGGTGGACACGGTGGTCTACTCCACCGCCATCCCGCAGGACCACCTGGAGATGGTCGAGGCGCGCCGGCGCGGGCTGCGGGTGCTGCACCGGTCGGAGGCGCTGGCGGCGGCGATGACCGGGCACCGGACGATCGCGGTCGCCGGGACCCACGGCAAGACCACCACCACCTCGATGCTCACGCTGATCCTCCAGCAGGCCGGCGAGGATCCGTCGTTCGTGATCGGTGGCGAGATCTCCGAGGCCGGGTCGAACGGCCACCACGGCAGCGGGCAGTACTTCGTCGCCGAGGCCGACGAGAGCGACCGCTCGTTCCTGCTCTACCGGCCGTACGTGTCGATCATCACGAACATCGACGAGGACCACCTCAACACGTACGGCGACTACGCCGGGCTGGAGGCCGGGTTCGCCGAGTTCGCCCGGCTGACCGACCGGGACGGGTTCGTGGTCACCTGCGCCGATGACCCGGGCACCCACCGGCTGGCCGAGGCGCTGCGCGCGGAGGGTCGGACGGTCTACACGTACGGGCTGGCCGCCGACGCCGACCTGCGACTGTCCGAGGTGGCCTCCTCGGCCGCCGGTGCGCGTTACCTGGCCACCCTGGACGGCGAGTCGTTGGGCGAGATCCAGCTGCCGATCCCCGGCCGGCACCTCGCCCTGAACAGCGCCGCCGCGGTGCTGACCGCGCTGAAGCTGGGCCTGCCGGTGTCGGCGGCGGTGACCGCCCTCGGCACCTTCCCCGGCGTACGCCGGCGGTTCGAGCGCAAGGGTGTGGTCGACGGGGTGCTGGTCTACGACGAGTACGCCTACCACCCGACCTCGATGACCGCCGCGCTGCAGACCCTGCGGGAGGTGGCCGGTGACGGGCGCCTGATCGTGGTCTTCCAGCCGTACCGGGTCTACCGCACCCGCGACCTGCAGGACCAGCTCGCCGCCGCGCTCGGCATCGCCGACGAGGTGGTGATGCTGGAGGTCTTCGGTCCGGGTGAGGTACGCCAGCCGGGGGAGGGCGCGGTGGCGCTGACCGCGGCCGTACCGCTGCCGGCGGAGCGGAAGATCTTCCTCGAATCCTGGGCGGACGTGCCGGCCGAGGTGGTCCGGCGGGCGGGGCGGGGCGACGTGGTGGTGACCATGGGCGCGCCGCCGATCTCGCTGATGGGCGACGAGCTGCTCGCCGCGCTCGCCGGTGAGCCGGCCGAGGCCGTTCGGGACACGGTCGCGGCCCCCGGCCCGGCCGGATCGACTCCAGCCGGCGCGTGACGCCGGGTACGCCTCCCCGAGGCCGTCCCGCCGCACCGGGTTCGGGCGCGTCCGCCGGGCCCGGTGCGACCGGCCGGGGCGGCGCCGAGCGGCGGTGGCGACTGGTCCGGGCGGGTAGTGACGCCGTACCGCCGTCGGCCCGGCGTTTCATGCGCCGGGCCCGGCAGCGCCGGTTGCGTGCCGCCCTGCCCTGGGCCGGCGTCGGCGCGGTGCTGGTGCTCGCTGCCCTGGTCACCTGGGTCGTCTACGGCACCTCGCTGTTCGGGGTCGGCGAGTTGCGGGTGACCGGCACCGCCCTGACCACCCCCGAGCAGGTACGCGGTGCGGCCGGGGTGCCGGCCGGGCTGCCGTTGGCCCGGGTGGACCTGGCCGAGGTCCGGGACCGGGTCGGTGACCTGCCGCCGGTCGAGCGGGTGACGGTTTCCCGGCAGTGGCCGGGCACCCTGCTGGTCGAGGTGGTCGAGCGGACCGCCGTGGCGGTGGTGCCCCAGGGTCGGCAGTTCGCGGTGGTGGACGGTGCGGGTGTGGTGTTCCGGACGCTGCCGCAGCGGCCGGCCGGGTTGCCGTTGGCCCGGGTCGCCTCGCCGGGGCGCGACGACGCCGCCACCCGGTCGGCGTTGCAGGTGCTGGCCGCGCTGACCCCGCAGTTGCGCGAGCAGCTCGTCGAGGTGGCGGTGGAGGGTCCGGCGCGGATCGTGGTGAAACTCCGTGGCGACCGGACCGTGGTCTGGGGCGACTCGACCCGCAGCGACGCCAAGGCGACGGTGGCCACCGCGCTGCTGGGCCGGGACAGCGACACCATCGACGTCAGCTCGCCGGACGTGGTGACCATTCGCTGAACCCGATGGCTGCGCCCCGGTCCGGGGTGCGGGCCGCCGGTTCCGTTGGGCCACCGGGTTCGTGAGCGCGGTTGACCGATTGTGGACGGGCGTGGCGACACGCCGCGCAGGTCCTTGGTTGACGACGCACGGGCGCTTACGTTGCCCGGAGAGGATCAGTGGTTGACATAACTATAACTCTCTAGTAGAGGGTGAGGGTTTCCCTTCGCCCGCTCGTACCGGGGTGGATGTCGACCATGGTCCAGCCGGGCCGCGTGACGGGCCGGCGCCGCCAATCTCGAAGGGAAAGGACCCCGATGACACCTCCGCACAACTACCTGGCGGTCATCAAGGTCGTCGGCATCGGAGGCGGCGGCGTCAACGCCGTCAACCGGATGATCGAGGTTGGGCTCAAGGGCGTCGAGTTCATCGCGATCAACACCGACGCCCAGGCCCTGCTGATGAGTGACGCCGACGTCAAGCTCGACGTCGGCCGGGAGCTGACCCGGGGGCTCGGCGCGGGCGCCAACCCCGACGTCGGCAAGAACGCCGCCGAGGACCACCGCGACGAGATCGAAGAGGTGCTCAAGGGCGCCGACATGGTCTTCGTGACCTGCGGTGAGGGCGGCGGTACGGGCACCGGCGGCGCGCCGGTGGTGGCGAACATCGCCCGCAAGCTCGGCGCCCTGACCATCGGCGTGGTGACCCGTCCGTTCTCGTTCGAGGGCAAGCGCCGGCAGGTGCAGGCCGAGGCGGGAATAGAAGAACTCCGCAACCAGTGCGACACCCTGATCGTGATCCCGAACGACCGGCTGCTCGCCCTGGGTGACCGCGGGATCAGCATGATGGACGCCTTCCGTCAGGCCGACCAGGTGCTGCTCTCCGGTGTGCAGGGCATCACCGACCTGATCACCACCCCCGGTCTGATCAACCTCGACTTCGCCGACGTCAAGAGCGTGATGAGCGGCGCCGGCAGTGCGCTCATGGGCATCGGCAGTGCGCGTGGTGACAACCGGGCCGTGGAAGCGGCCGAGGCGGCCATCTCCAGCCCGCTGCTCGAGCAGAGCATGGACGGGGCGCGGGGCGTACTGCTCTCCATCGCCGGCGGGTCGGACCTCGGTCTGTTCGAGATCAACGACGCGGCCCAGCTCGTCACGGACGCGGCCCACCCGGACGCCAACATCATCTTCGGTGCGGTCATCGACGACGCGCTCGGCGACGAGGTCCGGGTCACCGTGATCGCGGCCGGGTTCGACGGCGGTACGCCCTCGTACAAGGCGGCCGAGCCGCCGCGCAAGGTGAGCCAGTCGCAGCCGCAGGCACAGCCCGCCGTCGCCCACGGTTCGGCGTCGACCGCCCAGAGCACCCCGCCCGCGCCGACCCAGTCGACCCGTCGGGTGCTCTTCGACGACGTGGACGTGCCGGACTTCCTCAAGAACGGTTCCTGAGCCGGCCCGATGAACGCACCAGCCAGCGCGGCGCAGCTCGACCGCCGCGCGCAACTCGCGGCCAGCCTCGCCCGGACCAGGGCCAGGATCGCCGACGCGGCGGAGGCGGCCGGCCGTACGCGGGATGCGGTCACCATGGTCGCCGTGACCAAGACGTACCCGGCCAGTGACGCAGTGTTGCTGGCCGGGCTCGGTGTCCGGGAGATGGGCGAGAACCGGGACCAGGAGGCAGCGCCGAAGGCGGCCGAGGTGGCAGCCGCCGGAGTGGACGTTCGCTGGCACTTCGTCGGCCAGCTGCAGCGCAACAAGGCCCGTTCGGTGGTCACGTACGCCGACCTCGTCCATTCGGTGGACAGCGTCCGTCTGGCGGGCGCGTTGGCCGCCGCCGCGGACCGGCACCGGGACCGTCCCCTGGGCGCGTTGGTGCAGGTCAGCCTCGACGGGGACGCCGACCGGGGCGGGGCCCTGCCGGACAGTGTCGACACCGACCGGGGCCTGGCCCCGGTGGCGGCCGAGATCGCCCGGCACGACGGACTGCGGCTGGCGGGACTGATGGCCGTGGCGCCGCTGGGCTGGGAGCCGGAGCGGGCGTTCGCGCGCCTTGCCGAGGTGGCGGCCGGTTTCCGGGTCGACCACCCGGACGCGGGGGTGCTCTCGGCCGGCATGAGCGGCGACCTGGAGACGGCGATCGCGTACGGCGCGACACATGTGCGCGTCGGTAGCGCGTTGCTCGGAATGCGTTCCACGCTGCGGTAGCCTGGCAACGGACACCAAACTACAACAGTGTTGTTTGAGGCGTACTCACCGCCATCGGGGGGTTGGGGGGACGACCGGGACACCGGTCGTCGGCGAGCGGTCTCGGACCGGTGGGCACTGCAGTGTTCACGCGCGTGACAGTGGCATGGGCACGGGGGGCGTGTCGCACGGCGGACGGAGGGGCGCGGCGATGGGTGCACTGCGCAAGGCGGGGGTCTGGCTCGGGCTGGTCGAAGAGGACGACGAGCGGGCCTACGACGACGGCTACGACAACAAGGCCGGTTACCGCGGCGACTCGCGTTACCGGCAGAGCCGGTACGCCGAGGAGTTCTCCGACGAGGACGACGAGCCGGACGAGCCGCCGGCGGTGCCGCGCTCCCGGTCCACGGACCGTGGTGGTCGGCTGTCGGAGCGTGCGGGCACCCGGTCCGGTGATCCGGACCGGTCCGACAGTGACCGGTCGGAGCGGGCCGACCGTCCGGAACGGACCGAGCGGGCCAGTGTCCGCTCCATCACCCGACCCAACTCCACCGAGCCGTCCTCCGCGCTGACGTACCACACCCGTGACAACCTGGCGCTCGCACCGCAGGTGCAGATGCGCGAGCGGGTGGCGCCGGAGGAGGACCAGCGGTACCAGATCACGACGCTGCACCCCACCACATACCGCGAGGCCCGCACCATCGGCGAACACTTCCGAGATGGTGTCCCTGTGATCATCAACCTCACCGAGATGGATGAGGCCGATGCCCGCCGATTGGTCGATTTCGCCGCCGGGTTGGCCTTCGGGCTGCGCGGTACGATCGAGCGCGTGACCAACCGGGTGTTCCTACTCTCACCGGCTAATGTCCAGGTCACCGCGGAGGACAAGGCCAAGATCGCTGAGGGTGGGTTTTTCAGCCTGAGTTAGCCCGACCGAGGGATCTCGCCTGCCGTGTCTTCGATCCTGTTCCAAGTCCTGTACCTGATCCTCTACATCTTTTTGCTGGTTCTTTTGGCCCGATTTGTCCTGGGGGCCGTGCTGCAGTACGGCCGCCGGTGGCAACCGGGTCGCGGAGCGTCGGCAGGACTCGAAACGGTGTGGAGCGTCACTGATCCGCCCCTCAAGGCGTTGAGGCGTGTGATCCCACCGTTGCGAATTGGTACCGTGAGCATCGACCTGGCCTCCCTTGTGCTCCTGGTTATCCTGTTCGTGCTGATGGAGTTCGTGTTAAGGCCGTTGATCCACGGGTGAACAGCCTGGTGACCAGCGCGCTACGCGGCCGCAACTGACCCGAGGAGTTTCGATGCCGCTGACCCCGGCTGACGTACACAACGTCGCCTTCAAGAAGCCGCCGATCGGCAAGCGGGGGTACGACGAGGAGGAGGTCGACGCCTTCTTGGACGAGGTCGAGCGAGAGCTCGCCCGTCTGATCGAAGAGAACAATGAGCTTCGCGCCCAGGTGGAGCGCGGCGGTCGTGGCGGCGCTCCAGCCGGCCCGGGTGCCGATCCCCGACTGGCCGCCGAGCTGAACGATGTCAAGGCCCAGCTCGACCGGGTGCAGCGCGACAAGGCGGCGGCCGAGCAGGCCGCCCGGGCGATGCAGGCCGAGCTGGAGCAGGTGCGTTCGCAGGGTGGCCCGGTCGCGGGCGGCGACGGCGAGCAGCAGGCACTGCGGGTGCTGATGATGGCGCAGCGTACGGCCGACGACCACGTGTCGGACGCCCGCCGCGAGGCCGACAAGCTGCTCTCCGACGCGCGTTCCAAGGCCGAGGAGGTCACCCGCGAGGCGCGGGCCAAGGCCGACGCCCTCGAGCGGGACGCGCGCCAGCGCCACCAGGAGGCCATGGGCGGCCTGGACGCCAAGCGCACCGCGTTGCAGAAGCACATCGAGGAGCTCAAGCAGTTCGAGCGTGAGTACCGCACCCGGCTCAAGGCGTACCTGGAGAGCCAACTGCGGGACCTCGACGGACGTGGACAGGGTCTCGAAGCGGAGATGACCCGGACCGACGGCAATCGGTCCGGCGGCGGATCCGCGAGCCTGGCTGCGGCCGGACTGGCCAACTCCTACGGCGGCAGCCGCTCCGGCGCGCTCGAAGCCGGGCGCTGACCAAGCTCGTACGGGTCGGCCCGCACCACACGACAACAACAGTTGGAAACGATGCGGCGAGGGGTGAGCCGTGATAGTCGGAAGTCTCCTGCTCATCCTCGTCGCGGTCGCGCTGCTCGTGCTCGGGCTGGCCAACGGTTCGAGCGTGCTGCTGATCGCCTCCATCGCGGCGAGCCTGTTGGCTGCCGTCGCACTGGTGGTGGGCGCCCGCCAGGCGGCCGCCATCCGCAACGGGGGCGGCGACCCCGAGGAGGAGTCCCTCCCGGTGGCCGGTGGCGAGGGTGTCGGTGAGCCGCACCCTCGCCGGGCCGCGGCCGGCGCTCGCGGCAACGAGTGGCGGCGGTCCGACCGGTTCGACCTCGACGACCCGGTGACCGGGCTCGACGCACCGGTCGAGGTGCTGGTCCCCCATCAGGGCGGCCAGCGTCACCAGGGTGGGCCCGACCCGATGAGCACCGACGACCCCGGCCGGCGGCAACCGGCCGAGGGCGCCGGGCCATGGGCCACGGGTCGCACCGAGGCCGGGGCGTCCGACGAGGACCCGTTCCCGGACGAGCCGGCGGAGCAGTACGTCGCCCCCGCCGACGCGGCCCGGCTCGCCCGGATGGCCGACGACGTCCTGGTGGTCGACGGCCGGCCGCGTTACCACCTCGCCGACTGCCCGCACCTGCGGGATCGGGAAACCGAACCACTACCCGTCGGCGAGGCGGTCGAACTCGGCTTCACGCCGTGCGCCGCCTGTGAGCCGAACACCAGGCTGCTCGCCGACACCCGCCGCGGCTGAGTGCCGGCACAGTGCCCACCGGTGAGGCCGTATCGGCCAGCACGGATCCCGTGACCGTCGCGGTACGGGTCAAGCCCGGTTCCTCGCGGATCCGGGTCGGCGGGGCCTTCGCGGGCCCGTACGGCTCGGCCCTGGTCATCGCGGTGAACCCGCCGGCCGTCGACGGCCGGGCCACCGAGGCCGCCCGGCTGGCGCTGGCGCGGGCCCTCCAGGTCCGCCCGGCCGCGGTGCTGCTGCGCTCCGGCGCGGCCAGCCGGGACAAGCTCTTCCTGGTCGACGGCCCGGCCGAGGTGCTGGACGCCCGGCTGCGCCGGCTGCGGGACGGGACACCGGAGTGAGGACCGTCCGCGCGGGGCGCGCATGACGCACGGCCTCGATGTCGCCCTCCTGGTCGGAGCGGCGGTGCTGCTGATCGCCGTCGGCGCGGTCCGGCTCTCGACCCGGCTCGGCGTGCCCAGCCTCCTTGTCTACCTGGCCATCGGCGTGGCGATCGGCGAGTCCGGACTCGGCATCCGGTTCGACGACGCCGAACTGACCCGCGTCCTCGGCTTCTGCGCGCTGATCGTGATCATCGCCGAGGGCGGGTTGACCGCCCGGTGGAGCATGTTGCGACCGGTGCTCGGGGTATCCGTACTGCTCTCCACCGTCGGGGTGGTGGTCAGCATCGCCGTGGTCGGGGTGGCGGTGCACCTCCTGCTCGGGCTCGACTGGCGGCTCGCCCTGCTCTACGGGGCGGTGCTCTCCTCCACCGACGCGGCCGCGATCTTCGCCACCCTCCGCCGGCTCCGGCTGCCGCCCCGGATGGTCGCCACCCTCGAGGCCGAGTCGGGCATGAACGACGCCCCGGTGGTGCTGCTGGTCATCCTGCTCGCCACCCCGGCCCTCGGCGCCCACCCGTGGTGGTGGGAGGTGCTCCTGGTCGTCTACGAACTGGTCATCGGCTCGGCGATCGGCTTCCTGGTCGGCATCGGCGGGCGGTGGACGCTGCGCCGGGCCGCGCTGCCGTCCTCCGGTCTCTACCCGATCGCCGCGGTCGGACTGACCGTGCTCGCGTACGGGGCCGGCACCGTGCTGCACGCCTCCGGCTTCATCGCCGTGTACGTCGCGGGCGTGGTGCTGGGCAACGCCCGCCTCCCGCACCGCCAGTCGATCCTGGGCTTCGCCGACGGGCTCGCCTGGCTGGCCCAGATCGGGCTGTTCGTCCTGCTCGGGCTGCTCGTCTCACCCGGCCGCCTGGGCAACGCGCTGCTGCCGGCCGTGGTCGCCGGGGTGGCCCTGGTCTTCGTGGCCCGGCCGCTGTCGGTCGCGGTCTCCGCCTCACCGTTCGGTACGAAGCTGCGCGACCAGGTCTTCCTGTCCTGGGCCGGGCTGCGCGGGGCGGTGCCGATCGTGCTGGCGACGATCCCGCTCTCCGAACGGATGCCCGGCGCCGACCGGCTCTTCGACGCGGTGTTCGTACTGGTGGTGATCTTCACGGTGGTCCAGACCTCGACGCTCGCCCCGGTGGCTCGCTGGCTCGGGGTGGTCGCCCCGGCGGAGGTGTCCGAACTGCGGGTGGAGACGGCCCCGCTGGAGCGGATGGGCGCGGACCTGCTGCAGCTGGAGATCCCGTCGGGTTCCCGACTCGCCGGGGTGCACATCGACGAACTCCGGCTCCCGGTCGGCGCCTCGGTGACCCTGGTGCTGCGCGAGGGGAGCGGGTTCGTCCCGGCTCCGGACACCCGGTTGAAGGTCGGCGACAGCCTGCTCGTGGTCGCCACCGAGCAGGTCCGGGACGCCGCCGAGAGCCGGCTGCGGGCGGTCAGCCGACGCGGGCGACTGGCCCGCTGGTTCGGCGAAAGCGGGGACGATCGTGACACATGATCTGCTAGGTTCTTTTTGCCCGGATTAGGGATTACTCCGGGCTGAAATGCGTGACATCGGTGCGGCGTGTTGTCGGACGTCTGTACGTTCCGTATTCTTGCCAACCTCCGGAGTGCGCGGCGGCCCGCCGCGCGCCCGTTTTGCAACTGGGGGACGCTATGGCCGAGCGGGCGCAAACCGCGGGCGGGGCGGCCCCGGATTCCGGCTCGTCGCCGGTGGATTCCGGCGCCGAACAGTCGGCGAACACAACGGCAGCGGAGACACCGCGGACGGCTCCGGCCGCCGACGGACCTCCGCCGGCGGTAACACCGGTCACACCGCCCAGTCCGGCGACCCTGGCGAAATGGGCGGCGGCCAGACGGGCACCGAGGTCGTCGGAGAACGGCGCGACGGCCCCGAACGGCGCGGCCGGATCCAACCTCCGGGTCGCGGAACAGACGAGTCCAGGCACCGCCGATCGCCGCGGGGAACGCGGCCGAGGGAGCGACGATGGCGAAGCCAGCTGACACCAAGACCGCAGCGGGACGCAAGTCGGCGGAGAAGGCCACCCGCAGCCCCGCGGAGACGGAGAAGATCCGGGCCGCCCTGGCAGCCCGGCGTGACGACTTGCGCGCCGAGTACGATCAGACCCTGAGCGAGATTACCGAGCTGCAGCGCGACCGGCTGACCGACTCGGCCGGGGACGACCAGGCCGACACCGGGACCAAGACGTTCGAGCGGGAGCAGGAGATCTCTCTCGCCAACAGCATCCTGGAGCGGATCACGCAGGTGGAACGGGCGCTGGAGCGGCTCGACGAGGGCGGCTACGGCTGGTG
The DNA here is from genome assembly GCF_053601675.1 of Micromonospora sp. NPDC004704. Classification (NCBI taxonomy): domain Bacteria; kingdom Bacillati; phylum Actinomycetota; class Actinomycetes; order Micromonosporales; family Micromonosporaceae; genus Micromonospora; species Micromonospora sp. NPDC004704. The sequence continues at coordinate 100,719 of NZ_JBSGCD010000024.1, read as the reverse complement.
CGAGAAGTGCGGCAACCCGATCCCGGTGGAGCGGCTCGCCGCGTTCCCGTCCGCCACCCTGTGTGTCTCGTGCAAGCAGTTGGAAGAGCGACGCTGAGCGACCGGCTCGGCGCGGCGGGCGCAACCCCGCCCGCGCCGGGCCGACGGGACCGCGTCGCCGAAAGGTGAGAGGCAGTCCCGCTGAACGTCGATGGGGAGCAGATGACCGCAGTACGCCCCGCCGGACCCGACACCGCCGTACCGAAGGTGGGTGTGGGCCGACGGCGGGCGATCACTATCCTCGTGGCGACCGCGGTTCTGGTCCTCCTCGCCGACCTCGGCACCAAGCAGTGGGCCCTGTCGGCCCTGACCCCCAGCGAGCCGGTACGGCTGTTCGGCGGCGCGGTCTACCTCACCCTGATCCGCAACAGTGGCGCCGCGTTCGGTCTCGGCTCCGAGTACACCTGGGTCTTCCCGCTGGTCACCGTCGCGGTGGTGGGTTGGATCAGCTGGATGGCGACCCGGCTGCGTTCGCTGCCCTGGGCCATCTCCCTGGGCCTGGTGCTCGCCGGTGCGCTGGGCAACTTCACCGACCGGATCTTCCGGGCACCCGGCCCGTTCCTCGGGCACGTGGTCGACATGGTCAGCCTCTTCGACCCGTACGGGCAGACCTGGCCGATCTTCAACCTCGCTGACAGCGCCCTGGTCAGCGGCGTGATCCTGGCGATCCTGCTCGAACTCACCGGCCGGCAGCGGGACGGCACCCGGGTCCGGAACCGCTCGGCCGGCGCCGACGACGGGACCGACCGGGACGCCTCCACCGAGACCCGGACGGCACCGGACAACCCGGACGCCGAACCGGGCAGTCGAGATCGGGATGTGCGATGACCTCCTCCACGTACGGATCGGGACCGGCCCGCGCGGTCGGCGACCAGCGGTCGCTGCCGGTGCCCGACGGACTCGACGGGATGCGCCTGGACCAGGCCGTCGCCCGCCTGTTCGGGCTCTCCCGGACCGCCGCCGCCACCCTCGTCGAAGCCGGTGACGCGCTGGTCGACGGCACCCCCCGCCCCAAGTCCGACAAGGTCAGCGCGGGTTCCTGGCTGGAGGTGACCCTGCCGGCACCGGCGGTCGCCCCGCAGGTCATCCCGCAGTCGGTGGACGGCCTCCGGGTGATCTACGCCGACGACGACATCGTCGTGGTGGACAAGCCGGTCGGCGTCGCCGCCCACCCCAGCCCCGGCTGGACCGGACCGACGGTGATCGGCGGCCTGGCCGGCATCGGCCACACCATCGCCACCAGCGGCGCCGCCGAACGGCAGGGCGTGGTGCACCGGCTCGACGTGGGCACCACCGGCGTGATGGTGGTGGCCAAGAGCGAGCAGGCGTACAGCGCCCTCAAGCGGGCCTTCAAGGTGCGCGAGGTGGAGAAGCGCTACCACGCGGTGGTCCAGGGACACCTCGACCCGCTGCGCGGCACCGTGGACGCGCCGATCGACCGGCACCCCACCCACGACTGGCGGTGGGCGGTGATGGCCGACGGCAAGCCGAGCATCACCCACTACGACACCCTCGAGGCGTTCCCGGCGGCGAGCCTGCTCGACGTACGGCTGGAGACCGGGCGTACGCACCAGATCCGGGTGCACCTGTCCGCCCTGCGTCACCCCTGCGTGGGTGACCTGACGTACGGCGCGGACCCGACGCTTTCCGCCAGACTCGGACTGGATCGGCAGTGGCTGCATGCCCGAGAGCTCAGTTTTCTCCACCCCCGTACGGCCGAAGAGGTTCGCTTCGTCAGCGACTACCCTGACGATCTGAGGAAGGCGCTCGCCGTACTGCGCGACTGAGCGTCGAAGCGACCACCATCGACCGTCCGACAAGGGGGAGTGCCGACCGTGCGTGCCGGCGACCTGCTGCGTCAGTTGGATCGACGCCTGCTCCCACCGCTCGCCCGGAGCCTGGCCCGGCTCGGCCAGGGGCCGCTGCGGATGCGGGTGCTCACCACCGCAGCCCTGCTCTCCTCGGTCGCCGTACTGGTCACCGCGGTCTGGGCGGCGGACCGGGGGCAGGTCGGTGGTGACCCGACGGTCGGCGAGGTGACCCGGGTCGGGGTGATCGAGGGGGAGTCGATCCCCGGTTACGTCGAGTCCAGCCGGACCGAGTTGAAGGCGCTGGTCAACACGCCGCCGACCGGTCCGGGCGGGCAGACGTACGCGCTGGTCACCTTCGCGGCGTACCTGGCACCGGACCGGCTGACCCCGATCATCTCGGACGTGTCCGTCTCGGAGGTCTTCGCCCGGGTGCCGCTGCCGCAGACCCAGACGGAACTCGTCCGCATCCCGGCCATGCGCATCCCGGACGACGTGCTCGCCGGGATGCGGAAGGTCGCCGAGCGCAAGGACCGGGAGGCCGCCGACTACCGGGAGCGTGCCGCCGGGCTGCCCGCCGACGGCGACCCGGAGCTGCGTCGGCTGTACGACACCGGGGCGCAGGTCGCACTCGACGAGGCGACCGCGTACAACGAGCTCTGTTCGTGTGTCTACGCGGCCATCGTCCGGGCCGCACCGGCGGCGCTGGACCGGATCGCGGACCGACCCGGGGTACGGGCGGTCGACCCGGCGCCGGAGGTACGCCGCCTCGACCGGGCGGTGTTCACCCCGCCGCTACCCGACCAGCTCGACGTGGCCCACCCACCGGCCGACGCCGGGCTGCCCGTCCCCTCGGCTACCGGGGGGCCGAGCACCGACCCGGCCCCGAACCCCGCCACCGGGTCGCCGGTGCCGCCGACGCAGGCTCCGCCGCCGGTGCCGCCGAGTGTGAGTCCGACGACGTTCGAACCGACCACCGGTCCGCCGTCGATTTCGCCGACGACCCCGGTCGTCTCGGCGGAACCGTCGTCACCGGTGCCGTCGGCGCCCCCGAGTCTGGTCGACGATTACCTGGTGGAGCCCACGGAAGGTGAACTGGTGGCGGCTCGCTGAGCGGCGACGGTCGCACCCGCGGGGTCAACGCATTGTCTGGCGAACCGGACACTGGTGTCGGCCCTCCGGTGTGGCCTTAATAGGGTTTGCCTCATAGCCTTGTCAGGCGGGGCACCGAGGGCGCTGGGAGGGCAAGCCGTGGACGGCACCGAGACCGGCTGGAGCCGGCCGGCGGAACCAGCACCGCGTTGGCGCGCGTTGCTGGACCGAGCGCGGCTTGGCGGCGGTAGCCGCTCCGCTGAACAACCCGAACCGGAAGACCGCTGGGTGGAGGACCTTCGGGCCGCCGGCGCGTCCGCGGAACTCGCCGGCCCCCGGTCCGGTGGTGGGCAGCAGGACTGGTCCGACGTCGGCCATCCCGCCGACGTCGGTTACCGTCCGGAGCCGGTGAACCCGGCCGGTCCGGGTTACGGACCGGATCCGGGTGAGTCCCGCTACTCCGTCCTCGACAACGGCTACCGCCAGGAGCCGGCGCAGCCCGGTGAGTCCCGCTACGCGGCCCTGGAGTCCGAGTACCGCCGGACCCCGATGGAGACGGACTACGGCCGGGCGGAGCCGGGCTACGGCCGGGCCGAGCCGACCGCCTACGGTCGCCCCGAGCCGGAGTACGGCCGCCCCGACGCGGCCGGTTACGGCCGGGCCGAGCCGGGCTACACCCGCCCGGACGCCGCCGGTTACGCCCGCCCCGAGCCCGACTACGGTCGGGCGGACCCCGCCGGCTACGGCCGCCCGGAGGCTCCCACCTACGGTCGCACCGAGCCTGAGTACGGCCGGCCCGACGCGGCCGGTTACGGCCGGGCGGAACCGGGATACGGTCGCGCGGACCCGGCCGCCTACGGTCGCCCCGAGCCGGACCACGGTCGCCCGGACGCTCCCGCCTACGGTCGCCCCGAGCCCGACCACGGCCGGGCCGATCCCACCGCGTACGGCCGGGTCGATCCCGGTTATGCCCCGGCCCGGTCCGGTTCGGTCGGCGCGGCCTCGGTACCGACCGCGGTTCCGCTGCCGACCGCCGGCCCGACGGCCGGACCGCCCCCGATCATCGCGCCGCCCATCATCACCCCGGTCGTGCCGCCGGTGCCGGACCCGGTGGCACCCGCACCGGTCTCGGCGGCGGCCCGGGTCGCACCGGTACGCGGCGGTGCCGCCGTCCGGGGCGCCGCGGCACCCGCGAACGGCAACTCCTACGGCGCTCCCGGCCGGGTCGAGTGGCGGGAGGGCGCACCGGACGCCGAGGTCGACCGCGCGGTCAGCGTGCTGCGACGCGACCTCGGCACCCCCAGGGTGCTCGCCTTCGCCAACCCGAAGGGCGGGGTGCACAAGACCACCGCGACGGTGCTCGCCGCCGCCACCGTGGGCAGTGTGCGGGGCCGGGGGGTGCTCGCCTGGGACGACAACGAGCTGCGCGGCACCCTCGGGTTGCGCGCCGGCAGCGCCCGGCACGCCCGTACCATCCGGCACCTGATCACCGACCTGGCCGAGGTCGAACTGCGCACCGGTACGGACCTGACCGGGCGGCTCGACGACTACCTGCGGCACGCCTCGGACGGGTCGTACAACGTGCTGGCGGGTGAGGAGAGCCCCCGGTTCGCGTCCCGACTGGACCAGCAGACCGTACGGCGGGTGCTCGACCTGCTGCGGCGTACCCAGGACGTGATCTGCGTCGACACCGGCAACAACGTGGAGAGCGTCAACTGGCAGACGGTGATCCAGGCCGCCGACCAGTTGGTGGTCACCACCGTGCCCCGCGAGGACGCGGCGTTCGCGGCCGACTGGATGCTCGACCTGCTGCACGAGGTGGGCATGGGTGAACTGGCCGACAACGCGGTCACCCTGGTCTCCTGCCCCACACCGGGCCGGTCGCCGTTGCAGGCCGACCTGGAACGGCACTTCGCCACGCGTACCCGCGCGGTGGTCGTGGTGCCGTACGACCCGGCGCTGGAGAGCGGTTCGTCGATCGAGTACGGCAACCTCCAGCACGACACCCGGCAGGCCTGGCTGAAGGCGGCCTCGGTCATGATCGAGCCGTTCGCCCGCTGAGTCCCGGGCCGCCCGGCCGTCACCCGGTACCCGACGGCGTCGGGGCCGGCTGGGAGGCGCTCGCGGGTACGGGCGTGGGGCTCGCCGGGGCGGGTGTGCTGTCGCCGGCCGCCGGTGAGGTGGACCGGTCGGATCTCCCGCAGTCGTGCAGGCGGCCGTACGCCGAGCAGGTCCCGCCGTGCGGGTACCACCTGGTGTGGGCGATCCAGGCGAAGTAACCGGTGCTGTTGCGCCGGCTGTCCGGCATGTACTGGTCCGTCATCGCGGAACCGGCCGAGGCGAGGAGCAGCAGCAACGGGATGCAGATGATCCCGAACGGGACGCCGGTGCGAGGTGTGGCCGCGGGATCGGGGCGGGCGGCCAGCCGTTCGCGCAGGGCGGTGAACCCGAACAGCAGCCCGAAGCCGGTGAGGATCAGCAGGCAGTAGAGCAGGACCATGGTCGTACGTGGATAGAGGCGTACGGTCAGGGTCTCCCACTGCTCGCTGGCCAGCCACATCCGCAGCAGCCAGGCGCTGACCGCGCAGAGCCCGACCGTGACCACCACGGTCCGGCGCCAGCCGAACCAGAGCGCGAGCCCGAGCCCGACCACGAGTCCGATGGTGAACAGCCCCACCCCACCGAGTTCACCCAGCGGCGGCCAGGCCGGTCCGGCGTCGGCCGGTCGGTCGTTGCGCCACATGGCGACGTACGCGGGCTCGGTGTCGGTGTCGAAGTAGAAGTAGTTGTCGGCGGTGCCGCCGGTGCCGGCGAGCAGTCCCCGCAGGTGCACCCAGGAGACCACCAGCAGGGCGGCGAGTGTCGACGTGGCGAGCAGCAGGACCTTCGCCCAGGCCCGTCGCCACGGCGCCAGGAGCAGGAACGCGGCGGCCACCCCGGCGGCGCACCAGACGAACCAGCCGGAGTAGAGCAGGAAGAGCAGGCCCAGGCCGGTGCCGTAGGCCAGGCCGAGTCCGACCGTACGCCGCAGGTCGAGCCCGGCGGTCCGGCGGACCGTCTGCAGGTAGCGGACCAGGACCGGGATCAGCATGACCAGGGTGATCTGCGGGTACGGCTTGACCGGCTCGATGAACGGCAGCATGGCGACCACGCCGATGCCCAGTGCCCAGACCGGGCGGAGGACCAGCCGCCAGGCGAGGTAGGCGGCCGGGCCGAACAGGGCGGTGCCGACGAGCTGGATCTCCTTGATGGCGAAGGCGTGGGACTGGTCGCTCACCTTCGCCCAGCCCCGGATCAGCCAGAAGATGGCCGGCGGGTAGTGGTTCGGCACGGTCTCGCCCCGCGTCATCCGGCCGATCCAGTCGAGGATCCAGGCGTAGTCGCCGCCGCCGGCCCACAGTCCCCACTCGGTGCCGCGCAACGCGACGTCGATGCCCCCGGCCACCAGCCCGGTGGTCAGTCCGGCGATGACCGCGCAGCCGACGGTGACCGCCCGGCCCCGCCGTCCCGGGGTGAGCAGCCGGTGGGCCAGGACCAGGGCGGTGACCAGCACGATGGCCACCACCGCGAACCGGAACTGGAGCGCGGCCAGACCGCTGACCTGCCCCTTGCGGTCGAGCGGGTCGACGTCGACGGTGCGGCTCCAGGCCAGGAACGCCACGGCGGTGCCGACGCTGGCGACCGCCTCGATCGCGTACCAGGGGAGCCGGCGGGATCCGGCGGCGGCGATGCCGGTGCCGCCGGTGTCGCCCGGCCCGGTGGCCGAGGTCGCCGTGGTGCGGGTCTCCGGATGGTCCGTACGGACCGTTCCGGTCTGCTCCGGTGGGGCCACGACCTCCTGCCGCGGGTTGGGCACAACCGAGCTGTCGTGGGTTGTCATCCTGCCCCTTCGACGCAACGCTACGGCTTCCTGACGGACTGCTACGGCTGGTTGGAGACGGTATCGCAGTCGGTGGCGAGTGCGGTGGAGGTCAAGGTGGCGCGGCCGACGGAAGCCGGATGTGTCTCTTCTCAAGGGGCCCGTGTCACCGGTGCCGGGCACCGCGCGAGGCGACTAGGCTTCTCGGTCTGGCGACCCCCGGACCGGCCACAGCTGGTGCCCCGGGTGGTCCCTGCTGTGCTGACGCTGAGGTGAAGGGGGTCCCGGTGTCTGACTCGTTCGTGCACCTGCACACGCACACCGAGTATTCGATGCTCGACGGGGCGGCCCGGCTCAAGGAACTCTTCGCCGAGACGAACCGGCTCGGCATGCCCGCGCTCGCCATGACCGACCACGGCAACCTGTACGGGGCGTACGACTTCCACAAGCAGGCGACCGCGGCCGGGGTGAAACCGATCGTGGGCCTGGAGGCGTACCTGACGCCCGGCACCGACCGGCGGGACCGGACCAGGGTGCGGTGGGCCGACGGTGGCGAGAACGACGTCTCCGGTGGTGGCGCCTACACCCACATGACCCTGCTGGCCCAGCACGCGGACGGGCTGCGCAACCTGTTCGCGCTCGCCTCCCGGTCGAGCCTGGAGGGTTACTTCTACAAGCCGCGCGCCGACCGGGAACTGCTCAACCAGTACGGCAAGGGCATCATCGCGACCACCGGGTGCCCGTCGGGTGAGATCCAGACCTGGTTGCGGATCGGGAACTTCGAGAAGGCGTGCGAGTCGGCGGCGGAGTTCCGTGACATCTTCGGCGCGGACAACTTCTACCTGGAGTTGATGGACCACGGGTTGAACATCGAGACCCGGATCCGCAAGGACCTGATCCGGCTCGGCAAGACCCTCAACCTGAAGCCGATCGCCACCAACGACCTGCACTACACCCACGCCGCCGACGCCGACGCGCACGAGGTGCTGCTCTGCGTGCAGTCCGGGTCGACGATGGCCGACCCGAAGCGGTTCAAGTTCGACGCCCGTGACTTCTACCTGAAGTCGCCGGCCGAGATGCGCGCGATGTGGGACGCCGAGGTGCCGGGCGCCTGCGACAACACCCTGGAGATCGCCGAGAAGATCGGTGACTACAAGGAGGTGTTCGCCTCCCGGAACCTGATGCCGCAGTTCCCGGTGCCGGACGGCGAGACCGAGGAGACCTTCCTGCGCAAGGAGGTCATGCGCGGGCTCCAGCGGCGGTTCCCGGGCGGGGTGCCCGAGGACCGGCTGCGCCAGGCCGAGTACGAACTCGACGTGATCCTGAAGATGGGCTTCCCCGGCTACTTCCTGGTCACCGCCGACCTGATCGCGTACGCCAAGCGGGAGCGGATCCGGGTCGGTCCGGGCCGTGGTTCGGCCGCCGGCGCGCTGATCGCGTACGCGCTCGGGATCACCGAGTTGGACCCGATGGTGCACGGTCTGCTCTTCGAGCGGTTCCTCAACCCGGACCGCATCTCGATGCCCGACATCGACATGGACTTCGACGAGCGTCGGCGCGGTGACATGATCCGGTACGCCACCGAGAAGTACGGCGAGGCCCGGGTCGCGCAGATCATCACGTACGGCACGATCAAGGCGAAGGCGGCGATCAAGGACGCGGCCCGGGTGCTCGGTTACCCGTTCGCGGTCGGCGACCGGATCACCAAGGCGATGCCTCCGGCGGTGATGGGCAAGGACATCCCGCTCGGCGGCATCTTCGACAAGGCCCACCCGCGTTACCAGGAGGCGGCCGAGTTCCGGGCGCTGTACGACTCCGACGGCGAAGTGGCGAAGATCGTCGACACCGCCAAGGGGCTGGAGGGGCTCAAGCGCCAGTGGGGTGTGCACGCGGCCGGGGTGATCCTGTCCCGTGACCCGCTGGTCGACGTCCTGCCGATCCACAAACGGGAGCAGGACGGCTCGATCATCACCCAGTGGGACATGGGTGCGTGCGAGACCATCGGCCTGCTGAAGATGGACTTCCTCGGCCTGCGCAACCTGACGATCATGGACGACTGCCTGGAGTCGATCAAAGACAACCGGGGCATCGACCTGGTCCTGGAAGACCTGCCGCTGGACGACAAGGCGACGTACGCCCTGCTCGGGCGCGGTGACACCCTGGGGGTGTTCCAGTTCGACGGTGGCCCGATGCGGGCCCTGCTGCGGTCCATGGCCCCGGACAACTTCGAGGACATCTCCGCCGTCGGCGCGCTCTACCGGCCCGGCCCGATGGGCGCCAACGCCCACAACGAGTACGCCGACCGGAAGAACAAGCGCAAGCCGGTGGTGCCGATCCACCCCGAGCTGGCCGAGTCCCTGTCCGAGATCCTGGGCGACACCTACGGGCTGATCGTCTACCAGGAGCAGGTCATGGCGATCGCGCAGAAGGTGGCCGGTTACTCGCTCGGCGCCGCGGACCTGCTCCGCCGGGCGATGGGCAAGAAGAAGAAGGAGATCCTCGACAAGGAGTTCAAGCCGTTCGCCGCCGGCATGAAGGACAACGGCTACTCCGACGAGGCGATCAAGACCCTCTGGGACATCCTGGTCCCGTTCTCCGACTACGCCTTCAACAAGGCGCACAGCGCCGCGTACGGGGTGGTGTCGTACTGGACGGCGTACCTGAAGGCGAACTATCCGGCCGAGTACATGGGCGCGCTGCTCACCTCCGTCGGTGACGACAAGGACAAGTCCGCCGTCTACCTGGCGGAGTGCCGGCGGATGGGGATCAAGGTCCTGCCGCCGGACGTGAACGAGTCCAACGCCCGGTTCGCCGCGGTCGGCGAGGACATCCGGTTCGGCCTCGCCGCCGTACGCAACGTCGGCACCAACGTGGTCGAGTCGATCCGCCGCTCCCGCAAGGAGAAGGGCCGGTTCACCGACTTCTACGACTACCTGCGCAAGGTCGACGCGGTCGCCTGCAACAAGAAGACCATCGAGTCGCTGATCAAGGCGGGGGCGTTCGACTCGCTCGGGCACACCCGCCGGGGCCTGCTCGCGGTGCACACCGACGCGATCGACTCCTTCCTCGACCTGAAACGCAACGAGGCGGTCGGCCAGTACGACCTCTTCGGCGACGCCTTCGGCGCCGGTGACAGCGGCCCCGGCATGATCGTCACCCCGCAGATCCCGACCAACGAGTGGGACAAGACCGACCTGCTCACCTTCGAACGGGAGATGCTCGGCCTGTACGTCTCCGACCATCCGCTCTTCGGGGTCGAGCACGTACTCGCCGCCGCGGCGGACATGTCGATCGCCTCCCTGGCCGAGGAGGGCAACGTCTCCGACGGGCAGATCATCAACCTCGCCGGCATCCTCTCCGGGGTGCAACGCCGGATCACCAAGCAGGGCCGGGCCTGGGCCTCGGCCACCCTGGAGGACCTCGGCGGCGCGGTCGAGGTGCTGTTCTTCCCGAACACGTACGAGGTGGTCGGGCAGTACATCGCCGAGGACGCGATCGTGGTGGTCAAGGGACGGGTGGACCGCCGCGACGACCAGCCCCGGCTGATGGCGATGGACATGTCGATGCCGGAGATCACCGCCGCCGACGAGATCAAGCCGGTGGTCCTGGCGTTGCCCCCGTCGCGGTGCACCCCGCCGCTGGTCGAGCGGCTGCGCGAGGTGCTGACCAGCCATCCCGGTTCGGCCGAGGTGCACGTCAGGCTGGTCAACGGCTCCCGGGGCACGCTGCTGCGGCTCGGCCGGATGCGGGTGGCCCCGAGTACCGCGCTGATGGCCGACCTCAAGGCACTGCTCGGCCCGAGCGCGGTCGCGGGCTGACCCCGGTGGGCGCTGCGGCGGTTCGGGTGCGGTTGTCGACCCACGGGCAGCCGCTGGGCGCGCGGATCGGGCAGTCCACGGATCCGCCGCCCGACGTGGGTGGTGGGCCTGAGAGGATCACGGAGTGAGCCCGGCAAAGCCCGATGACCAGCATCCCGCGGACGACCCCAGCGTCGCCCGGGACGAGAACCGGCGACCCGTGACGGCCGCCCAGGACGGCCCCGACCCGGCCGATCCCCGTACCGCCGCCGGGCCGGCCACGGACGCTGGTGACCCGGCCACGGACGCTGGTGGGGCACCGGGCGGCGTACCGGACCGGGCGCCACAGCCCGTCGGGTCCGCGCCCGAGCCGCCGGGCCCGCCGGTCAACGGCTACCCCCTGGTGTACGACCAGCCGGCTCCGGCCCGCCCGCGGGCGCCGCTGCGGACCCTGACCGTGGCGGTGGCGACCGTCCTGGTGCTGACCCTGCTCGGCGCCCCGCTCGGCCTCGCCTGGCGGGCGGTCGCGCCCTCGGTGCCGGTGATCCAGGCCGACGGCGGGGCGGTGCTCGCCCAGCCCCAGCCGGAGGAGTTCGTCGCCGCCGACGGGTGGTTCAGCCTCTTCGGCCTGGTCTTCGGGCTGCTCGCGGCGCTCGTGGTGTGGTGGGTCCTGCGCCGTTACCGGGGACCGGTGGGCATGGTGCTGGCCGCCCTCGGTTCGATCGGTGCGGCCGTGGTCGCCTGGCAGGTGGGCCGGCACATCGGGCTCGGCGAGTACCAGCGGATGCTGGAGACGGCAGCGGCCGGTACGAGCTTCGGCAAGCCCCCGGACCTGCGGGCCGGTCGCTTCGAATGGCTGTTCGGCTTCGTCCCGGTGCTCCGGGGCGACCTGCTGTTGCCGGCGTTCGGCAGCGTGGTGATGTACACCATGCTGGCCGGTTGGTCCCGTTACGCGGGGCTCGGGGCCGAACCCGAACCGGTCGGCCTCAGTTGGGACTCGGCGGCACTGCCAGTTCCGCCAGCGGCACCGGAACCGCCCGCACCTGGCGCAGCAGAGCCGCCTCGCGACTGAGCAGCCGCAGCTCCGCGCGGAGCCGTTCGGCGGTGTCCGGGGTGGCGAGCAGCCGCTGCCGGTCCGCCACGGTGAGCGCGGCGGTCGCCGCCACCAGGTGCGAGAGCACCGTCGGGTCGTCCGGCAACTGCTCGGTGATCTCCTCCGGGTCGGCCCGGATCAGCCCCAGGTACTGCCGGAACACCGCGAGCACCCGGGGCGCCAGCAGGTCGGCCGCCTCCTCCTGCCCCGCCGGCTCCGGCAGCCACTCCACCTCGGCGGTCAGGTACGGCGCGGCCCCCTCGTCGACCTCGCTGATCCGGAACCGCCGCCGCCCCACCGTCACCAGGTCGAACCGGCCGTCGGACAGCTCGGTGACCTGCCGCACCTCCGCCGTACAGCCGATCTCGTGCAGGGTCACGGCCTCGGCGGGCGCGGCCGGGCCGACCTGGCCGGGCGCCGGCTGGGTCTCCCAACCGCTGCGGATGGCGACCACGCCGAACTCGCGGGGGGTGCCGTCGGGCAACCCGATCAGGTGCCGGACCAGTTCCCGGTAGCGTTCCTCGAAGATGTGCAGCGGGAGGACCAGACCCGGGAAGAGCACCGTCCCGAGCGGGAAGACCGGCAGCCGTGCGTGCACCGGTCGAGCCTAGCCGCTTTTGCCGCGTACGGGTCGCCGCCGAGTTCGAAGAAGTCGTCCCGCAGGCGGTGGTGGCCGGGGTCACCGTCCCGCCCGCTGGGCGTGCCCGGAGAGCCGGGCGCGGCGCCGCCTAGACTCGTGGGCGTGCTGAATCGGATCGACCTGCGCGGTAGCGCGCGTGACCCCCGGGGGCTGCTGCCCCGTGCCCAGCTCGACGTCTCGGTCGCGGCGGAGCAGATCCGCCCCATCGTCGAGGCGGTGCATACGGACGGGTTCACCGCGATCCGGGAGGCCACCCATCGATTCGACGGCGTGCAGCTCGACCAGCTCCGGGTGCCGGCCGAGGCGATCGCCGCCGCCGAGCGGGCGCTCGACCCTGCCGTACGGGCCGCGCTGAACGAGAGCATCAAGCGGGCCCGCCGGGTCCACGACGAGCAACGGCGTACGGACACCAGCACCGAGGTGGTGCCGGGCGGCACGGTCACCGAGCGTTGGGTCCCGGTCGACCGGGTCGGTCTCTACGTCCCCGGTGGCCTGGCCATGTACCCCTCGACCGTGGTCATGAACGTGGTGCCCGCGCAGGCGGCCGGGGTCCGGTCGCTGGTGGTGGCGAGCCCGCCGCAGCGGGACAACGGCGGGCTGCCCGACGACCGGGTGCTGGCCGCGTGTGCCCTGCTCGGCGTCGACGAGGTCTACGCCGTCGGTGGTGCGCAGGCGGTCGCGATGCTCGCGTACGGGGCGGACACCGACGCCAGCGGTGCCACCCGGTGCGCACCGGTCGACATGATCACCGGTCCGGGCAACATCTGGGTCACCGCCGCCAAGCGGCTGCTGCGCGGGGTGGTCGGGATCGACGCCGAGGCCGGTCCGACCGAGATCGCCGTACTGGCCGACGAGACCGCCGACGCACGCCACGTCGCGGCCGACCTGATCAGCCAGGCCGAGCACGATCCGCTGGCGGCGAGCGTGCTGGTCACGCCCTCGGTGGCACTCGCCGACGCGGTCGAGGAGGAGCTGACCCGTCAGCTCGCCGCGACCAAGCACGTCGAGCGGATCACCGTGGCTCTCTCCGGTGAGCAGAGCGGGGTGGTCCTGGTCGACGACCTCGAGGCGGGGCTGCGGGTGGTCGACGCGTACGCGGCCGAGCACCTGGAGATCCAGACCGTCGACGCCCGGCAGTGGGCGATGCGGGTACGCAACGCCGGGGCGATCTTCGTCGGTCCGTACGCGCCGGTGTCGCTCGGTGACTACTGCGCCGGGTCCAACCACGTGCTGCCGACCGGCGGCTGTGCCCGGCACTCCTCCGGGCTGTCGGTCCAGTCCTTCCTGCGCGGCATCCACATCATCGAGTACGACGAGACCGCTCTGCGCGACGTCGCCCCGTACGTGGTGACCCTGGCCGAGGTGGAGGACCTGCCCGCGCACGGGCAGGCGGTGTCGGCCCGGTTCCCGGACGAGCGGCTGGGGCGGCCGTCGTGACCTCCCTGGACGACCTGCCACTGCGGCCGGACCTGCGCGGCCGGTCCCCGTACGGGGCACCGCAGTTGGAGGTCCCGGTACGCCTCAACACCAACGAGAACTCGTACCCGGTGCCGGAGACCGTGGTGGACGCGATCGGCAAGGCGCTGCACGCGGAGCTGGCCGACCTGAACCGCTACCCGGACCGGGACGCGCTGGCGCTGCGCGCCGACCTGGCCGACTACCTTGGGCACGGGCTCGGTACGGCCAACCTGTGGGCGGCGAACGGGTCCAACGAGATCCAGCAGCAGCTTCTCCAGGCGTTCGGCGGGCCGGGGCGGACCGCGCTGGGCTTCACCCCGGCGTACTCGATGCATCCGCTGCTGGCGCTCGGCACCGGCACCACCTGGCTGGACGGGCGGCGCGACGGGGAGTTCGGGCTGACCGCCGCCGACGCGGTCGCCCAGGTCGAGGCGCACCGCCCGGACCTGGTCCTGCTCTGCTCCCCGAACAACCCGACCGGAACCGCGCTCGACCCGGCCGTGGTCACCGCCGTGCTGGCCGTCGCGCCCGGCATGGTGGTCGTGGACGAGGCGTACGCGGAGTTCGCCCGCCCCGGTACGCCGACCGCGCTGACCCTGCTGCCCGGCCACCCCCGGCTGGTGGTGACCCGGACCATGAGCAAGGCGTTCGGCTTCGCCGGTGGGCGGCTCGGTTACCTGGCCGCCGACCCGGCGGTGGTCGACGCGGTGCAACTGGTCCGGTTGCCGTACCACCTCTCGGCGCTCACCCAGGCCGCCGCCCGGGCCGCGTTGGCGCACCGGGACGCCCTGCTGGCGACCGTGGACGCGATCAAGGTGCAGCGGGACCGGATCGTCGACACCCTGCGTGACCGGGGTCTGCGGGTGGCCGAGAGTGATGCCAACTTCGTCCTGTTCGAGGTCGGCGGGGACCAGGGCGTGGTGTGGCGGGCCCTGATCGACCGGGGGGTGCTGGTCCGCGACGTCGGCCTGCCCGGCTGGCTGCGGGTCACCGCCGGTACCCCGGCCGAGACGGATGCCTTTCTGACCGAGTTGTCGATCGTGCTGGAGTCGCTGTGAGCAGAACCGCCCGGGTCGAGCGGACCACCAACGAGACCAAGGTCCTGGTCGAGATCGATCTCGACGGCACCGGCCAGGCCGAGATCAGCACCGGGGTCGGTTTCTACGACCACATGCTGCACCAGATCGCCCGGCACGGCGGTTTCGACCTGACCGTACAGACCGTCGGTGACCTGGAGATCGACGCGCACCACACGGTCGAGGACACCGCCCTGGCGCTCGGCACCGCGTTCGACCAGGCGCTCGGCGACAAGGCCGGCATCCGGCGGTACGGTTCGGCCACCATCCCGATGGACGAGGTGCTGGTCCGGGCCGCGGTCGACCTCTCCGGTCGGCCGTACGTGGTGCACGACGAGCCGGCGCTGGCGCCGTACATCGGGCCGGTCTACCCGACCAGCCTGACCCGGCACATCTGGGAGTCGTTCGGCCAGTCGGCCAGGATGACCCTGCACGTGTCGGTGCTCCGGGCGGCCCGCGACGGCGGCCACCCGGACGCGCACCACGTGGTCGAGGCCCAGTTCAAGGCGGTCTCCCGGGCGCTGCGCGAGGCGGTCACGGTCGAGGCGCGCAACGCCGGGCTGATCCCCAGCACGAAGGGCGCGCTGTAGTGGCACCGGCGCTGTTCGTCCTGGCCGGGGTCCTGGTCGGCGGGGTCTGGTCGCTGCGTCGGCAGGGTGCCTCGGTCGGCGTGATCGGGTTCGTCGGTCTGCTCGCGCTGCTGGCCACCGCCGGTGGTGTGCTCTGGCTGCTGCCCGGGGACTCCTGATGCCCGCCGTGGTGGTGCTCGACTACGGCTCGGGCAACCTCCGGTCCGCGCAGCGCGCCCTGGTCCGGGCCGGTGCGGACGTGACGGTCACCGCCGACCTGGCCGCCGCCGCAGCCGCCGACGGCCTGGTGGTGCCGGGGGTGGGGGCGTACGCGGCCTGCATGGCGGGGATCGAGGCGCTCGGTGCCGGCCCGGTGATCGCCGAGCGGGTCGCCGCCGGCCGTCCCGTGCTCGGCATCTGCGTCGGGATGCAGATCCTCTTCGAGTACGGCGAGGAGCACGGGGTGGTCAGCAAGGGACTGGGCCTGCTGCCCGGCGGGGTGACCCGGCTGGCCGCCCAGCGGGTGCCGCACATGGGTTGGAACACGGTCGACCCGGCCGCCGGTTCGGTTCTCTTCGCCGGCCTGCCCGACGACGCCCGGTTCTACTTCGTGCACTCGTACGCCGCGGCCGACCGGGACGTACTGACCGGGGCGGGGGCGCGGGTGACCACCGCGACCCACGGCGGGCGGTTTGTCGCCGGGGTGGAGCGGGGTGTGCTCTCCGCCGCCCAGTTCCACCCGGAGAAGTCCGCCGACACCGGTGCGCTCCTGCTCCGCAACTGGCTGGGGACGCTGTGAGCGGGACGGGCCGGTGAGCAAGGAGCGGGCCCGACGACGGGCCGTACGCGAGGCCGAGGCCGAGAAGGCACGGGCGGTACGCGCCCGGCGGGTGGCCCGCCGTCAGTGGCGGCGTACGCTGCTGCGGCGCCTCACCCCGCGGCTGCCGGACCGGCGTACCGGGCGGATGTTCGCCCGGCGCAGCCGCAGCCAGCGGGCCGGGGTGGCGGTGCTCTCGATCGCGGTGCTCGGTGCGATCTGGTTCCTGGTCGACGACCTGGGCCTGCGCCTGGGTTTGATCATGTTGCTGCTGCTCGTACTGCCGGCGGTCGTGGTGCTCGCGTTCGGGCGCCGGATCTAGACCCTTCGTTGTGACCGGGAACCACCGGCGGGTCGCCGGAGTCCGGATCACCTAGACACAGGAGACACTGTGAGCCTCACCCTGTTTCCGGCCGTCGACGTAGCCGACGGCCGGGCGGTACGCCTGGTCCAGGGCGCCGCGGGCAGCGAGACGACGTACGGCGATCCGATGGACGCCGCCCTGGCCTGGCAGCGGGACGGGGCGACCTGGCTGCACCTGGTCGACCTCGACGCCGCCTTCGGCCGTGGCTCGAACGCGCACCTGCTGGCCGACGTGGTCCGGCGGCTGGACGTGCAGGTGGAACTCTCCGGTGGCATCCGGGACGACGAGTCACTGCGGGCGGCGCTCGGCACCGGTGCGGCCCGGGTCAACATCGGCACCGCCGCCCTGGAGGATCCGGTCTGGTGCGACCGGGTCCTGGCCGAGTACGGCGACCGGGTGGCGATCGGCCTGGACGTGCGCGGTCGTACGCTGTCCGCCCGTGGCTGGACCCGCGACGGCGGTGACCTGTTCGAGGTCCTGGAGCGGCTGGACAAGGCCGGCGCCAGCCGGTACGTGCTGACCGACATCACCAAGGACGGGACCATGCGCGGGCCGAACCTCGACCTGCTGCGTGAGGTCTGCTCCCGTACGGACGCGCCGGTGATCGCCTCCGGTGGTGTGTCCACTCTGGATGACCTGCGGGCGCTGGCCGCGCTGGAGCCGATCGGGGTGGAGGGTGTGATCGCCGGCAAGGCGCTCTACTCCGGTGCGTTCACCGTGGCCGAGGCGCTCGCCGTACTGGCCGAGTAGGGCCGGGGTCGCCATCCACGCGGATGGCGGACCGTACCCAGATCAGTTGTGCACAATTGAATTGAGGGCTATCGTTCACCTCATGGATGTGGACGAACTGGCGCTGGACCAGCAGGTCTGTTTCGCGCTGTACGCCACCTCCCGTGCCGTCACCGACCTCTACCGGCCGATCCTGGACGAGTTCGGGCTCACCTACCCGCAGTACCTGGTCCTGCTCGTGCTCTGGAAACGGCCCGACGACCCACCCACGGTCAAGCAACTCGGCGCCGAACTGCACCTGGACTCGGGCACCCTCTCCCCGCTGCTCAAGCGGCTGGAGCGGGCCGGCCTGGTGACCCGGCGGCGGGCGGCCCGGGACGAACGCCTGGTCGAGATCGAGCTGACCGGCGCCGGACGGGCGCTGCGCCAGCGGGTCGAACAGGTGCCCCGGCGGATCGTCCGGGCCACCGGGCTGACCGGGCCGGACCTGGTCGCGCTGCGCGGCACCCTGAACCAGATCACCCAACTGATCCACCAGCAGAAGGAGCAGTGATCACCATGCAGGTGCTCTACACGGCAGAGGCGCAGTCCACCGGCGAGGGCCGGGGCGGCAAGGTGCGTACCAGCGACGGAACGCTGGAGATCGACCTCGCGGTGCCGAAGGAGATGGGTGGCGAGGGCGGCGGCAGCAACCCGGAACAGCTCTTCGCCGCCGGTTACGCGGCCTGCTTCCACTCCGCCCTCAAACTGCTCGGGCGCAAGGCGAAGGCCGACGTCACCGGCTCCGTGGTGACCGCCGAGGTGGGCATTGGACGCGGCGAGGGCGCCGGCTTCGGCCTGGCCGTGGCCCTCGTGGTCGACCTGCCCGAGATCGACCGGGCCGCCGCCGAGCAGCTCGTCGAGCAGGCCCACCAGGTCTGCCCCTACTCCAACGCGGTGCGCGGGAACATCGAGGTGGACCTGCGGCTCGGGCAGACCCGATGAGCCGCACCGGCCGGGAGATCCACCTCGCCAGCCGCCCGCACGGCTGGCCCACCCTGCAGAACTTCAACCTGGTCAAGGTGCAGGTGCCGGACCCCGGACCGGGGCAGGTCCTGGTCCGCAACCAGCTCATGTCGGTCGACCCGTACATGCGCGGACGGATGAACGACGTCAAGTCGTACGCGGCGCCGTACCAGCTCGACGCACCGCTGTACGGGGCTGCGATCGGCGAGGTGATCGCCAGCGAGACCGACGCGTTCCAGCCCGGTGACCTGGTGCAGCACAACCTCGGCTGGCGGGAGTACGCCGTACTCGACACCCAGGGGGCGCACCGGATCGACCCGGAGGTCGCACCGGTGTCGGCGTACCTCGGCCCGCTCGGCGGGATCGGGCTGACCGCGTACGCCGGGCTGGTCGACGTCGCCGCGCTCCAGCCGGGCGAGGACGTCTTCGTCTCGGCCGCCGCCGGCGCGGTGGGCAGCGTCGCCGGCCAGATCGCGAAGCTCAAGGGCGCCGGACGGGTGGTCGGCAGCGCCGGCTCGGCGGAGAAGGTGCAGCGCCTGCTCGCGCTCGGCTTCGACGCCGCGTTCAACTACCGCGACCAGCCCGTACGGGAGTCGCTGAAGGAGGCCGCGCCGGACGGGATCGACGTCTACTTCGACAACGTCGGCGGCGACCACCTGGAGGCGGCGATCTCCTCGCTCCGGCTGCACGGCCGGGTGGCGATCTGCGGCATGATCTCCCAGTACAACGCGACCGAACCGGTGGCGGGACCGCGCAACCTGGCACTGACCGTGTCGAAGCGGCTCACCCTGCGCGGGTTCCTGATCCACGACCACATCGGGCTGCGCGAGCAGTTCCTCGGCGAGATGTCCGGATGGCTGCGCTCCGGGCAGATCCAGTACGACGAGACCGTGGTCGAGGGCCTGGACAACGCCCCGTCGGCGTTCCTCGGCCTGCTCCGCGGCGAGAACCTGGGCAAGATGCTGGTACGTCTCTGACGGTGTCCGTACCCCGGCCGGACCTGACCGCCGCGCGGTCGGTCCGGCCAGGGCGGACGGTTAAGCTCGACCCATGACCGTGGCGGTGCGCGTGATCCCCTGTCTCGACGTGGACGCCGGGCGGGTGGTCAAGGGGGTCAACTTCCTCGACCTGCGCGATGCCGGTGACCCGGTCGAGCTGGCCGCCGCGTACGACCGGGCCGGTGCGGACGAGCTGACCTTCCTCGACGTGACGGCCTCGGTCGACGACCGGGGCACCATGCTCGACGTGGTACGCCGTACCGCCGAGTCGGTTTTCATCCCGTTGACGGTCGGCGGCGGCGTACGCAAGGTCGCCGACGTGGACACCCTGCTGCGTGCCGGTGCCGACAAGGTCGGGGTCAACACCGCCGCGATCGCCCGACCGGAGCTGATCGCCGAGATCGCCGAACGGTTCGGCAGCCAGGTCCTGGTGCTCTCGCTGGACGTACGCCGGGCACCGGCCGGCACCACGACGCCGAGCGGGTTCGAGGTCACCACCCACGGCGGACGCCGGGGGACCGGGTTGGACGCGGTCGAGTGGGCGCGGCGGGCCGCCGAGCTGGGCGCCGGGGAGATCCTGCTCAACTCGATGGACGCCGACGGCACCAAGGCCGGGTTCGACCTGGCCCTGATCGGGGCGGTCCGGCAGGTGGTCGAGGTACCGGTGGTCGCCAGCGGTGGCGCGGGCGCGGTGGCCGACTTCCCCCCGGCGGTCGACGCGGGCGCCGACGCGGTCCTCGCCGCCAGCGTCTTCCACTTCGGTGAACTGACCATCGGCGACGTCAAGCACGCCCTCCAAACCGCCGGCCACCCAACCCGCCGCTGATCCCCGCGTCCGCCGGGCCGTCCGGGTGCTCCGACGATCTTGCAGTTGTGGCGCCCGAATCGGGGTGCTTATCCGGATTTGCGTACCACCACAAGTGCAAGATCGTCGCGCTATCCGGGGTCGTTCTCGGGGGAGCGGCGGGGGTGGGGGATGGTGGTGCGGGCGGAAAACTCGAGCACCGCGGCGGCGTGTTCCTCCTCGTCGAGGGCCCAGTCCGTGGCCTCGCCCGGAGCGGCTCGCCGGCTCAGCACCGCGTGCACCGTCTCGACCGCGCTGGCCAGGCCGCCGCGTGGGCGCGTACGCCAGAGGTGTTCGCCGGCCGGGGTGACCCGGAACCAGCCGTCCGCCACGTTGATCAGCTCGGCACCGGCGAGTCGGCGTACGGCCGCCTCCACCTCGTGCCGGCCGGGGATGGCGTGGTTGAGGTGGTCAGCGGTGGAGAGGACGTCGGCGAGGCGTACGCCCTCGGGGCGGCGGGTGGTCGCGGACCGTCGGTGTCGCCCGGCGCCTCCGGCGATCACGAGCGACACGAAGATCCAGGCGTCCGCCCAACGCCACCCCTCATCCCCCATGGGGAAATGATGCCGTGTGATCGCCGTGGAGGGAACCATTGCGGGGACTGTGTTTCCCGCCTCACCCGCTCCCGAGCCCCGGACCTGCGACAACGAACCCTGTCTATGCCTGTCCGGCACCTGCTGCGGCTGGCTGACCGGGGGCCGGACCGGCGGCGGTGGGCGGGATGTGGAACATCGGGATGAACAGGTGGGCGAGCGGCCCGATGGCGAGGGCGTACACGACCGTGCCGACGCCGACCGTGCCGCCGAGCAGGACGCCGACCGCGAGCACCCCGACCTCGATCACCGTACGGACCAGCCGGATGGAGCGCCCCGGGCGGCGGGCGACAAAGCCGGTCATCAGCCCGTCGCGGGGACCGGGACCGAGTCGGGCACCCAGGTAGAGGCCGGTGGCCACCCCGTTGAGCAGGATCCCGGCGACCAGGAACCCGATCCGGGCGGCGAGCGCCGACGGGGTGGGCAGGACGTACTGCCCGGCGTCGACCACCAGCCCGATCACCACCACGTTGCTGACCGTGCCGATGCCGGGGCGTTGCCGCAGCGGGATCCAGAGCAGCAGTACCAGGGCGCCGACCAGGATGACCACCGTGCCGAAGGAGAGCCCGGTGCGTTCGGCCAGGCCCTGGTGGAAGACGTCCCACGGGTCCAGGCCGAGCGTCGACTCAAGCATCAGCGCCATGCTGAAGCCGTAGAGGATCAGGCCGGCGAAGAGCTGCACGAGGCGCCGGGTCAGCCGGTCGCGGAGGTTGCCAATCTGGGTCACGGATGCCACTCTAAGTACCAATTCGAGGACCGGAAGATAGCCAATTGAGGGTGGGTGGCCATGACGGTGCTGGTACGCGGCACGCAATTGGCTCGTCTGCTGGGTCACTGGCACTCGTTGCCGGGCCGCCGACGCAGTCCCGACTACCTCGCCCTCGCCAGTTCCGTACGCGGGCTGCTCGCCGACGGTCGGCTGCCGTTGGGCGTACGACTCCCGGCCGAACGTGAGCTGGCCGAGGCGCTGCTGGTCAGCCGTACCACGGTCACCGCCGCGTACCGGGAGTTGCGCGAGAGCGGCCACCTCAACAGCCGGCGCGGCGCCGGAAGCTGGACCATGCTCCCCGGTGGACACCGGGTCGCCAGCTCCGGTCTGTGGACCCCGCAGGACGACCTCGACATGATCGACCTCGGCTGCGCCGCGCTCGCCGCACCGGCCCAACTGGTGCCGGCCGCCCGCGCCGCCGCCGAGGACCTGCCCCGCTACCTCGGCGGCGCCGGTTACCACCCGACCGGCATCGTCGAACTGCGCGAGGCGATCGCCTGCGGTTACACCGATCGCGGACTGCCGACCAGCGCCGAGCAGATCATGGTCACCAGTGGCACCCAGCACGCGCTGGATCTGGTGCTGCGGCTGGCCCTGCCGACCGGCGGCAGCGTACTGGTCGAGTCGCCCACCTATCCGAACGCGCTGG
This sequence comes from Micromonospora sp. NPDC004704, assembly GCF_053601675.1. Lineage (NCBI taxonomy): Bacteria > Bacillati > Actinomycetota > Actinomycetes > Micromonosporales > Micromonosporaceae > Micromonospora > Micromonospora sp. NPDC004704. The sequence continues at coordinate 78,520 of NZ_JBSGCD010000024.1, read as the reverse complement.
CCGCGCTGGCCGCACGGCGGGCCCGGATCGCCACCCACGGCCTGGCGCCGGGCGGCTCCGGGTGGGACGGGGAACTGCTGCTCAGTGCGTTGCGCCAGAGCCGGCCACGACTGGCCTACCTGATCCCGGAGTTCCAGAACCCGACCGGGCACCTGATGTCGGCCGACCTGCGCGAGCGGGTGGTCGCGGCGGCCCACGCCGGTGGCACCGACCTGGTCGTCGACGAGTCCTTCGTGGACCTGCCGCTGACCGACGCCCCGATGCCACCGCCCGCGGCCGTCTTCGACCGGCACTCCCGGGTGATCTCGATCGGCGGCATGAGCAAGCCATACTGGGGCGGCCTGCGCATCGGCTGGGTACGCGCCTCGGCGCCCCAGGTGCAGCGGCTGGCGGCGGCCAGGGTCGGTGTCGACATGGCCAGCCCGGTGCTGGACCAACTGGTCGCCGTACGCCTGCTCGCCGACGCCCCGACGATCGTGGCCGCCCGCCGGGCCCAGTTGGCCGAGCAGCGCGACGCCCTGCTCGCCGTGTTGCGTGAGTCGCTGCCGGACTGGCAGGTCACCGTGCCGCAGGGCGGGGTGACCCTCTGGGCGGAGCTGGACGGGCCGATCTCCAGTGCCCTGTCCCGGGCCGCCGAGGAGGTCGGCGTACGGCTGGCCCCCGGTCCCCGGTTCGGGCTGGACGGCACCCTCGAACGTTTCCTGCGGCTGCCGTTCACCCTGCAGGCCGCGGACCTGGTGGAGGCGGTGCACCGGATCGCGGCGGTCCGCTACGACCTGGACCGCTCCGCCGCCCGTCCGCAGTGGAGAGAACCCGCCGTCATCGCGTGAGACTGCGCGTCGGGAAGGGCCCCCGTTGTCGGATTCCGAGGCAAGGGGCCCTTCCTGACCCTCGACCGGGGGAGCGGCCGAGCGCGGTGGGGATCAGATCTCGGCGAGCGAGCCCTGGTACAACTTGTCGATCTCGTCGGCGAAGTTCGCCTCCACGCCGCGACGCTTGATCTTCAGTGAGGGGGTCAGCTCCCCGTCCTCGATGGTCAGGTCGCGGGGCAGGATGCTGACCTTCTTGATCGTCTCCCAGCGGTTGAGCTTGCCGTTCAGCTCCTGCACGTAGCCGTCGACCATGGCGCGTACCTCGGCGGAGCCGACGATCTCGGCGTACGGCTTGCCGGCCAGCGGGCCGCCGACCGCCCAGCCGGCGATGGCGTCCGGGTCCAGGGTGACCAGCATGACGCAGTAGTTGCGGGCCTGGCCGATCACCAGCGCCTGCGAGGTGTACGGACACAGCGCCTTGAACAGGCCCTCGATGTGCGACGGCGCGATGTACTTGCCGCCGGACGTCTTGACCAGGTCCTTCTTCCGGTCGGTGATCTTCAGGTAGCCCTGCTCGTCGAGTGTCCCGATGTCACCGGTGCGGAAGAAGCCGTCCTCGGTGAACGCGGCGGCGGTCTCCTCGGGCAGGTTGTGGTAACCGCGCATCACCGGGGCGCCGCGCAGCAGCACCTCACCGTCGGAGTCGATCTTGCATTCCAGGTCGCCGAGGCGCTGTCCGACCGTACCGATCCTGAGTTTGCCGGGGCGGTTGACGAAGTTGCCGGCGCTGGTCTCGGTCAGCCCGTACCCCTCCGAGATCGGCAGGTTCGCGGCGGCGAAGAACGCGCCGATCTCCGGGCTCAGCGGTGCGGCCCCGGAGACCATCACCCGGATCCGCCCGCCGAGCCGGGCCTGCAGCTTGCTGAAGACCAGCTTCTCGGCCAGCCGGTAGCGGAACGCGAGCCCGCCGGGCACCGGGGAGCCGGCCTGTTCGAGCCGGACCTTCTCCCGGCCGGTACGGACCGCCCAGGCGAAGATCTTCGCCTTGGCCCCACCGCCGGACTGCGCCGTGGTGACGGTCTTGTTGTAGACCTTCTCGAACACCCGGGGCGCCCCGCACATCAGCGTCGGCCGGACCACGGAGAGCAGGTCGACCAGCTTGTCCACCCGCCCGTCGACGTAGGTCGGCAGGCCGACGTGGATCACGCCGCAGATCAGTGTCTTGCCGAACGAGTGCGACAGCGGCAGCCAGAGGTACTGCAGGTCGTCCGGCCGGAGCAGCTCGAACTCGGCCTGGCGTACGCCCTCCCAGACCCAACCGGCGTGCAGCAGCTCGACGCCCTTGGGTCGGCCGGTGGTGCCCGAGGTGTAGATCAGGGTGGCCAGGTCGTCCCCGCCGATCTCCGCCACGATCCGCTCGATCAGGTCGGGGTCCCGGTCGAGTGCCTGCGTACCCCGGATCTCCAGGTCGGCGAGGGTGATCTGGGGGATGGCGGCGGCCGGGTCGGCGGTGCCGTCGATCAGGACGACGTGGGTCAGCGCGGGCAGGTCCGCCCCGGCGATCTTGCCGGCCTGGGTGGCGTTCTCCGCGATCAGCACCCGGGAGCCGGAGTCGGCCACGATGAAACTGGCGTCCTGCGGCTCGGTCGTCGGGTAGACCGTGGTGGTCGCGCCACCCGCGCACATGATGCCGAGGTCGGCGACGACCCAGTCGAGCCGGGTGTTGGCCAGGATCGCCACCCGGTCCTCCCGCCCGACGCCGAGTTCGCGCAGGCCGGCGGCGACCGCCTTGGCCCGCTGGCCGACCTGTGACCAGGTCAACCAGACCGGGCCGGAGTCGTCCGGGGCGGGGTAACCGAACGCCTGCCGGTCGGGGGTGGCGGTGACGCGCTGCAGGAACATGTCCGGGACGGACCGGTACGGGAGGTCGAAAGCCATGAGGGGGGTCAGCCTTCCGAATATGGGTGCGTGACGGGCATCACGTTAAATGTTGGTTACTAGACAGTATTGCGTGGGGTCCGGCTCGGCTACCCCCGGAGCGACCGGGGCGCTCAGTAGCCGAAAGGCCGGTACCCCGATGGGCCGGTCGGTGCGTGATATGAGGATTTCGATATAGAGCGCAGATGATGTTATTACATAGGCTGACCTCGATCGATCCATCTCGGGACGGTCAGGGAGGAGTCGGAAGATGACACGTGCGGACTTGCGCTACGCGCGCCGGCTGGCGCTCGGAATCTTCGTCGCGGCGGCGACCGCCGCGGTAGCCACCACCACCCCGGCGGCCGCCGCACCGGCAACCGGCGAGGTACGGCTCGCGGGTAGCCCGAACGCGGTCGCGGGCAGCTACATCGTGGTCCTCAAGGACGGCGCCGTCGGCGCGGCGGCCGGCACGGCACGGGCCGCCACGGCGGTACCGACCAAGGCCGGCGAACTGGCCGACAAGTACGGCGGCAGCGTCGCCCAGGTGTACGGCGCGGCCCTGAACGGCTTCGAGGCCCGGCTGAGCGCCAAGGCGGCCCAGCGCCTCGCCGCCCACCCCGACGTCGCGTACGTCGAGCAGGACCAGGTGGTGTCGATCAACGCCACCCAGACCAACCCGCCGTCCTGGGGGCTGGACCGCATCGACCAGCGCAACCTGCCGTTGAACCGGTCGTACACGTACCCGAACACCGCCAGCAACGTGCGGGCGTACATCATCGACACCGGCATCCGCTTCTCGCACAACGACTTCGGCGGCCGGGCCACCAGCGGTTACGACGCGGTCGACGGCGGTTCGGCCGACGACTGCAACGGGCACGGCACGCACGTCGCCGGCACCGTCGGCGGCTCCGCGTACGGGGTGGCCAAGGCGGTCCGACTGGTCGGCGTACGGGTGCTCAACTGCTCCGGCAGCGGCACCAACGCCGGTGTCATCGCCGGCGTCAACTGGGTCACCCAGAACGCGGTGAAGCCCGCGGTGGCCAACATGAGCCTCGGTGGCGGCGCCAGCACCGCGCTGGACAACGCGGTCGCCAGCTCGATCAGCTCCGGCGTGACGTACGCCCTGGCGGCCGGCAACTCCAGCGCCAACGCCTGCAACTCGTCCCCGGCCCGTACCGCCTCGGCGATCACCGTCGGCGCCACCACCAGCACCGACGCCCGCGCGTCGTACTCGAACTACGGCACCTGCCTGGACATCTTCGCGCCGGGTTCGTCGATCACCTCGGCCTGGTACACCAGCAACACCGCGACCAACAGCATCAGCGGTACGTCGATGGCCTCGCCGCACGTGGCCGGCGCGGCGGCACTGGTGCTCTCGACCAACCCGACCTACACCCCGACCCAGGTACGCAACTACCTCTACAACAACGCGACCCAGAACGTGGTCACCAACCCCGGCAGCGGTTCGCCGAACCGCCTGCTCTTCGTGGTCAACTGACCCCTCCGCTCGACCACCCGAACGAAACGGTGCCCGGCCCGGCGTCCCCGAGGGGAGCCGAGCCGGGCACCGGCTCGTCAGGTCACCGCGGGCGGTGACGACAGGACCGGCCCTCAGTCGTCGCTGTCGTCGTCGTCCTTGTCGTCCCCGTCGTTGTCGTCGTCGTCCGAGTCGGCGGGCTCGTCCTCGGCCTTCACGATCTCCCCGTTGACCGCGTCGACGTCCACCTCGTACTCGGTCCGGTCCTTGGTGATCTCCACGCTCCAGACCTCCCGACCGTGCTCCTGCTCCCGCTCCACCTCGGTGACCTGTCCACCGCCGGAGCGGCCGAGCGCGATCTCGGTGGCCCGGTCGCGCCCGATCTCACCGGTCCCGGCCGGCGTGCCGCTCGCCGTACCGGTCGGTACGCCGGTGGCGCTCGGCGCCGGGCTGCCGGACAGCCCGGTCGACGGCTGGGCGGTCGGGGTCGCGCCGGGGTCGCCGCTCGGCGTCCCGGTCGGCATGGCGAGCGCGGTCGAGTTCGTCCGGTTGTTGTCCGCCCCGGCGGCGGCGGCACCGATCCCGGTGCCCACGACGGCGGCGATCGCCCCACCGGTGATCAGGATCAAAGTCTTGCGGTTCACGGCGAACCTCCTCGAACGGGCTGTGTCGCCCAACTGACTGTGTCGCACAAAAGGTTCGCCCGGCGGTGGATAGCGGCGCGCTGTGTGAGTGCTAAGGCGAGGTTAAGGCCGGGACCCGAGCCCGCGGGTCACCGGCGCGGGCCGGGGCGGACCCAGTTCGACCGCCACCCGTGCCCCGCCCGTCGGACCGGCGGAGAGCCGGAGCCGACCACCGCTGACCTCCGCGGCCCGGCGGGCGATGTCCAGGCCGAGGCCGGTCGAACCGGCGGAACTCGTGCCCCGCCGGACCAGTGCCGCCGGATGCACCAGCGCCGCCGGCAGTCCCGGCCCCTCGTCGGCCACCGTGAGCAGGGCGCCACCGCCGGGTCGAGGAGCGAGACCGACGGCGAAGCCGGTCCCGTCCGGGGTGTGCGCGAAGACGTTGCCGAGCAACGCGTCCACCACCGCGGCCAGTTCGTCCGGGGGCAGCCCGACCGGCAGCGGCCCGTCGACCAGGTCGAGGTCGACCCGGCGGCCGGTGTCCTCGGCCAGCACCGACCAGAACTCCACCCGGTCCCGGACCACCCGGGCGGCGTCGCAGCCGGCCTCGCCGGCACTCTCGCCCCGCCACCGGGCCTGCCTGATCAGCCCGGTGACCGCCCGTTCCAGCGCGTCCACCTGGGCGGTGATCCGGCTGGCGTCCTCCGGCTCGGCCAGCGACTCGGACTCCAGCCGGAGCGCGGTCAACGGCGTACGCAACCGGTGCGACAGGTCCGCCACCTGCTCGCGTTCCTCCCGGAGCAGTTCCTGGATCCGCCCGGCCAGGTGGTTGAGTGCGGTGGCCACGTCCCGCAGTTCCGGTGGTCCGGCCGGTCGGGCGCGGGCGTCCAGTTCGGCGCGGGCCAGTCGGTGGGAGACCGTGGCGAGTTCGGTGATCGGGACGACCAGGGAGCGGGCCAGCCGGTCGGCGACGAAGAGGCCGAGCAGGAGCAGCGCGACCCCGAGCCCGGCGAGGACCAACCAGGCCCGGTGGACCCCGCGGACCAGTTCGTCCTCCGGCACGAAGGTACGGATCACCGCGACCCCGTCCGGCCGTCCCGCGACGGCGACCAGGATCTCCCGGCCGCTGTCCAGGTCCACGGTCAGGCTCTCGCCCCGCGACGCCAGTCGTACCCCGTCGGTCCGGGGTGCCGACGCGCCCAGCACCGTGCCGTCGGGCAGGAAGACGGTGATCGGGCGGCCGGTCGCGGCGGCCGTCTGGGCGGCGCCCCGGCGCAGTTCGTCCGGGGCGGCGCTGCCGGCCAGCGGGACCAGGCCCTGCACGTCGACGCTGGCGGCCACCACGGCCCGGTCCCGGGCGACCGTACGCAGCAGCAGTGCCAGCGGCACCAGGAAGGCGAGCAGCACCAGGCACATGGTGGCGGTGACCAGCAGCGCCAGCCGCCGTCTCACCGGTCCTCCGGCGGCGCGTCGAGCCGGATGCCGACCCCGCGTACGGTGTGCAGGTAACGCGGTGCGTCGGCGGTCTCCCCGAGCTTGCGTCGCAGCCAGGACAGGTGCACGTCGACGGTCTTGTCCGCGCCGCCGTACGGCACCTGCCAGACCTGGGTGAGCAGTTCCCGCTTGCTCACCACCTGACCGGCCCGGCCGGCGAGATAGTGCAGCAGGTCGAACTCGCGCGGGGTGAGTTCCACCGGCGTACCGGCGAGGCTGATCTGGCGGGCCGACGGGTCCACGCGCAGGCCGCCGACAACAAGCACGGCGGCGGCTGCTCCCGGCTGGCCGGCGCCGCGCCGGAGTACCGCGCGGACCCGGGCATCGAGCTGGGCCGCGGTGAACGGCTTGACCACGTAGTCGTCCGCGCCCGCGTCGAGGCCGCGGACGATCTCGGCCTCGTCGTCGCGCGCGGTCGCGATGATCACCGGCACGGCGGTCACCGCGCGCAGCATCCGCAGCAGTTCCAGTCCGTCCAGATCGGGCAGGCCGAGGTCGAGCACCACCAGGTCCGGACGGTCCTCCAGCACGGTCTGCAGCCCGGTCATCGCGGTGCCGGCGGCGGCGACCGCGTGACCGCGTTCGCGCAGGGCACGCAGCAGCGGGGTACGGATCGCCGGATCGTCCTCGATGAGCAGTAGACGGGCCACAGCACGCACGTTATCCGGCCGGTATCCCGAATCGCGGGTACGCGGGCCGGCTTTACCGTTCCTTAGGGTTGTCCGGTCCCACTGTTAACGGTCGGCGGGGCATAGTCGGAGGATGGCTCGACGTACCCTGCTCGCTCTGGCCGGCTGGCTGGTCGCCGCGGCTGCCGCCACGGGCACCGGGCTGGCCGCGGTGGAGCTGATCGGTGCCGAGCTCACCGGTCCGGCCGGTGAGGTGCGCAGCGCCGACGAGGTGGCGCGTGCGCTGGCCGCGCCGGCCAATACGCCGCTCCCGCCCGGTGACACCGCCGAGGTACCGGCCGCCACGCCGAGCGCCGGTCCGTCCGGATCTGCCGGCCCGACCCCGCCGGCGTCGGACAGGGTGCTCTCCACGCCCGGCGGCACGGTGGTGGCGCAGTGCCGGGGGGACGACGTGTGGCTGGTCTCCTGGGCGCCGGCACAGGGCTACGCGGCGAGTGAGGTGGAGCGCGGTCCCGACGACGACGCCGAGGTGACCTTCGAGAGTTCCGCCCGGAAGATCGAGGTACGGGTCCGGTGCGAGGCCGGCCAGCCGGTCGAGTCCTGGAGCCTGGACGACGACTGACGGCCGGCCCTCACCGGGTCAGGCGTACCTGGTGGCGTTCAGGGACCAGTCGTAGGTGGCCCGGATCCAGTCCCGTCGTCCCGCCACGAACCGGGTGACCGCCGGCTCGGCGCCGTCGAGCACCACCTCCTCCAACCGGAGGTACGCGTCGAGTCCGTGGTTGAACCGCCCGGCCGCGTCGAGCAGCGCGGTGTGCTCGTCCTGCCCGGTCTCCCGGGCGATCACCAGGGTCAGGTTGTGCCCGTCCTGTTCCAGCAGCCGCTCCTTGCCGTACGAGAAGACGTCGTTGCACCAGCAGACCAGGTCGGCCGCCCAGCGGTCCAGTTCGGACAGTCGGGGATCGGCGAGCGCCGCCGCCCCCGGCCGGGCGTCCCGGGCGTGGTCGGTCAGTACGAAACTCGGATGTACGGCACCGGTGTGCCGTCGCATCTGGATGTACTCGCTGATCGCCGGCACCCGGTGGTGCTCCCGGTTCGCGGCCTCCCAGAGCAGGGCGAGCAGGTAGTCGCGGAACCGTGCGGCGAACCGCACCAGCAGGTCGGGCCGGTTGTTGTGGCGCAGCCGCCGGCACAGGTCGTGCAGTCCGGCGCCGGTGGGGCCGGCGGCGGCGAGGACCGCCGGGGGCGGCGGTTCACCGAGCAGGTCGAGTACGTCGAGCAGCCGGCTCACCACCGGCGACAGCCGACCCGGATCGGCACCGAGCCCGTCGTCGTCGCACGCGTCGTCGAAGGCGAACAGCCAGGTCACCAGGTCGGTGAGCAGGTCGAGCCGATCCGGGTCGGCGTCCGGGCAGGCTCGTCCGGCGAGGTCACCGGCGTTCGCCCGGTCGAGTCGCCGGGCGGCGTCGGTCGTCACGATCAGGCCGAGTTCGGCCGCCCACCGGGCGGACCGCGCAGCCGACTCGGCGGCGTGCGGGTTGAGGTGCGCCGGAAACGGCGGCGGGGTGAGTGCCGCCACGGCGAAGGACCGCATGTTGCCCCCTGTCGCACGGCCTCCAGCGACAGGCGGCGGCGGGGTGGCGAGACGCGCACGGCACGCTGGCCACCGTCCTTCTCGGACGGACCGGCCGGACGATCGCGGCCGGGCCACCAGCGGGGGATGTGCCGGTGAACGCCTCCTGCCCACCCAACCGCTCGTGACCCGCCGCATCGGGTCCGCGCCGTTGAAGGTTGACCGAGAGGTGGACCGGACACCACGGGCCGCCGGGCGGCGCGGTGTCCGGGAGAGGTGCGCGATGAAGCCTACGGGCACCGGGGGCCCAACGGGTTACCGGATCCGGTGCAAGTTGCGCGCGGTCGGCGAATCGTCGGCTTGCTGCGGCGGGCGGTACCCACCGGGGCGCCCGACGTACGGAGGCGCGAGGTTCAGTTACCGAGCTTGGTCGTACGCAACCGCTCGGTCAGCGCGTTCGAACCGGTGAGCTGCACCCGGGCCACCCGCTGCCGGCCCATCAGGAACAGGGCCAGCTCGCTGGGCGCACCGACCAGGCGTACCGGTTCCCCACCGGCACCGGTGGAGCCCTCGCCGTGGCCGGGCGCGTGCACGACCACCGCGGCCGGGAACCGGCGCAGTGCCATCCGGGCCATCATCGGCAACTGCTTCCAGACCGCCGCCTGGTGCCCCGGCGACAGGTCACGGGGCTGCCAGTCCGGCTGGGCCCGGCGTACGTCCTCGTGGTGGACGAGGAACTCCAGACCGTTGGCCAGCTCGTTGACGAGCGGGTTGGTGATCAGCCCCCAGCGGGGTGGGCGGCGCAGCCGGGCGATCAGGCCGTCGTACGGCTCGGCGGCCATCTTCTGCAACAGCCGCTCGGTGCGACCGGCCAGCGGGCGGAACATGATCCCGGCGGCGGCGTCCGGCCGGCGCTCCCGGAGCACCAGGTGGGCGGCCATGTGCCGGGTCTCCCAGCCCTCGTTGATGGTCGGTGCGTCGGGGCCGAGGGTGAGCAGGAGGTCGGCGAGCGACTGGCGTTCCGAATCGGCGTACCGCGGCATGTTGTCGATCGTAGGCGTGATCGGCGCGGGCGGCTCGGGGGAGGGACGGCCGGGGCGGGTAAGGATTGCTGTGACGGCAGACACAATCGGACCCAGATCGTCACCGACCACCCAGATCGGTAAGGATGGGGTGGACAAGCATGGCTTACGGCGGGGGAGCGAGTGGCGAACAGGACAAGTCGGGATGTGCTCGGGCGGGGGCTGCGGGTGCTCGGCTGGGCGATCCGGGAGGAACCCCGGATCTTCGTCGTGGCCGTGAGTGGCAGCGTGCTCTTCGGGCTGGTCACCATCGCCAGCGCGTACGTGGTCGGGGCGATCGTCGGGAACGTGGTGGTCCCGTCGATCACCGACGGGCGGGCCGACGCCGGGCTGGTCGCGATCGCCGCCGCCGCCCTGGTCGGGGTCAGCCTGTTCAAGGTGCTGGGCGTCTTCGGCCGCCGGATCGCCGCCGGCTACATGCAGTACCGGCTCCAGGCGACGTACCGGCGCCGGGTCACCCGCCGCTACCTGGACCTGCCGCTGTCCTGGCACCACCGGCACGCCACCGGAACCCTGCTCTCCAACGCCAACTCCGACGTCGAGGCCACCTGGTACCCGATCGCCCCGCTGCCCTTCGCCGTCGGCACCCTGGTCATGCTGGTCGCCGCGATCGGGTCGCTGTTCGCCACCGACTGGGTGCTGGCCATGGTCGGCATGGCGATCTTCCCGGCGCTGTTCGCGCTCAACGTCATCTACTCCCGCCGGATGGCCCCCCGCCAGGCCCGAGCCCAGCAGCTCCGGGCCGAGGTCAGCGCGATCGCCCACGAGAGCTTCGACGGTGCCCTGGTGGTCAAGACCATGGGCCGGGAGGCGCAGGAGACCGCCCGGTTCGCCGTACAGGCCGGTGAGCTGCGCGACGCGCTGATCTCGGTCGGCCGGCTGCGCGGCGTCTTCGACCCGATGCTCGACACCCTGCCCAGCCTCGGCACCCTGGCCGTCCTGCTGGTCGGGGCGTTCCGGCTGCGCGAGGGCGCGGTCACGGTGACCGAACTGGTCAGCGTCGCCTTCCTGTTCACCGTGCTGGCCTTCCCCGTACGCGCGATCGGGTGGGTGCTCGCCGAGCTGCCGCGCAGCGTCGCCGGCTGGGACCGGGTCCAGCGGGTCCTCACCGCCACCGGCGACATGCCGTACGGGCAGACCGTGCTGGACCGGCACGACCACGCACCGGCCACCCTCGTCTTCGACCGGGTCGGGTTCGGCTACGAACCCCCGGACTGGGCCGACTCCGGGCTCGGCGGTCCCACCGGTGCCGCCGATCCGGGCGGCCCGACCGATCCGGCCCGCGCCACCGGCCCCGCCGACCCCTCCCCGTCCGGAGACCTGGTTCCGCCGGAGCGGGTGCGCTCGGCCCGGATCCCGGTGCTGCACGAGGTCTCGTTCACCGTCCCGCCCGGCCGCACCGTCGCCCTGGTCGGGCCGACCGGTTCCGGCAAGTCGACCATCGTCTCGCTCGCCGTACGGCTGGTCGACCCGCAGTCCGGGACGGTGAGCCTGGACGACGTCGACGTACGGTCGCTGACCGCCGGTTCGCTCACCGACACCGTGGCCCTGGTGGCGCAGGTGCCGTTCGTCTTCGACGACACGGTCCGGGCCAACATCACCCTCGACCGGCCAGGGATCGACGACGAGGCGGTCTGGGCGGCGCTGCGGCTGGCCGAGGCGGACGGGTTCATCTCCGCCCTGCCGGACGGGCTGGACACGATGGTCGGCGAGCGCGGCACGTCGCTGTCCGGCGGGCAGCGCCAGCGGCTCACCCTGGCCCGCGCGCTGGCCGGACGGCCGCGACTGCTGGTGCTCGACGACGCGACCAGCGCGGTCGACCCACGGGTCGAGGCGGCGATCCTCGCCGCGCTGAGCCGGGGCGGCCCGCCGACCGGGGCCGACGGGTCCACCGGCCCGGCCGCGTCGATCCTGGTGGTGGCGTACCGCCGGGCCACCATCGCCCTGGCCGACGAGGTCATCTACGTCGAGCAGGGTCGGGTGATCGCCCGTGGCACGCACCCCGAACTGCTGGCGACCGTGCCGGGCTACGCCGACCTGGTCACCGCCTACGAGAAGGCGGAGGCCGAACGAGAGCGGGAGAAGGCGTACGTGGACGAGCCGGTCGAGCCCGATCCGCCGACCGGTGCCGGTGCGCGCGGCGTGACGGTCGACGGCGACGTCAGCGAGGTGGTCGCGTGAGCACCGACGCGGCAACCGCCATCGGTGGCGGCACCGAACCGACCGAGGGCACCTGGCGTACGTTGCGGCGCGGCCTGGCACTCTCCCCCGAACTGCGTACCGGTCTCGCCGGCACCCTCGCGTTCGCGCTGGTGTCGATGATCGGGCGGGCTGCCGTACCGGTGGCGATCCAACAGGGCATCGACCGCGGCCTGCGGGCGCCCGGCGGCCCGGACCTCGGCGTGGTCGGCGTGGTGGTCGCGGTGACCGCCGTGGTCCTGGTGCTGACCACTATCTGCGGTTACCTGATGATGCGCCGGCTGTTCACCGTGAGCGAGACGGCACTTGCCGGGGTACGCACCCGCGCCTTCCGGCACGTGCACGACCTCTCGATGCTGCACCAGCAGTCGGAGCGGCGCGGCTCGCTCGTCTCCCGGGTCACCAGCGACGTCGACCAGATCACCCAGTTCCTCCAGTGGGGTGGCGTGATCCTGCTGATCAGCGCCGGCCAGGTGGTGGTGACCGCGATCGTGATGGCGGTCTACTCCTGGCAGCTCACGCTGGTGGTGTTCGCCGCGTTCGTCCCCGCCGTCCTGGTCATCCGGGCCTTCCAGAAGCGGCTGGCCAAGGTGTACGGCGTGGTCCGGCAGCGGATGGGCGCCCTGCTCGGCGCGATCGCGGAGAGCGTCGTCGGCGCCTCGGTGATCCGCGCGTACGGCGTCTCCGGGCGGACCGCGGCCCGGATCGACGAGGCCATCGACGGGCAGCGCACCGCCCAGCAGAAGGCCATCCGGACCAGCGTGGTCAGCTTCTCCACCGGGGAGATCTCGGCCGGCCTGGCGCTGGCCGCGGTGGTCGTGCTCGGGGTCCGGCTCGGCGTCGACGGGACGCTCAGCATCGGCCAGCTCACCGCGTTCCTGTTCCTGGTCACGCTCTTCATCCAGCCGGTGCAGATCGCCACCGAGGTGCTCAACGAGGCGCAGAACGCGGTTGCCGGGTGGCGCCGGGTGCTCGACGTACTCGACCTGGCCCCGGACGTGGCCGACCCCGGTGAGCAGGGTGTGGACCTGCCCGAGGGGCCGATCGAGGTACGGTTCGCCGAGATCGGCTTCGCCTATCCGGGCGGCCCGCCGGTCCTGACCGACATCACCGTGGACATCCCGGCGAAGAGCCGGGTCGCGGTGGTGGGCGAGACCGGCAGCGGCAAGACCACCTTCGCCAAGCTGCTCACCCGGCTGATGGACCCCACCACCGGTACGGTGCTGCTCTCCGGCGCCCCGCTGGACCGGGTGCGGTTCTCGTCGCTGCGTTCGCGGGTGGTGATGGTCCCCCAGGACGGCTTCCTGTTCGACTCGACCGTGGCGGAGAACGTCCGCTTCGGCCGTCCGGGCTGCTCGGACGAGGAACTGGCGGCCACCTTCGCCGAACTCGGCCTGTCCGACTGGGTCGACGGGCTGCCGGACGGGCTGCACACCCGGGTCGGCGAGCGCGGCGAGGCGCTGAGCGTGGGGGAGCGGCAGCTCGTCGCCCTGGCGCGGGCGTACGTGGCCGACCCGGACCTGCTGGTGCTGGACGAGGCGACCAGCGCCGTCGACCCGGCGACCGAGGTACGCCTGCAACGCACCCTGGACGCCGTCACCCGGGGCCGTACCACGGTGGCGATCGCACACCGCCTCTCCACCGCCCAGGCGGCCGACGAGGTGATCGTGGTCGACCGGGGCCGGATCGTCCAACGCGGCCCCCACGACGACCTGATCCTCGACCCCACCTCCACCTACGCCCTCCTCTACGCCTCCTGGCTGGAACAAACCCGCTGACCCGCCCCCAAAAACAGCGCTGATCTAGGGCATATGGTGGTGAGTTGATCTCTAGATACCACCATATGCCCTAGATCGACGTGGGGAGGGGGGTCAGCGGGAGTAGAACTCGACTACGAGTTGCTCGTCGCAGATGATGGGGATCTCGCGGCGGAGTGGGGGGCGGATCACGGTCACGGTGAGGTCGGTGAGGCTGACCGACAGGTACGGGGCGGTTCGCTCGCTGGCGTGCGCACCGGCGGCGGCGAGCTGGAACGGCGGCTTCTGCAGGCTGCGCTCGCGTACCCGGATGGTCTGGCCGGGGCGCAACCGGTAGGACGGGCGGTCGACCTTGACCCCGTCCACCGAGAAGTGCCCGTGCGCCACGAGCTGCCGGGCCTGGTAGATGGTGCGGGTCAGCCCGGCCCGGAGCACCACCGCGTCGAGGCGCCGCTCCAGCAGCGTGACCAGGTTCTCGCCGGTCTTGCCCTCGAGTCGTACGGCGTCGTCGAAGGCCCGCCGGAGCTGGGTCTCGCTGACGTTGTACTGGTGCCGCAGGCGCTGCTTCTCCAACAGTCGTACCTGGTAGTCCGAGGTCTTGCGGCGTGAGCGCCCGTGCACGCCCGGCGGGTACGGGCGGCGCTCGAAGTACTTCACGCACTTGGGGGTGAGCGGGATGCCGAGGGCGCGGGAAATTCGGACCTTGGGTCTTGCCTGGTTCACGTGGACGTCTCCCGGGTTCGTAGGTTAGCCTGCCCTAACTTAGCCCACCCTAATTCACCCGCAGGAGGTACGGTCATGCAGCCCAGTCCCGCCGAGGTCGCCCGCACACTGGCGGCCGGTCGACTCGCCGGCACCGCCTACGTCGCCAACCACCCGGGGCCGCACCGCACCCGGCACGTCACCGACGCGCTCGGTCGGGTGCTGTTACTGGTCTCGGTCGTCGACGACCTCGCTCTCGCCCTGCGGCCGGAGCCCGGCACCGACGACACGGCGCTGGTGCTCGACGTACGCGACCTGCCGCCGGCCGCCGGCTCGCCGGCCCTGGGCCGGGTCTGGATCTCGGGCTGGGCCGCACTGCTCGAAGGTGCCGAGGCCCGCCAGGCGGCACTGGACTACGCCGACGTCGACCCCACCGGTGACCTGCTCGACGTCGGCGGCCGGTTCGCCCTGTACCGGTTCGAGCCGGCCGAGGTCCGGTTGGAGCGGGACGCCGACACCATCCACATCGACCCGGCCGAGTACGGCGCCGCCGAACCGGACCCGCTGCACCACCTGGAGCGGGAACTCCTGGAGGACCTGGCCGACCACCACCAGTCGGAGATCGCCGAGTTCGTACTCCGGCAGCTCGGCGAACCCGCCGCCCGGCACCGGTCCGGGCCGCCGCCGCGCGTGGTCCGGCTCGACCGGTACGGCTTCGTGGTGATGCTCGGCGAACCGGGTTCCCGCTACCGCGCCCGGCTGGCCTTCCCCCGCCCGGTACGCGACCACGCCGACCTGGTCCAGCTGCTGCACCCGGTCCTCTGGCCGACCCGGCACGCCCCGATCGCCGGCCTGAGCCCGGCCGAGCCGAACTCGGCCGAAGCGAGCCCGGCCGGACCGAACTAGACCACGCCGGTCGCGGGCTCCACGCCCGTCGGCGGTTGGGCCCCGGTCGCCGGCTCCACGTCGGTCGAGGGCTGGGCCCCGGTCGCCGGCTCCACGTCGGTCGCCGGTTCGAAGACGCCGGTCAGGTCGCCGGTCAGGTAGCGCTGCACGGTCGGGGCGATGGCGGCCACGGCGATCTCGGCCGGGGTGTGGGCCAGCGGCTCGATCCTGAGCAGGTACCGGGCCATGGCCAGGCCGACCAGTTGGGAGGCGACCAGGGAGGTGCGCAACGGGGCCTCGGCCGGGGACAGGTCCAGCCCGGCCACGACCCGCCGGAGGATCTGGGTGACCACGAAGTCGCGCATCAGCCGGGCCGCCCACTCGTTGCTGATCACCGACCGGAGCAGGGCGACGCCGGCCGCACCGGCGGGCGAGTCCCAGATCCGCAGGAAGGTCCGTACCAGCCGTTCACCGATCCCGTCCGACCCGCCGGCCACGATCTGCGGCAGCAGCTCGGACGGGTCGAAGGGCACGTTCATCACGGCCAGGAAGAGCTTGTCCTTGGTGCCGAAGTAGTGGTGGACCAGCGCCGGGTCCACCCCGGCGCCGGCCGCTATCGTCCGGATCGACGCACCGTCGATGCCGCGTTCGGCGAACGCGTCCCGGGCCGAGGTGAGGATCGCCTCGCGGGTGTCGGGATTGCCCGGCCGCCGTCCGGTCCGTCGTGCCATCGCCGTCCTTCGTTGTTCCCGTTCCGCGCGGTCAGCCGGTCCGGCGCCGCAGGGTGGCGGCGGCGAGGACCAGGGCCACCAGTACGGCACCGAGCACGACCGCCAGGTCCCGCCACATCGTGCCGGTCGGTTCGGTGTGGGCGCCGACCTGTTGCAGCGCCTCGACCGCGTACGACAGTGGCAGGACGTCGCTGACCGCCTGGAGCCAGCCGGACATCTGCCCACGACCGACGAACAGACCGCAGAGCAGGATCTGTGGCAGCACCACGACCGGCATGAACTGTACGGCCTGGAACTCGGTCTGCGCGAAGGCGCTGCAGAGCAGCCCGAGGGCGACCCCCAGCACCGCGTTCACCACCGCGATCAGGATGACCAGGCCGGCGGCACCGGCGGTGTCCAGATCGAACAGCCAGTACGCCGCCCCGGCCGCCACCCCGGCCTGGATCGCCGCCGCGAGGCCGAACGCGACGCCGTACCCGAACAGCAGGTCGAGTTTGCCCAGTGGGGTGGTGAGCAGCCGTTCCAGCGTGCCGGAGGTGCGCTCGCGCAGCATCGCGATGCTGGTCACCAGGAACATGATCACGAACGGGAAGACGCCGAGCATGATCAGTGCGATCCGGTCGAAGGTGCTCGGCTGGCCGGGCACGGTGGGCTGGTCGGCGAACATGAAGTAGAGCAGGGCCAGCAGCACGCTCGGCACCACGACCAGCAGCGCTACCGTACGCCGGTCGTGCCGGAGCTGGCGCAGGATTCGGCCGGTGGTCGCGGCCAGCAGTCTCGGGTTCATCGGGTCACCGTTCCATCGGTGGCGACCGGGGTCGGCTGCGCCTCGCCGCGCTCCGCCTCGGTGCGTCGGATCAGCCGGAGGAACGCCTCCTCCAGGTCGTCGGTGCCGGCGCTGGCGCGTACGGCATCGGGGGTGTCGTCGGCGATCAGCCGGCCCTCGCGGATCAGCAGGAGCCGGTCGCAGCGCGCGGCCTCGTCCATGACGTGGCTGGAGACGACCAGGGTGGTGCCGGCGGCGGCCATGGCGTGGAACCGGTCCCACAGCTCGGCCCGCAGCACCGGGTCCTGACCGACCGTCGGCTCGTCGAGGATGACCAGGTCGGGTTGGCCGACGATGGCGCAGGCCAGCGACGCCCGGCTGCGCTGGCCGCCCGACAGGGTCCCGACGAGCTGGGTCGCCGCCGGGGCCAGGCCGACGTCGGCGACCGCCCGGTCGGCGTCGGCGGCGGAGCGCCCCTGGAGGGCGGCGAAGTACCGGGCGTTCTCCCGGACCGTCAGGTCGGTGTAGACGCTCGGGGCCTGGGTCAGGTAGCCGACCCGGCGGCGCAGCGCGGCGGTGCCGGCGGGCTGACCGAGCACGGTGACCGTGCCGGAGGTGACGAGCTGTACGCCGACCACGGCCCGCAGCAGGGTGGTCTTGCCGCTCCCGCTCGGGCCGAGCAGTCCGGTGACGCTGCCCTTGGGTAAAGCGCAGGTCAGGCCGTGCAACACCCGTCGCCTGCCACGGTCGACGACGAGGTCGGTGACCTCGATCGCGGGGTTCATCGCGCCTCCTCGAATAAATTCAACGCTTGATGAACTCAACGCTAGTTGAAATCTTGTCGCCCGGCAATCGCCCCCAAGTCCGGTTCCCGACCGCCGGCCGTCCCGCGCACACCCCTTGACTTCGAGCGCACTCGAACTGGGAACCTGTATCGATGGACACCCGCCTGGACGAGACGACACTCACCGTCAGCGAGGCCGCCGACCGGGTCGGTCTCACCGCGTACACGCTGCGCTGGTACGAGCAGGAGGGGCTGGTCGCACCGGTCGGGCGGGACTCCGCCGGACGGCGGCGCTACACCGGGGGCGACGTCGACTGGCTGATGCTGCTCACCCGGTTGCGCCGCACCGGCATGCCCGTACGCGACATGCGCCGCTACGCCGAGCTGGCCCGGCAGGGCGACCGGACGCTGGGCGCGCGACGCGAGCTGTTCGAGGCCCACCGGGACCGGGTCCTGGCCCGGATGGCCGAGCTGGAACAGGACCTGGCCGTACTCAACTTCAAGATCGAGGTGTACGGGCAACTCGAACGGGCCGGTTAGCGGCGCCGAGCACTCCGGGCGGTACGGGTGGACGACCCCCGCCCCCGGTGCGGAACAATCGGTTCGTGCCCGTACCCGAGCTGCCGGTAGCCGCCCCACCGGCCACCCCACCCGTCACCCCGACCGCCCCGCGCCCCGGCCCGGACGGCCCCGCCAGCGGTCTCGACCCGGCGATCGCCGCCCGCCTGCGCCGGGGCGCCGACGGGCTGGTCGCGGCCGTGGTCCGCCAGCACGACTCGGGCGAGGTGCTGATGGTCGCCTGGATGGACGACGAGGCGCTGCACCGTACGCTCACCACCGGCCGGGCCACCTACTGGTCGCGCAGCCGCCGCGAATACTGGGTCAAGGGCGCCACCTCCGGCCACCACCAGTACGTACGCTCGGTCGCGCTGGACTGCGACGGCGACGCCCTGCTGGTCAGCGTCGACCAGGTCGGTCCCGCCTGCCACACCGGCAACCGGACCTGCTTCGCCGACGACCTCCCGGTCACCGGCCTGATCGGGACACCGGGGGAGCGGGCATGAGTCAGACCACCGGTGCGGTCAGCCCGGACGAGGCGACCTTCGGCGACCTGGCCGGCAGCCGGCGGGTGGTGCCGGTTACCCGGCGCCTGCTCGCCGACGGGGAGACCCCGGTCGGGGTCTACCGCAAGCTGGCCGGCGGCCCGGGGACCTTCCTGCTGGAGTCCGCCGAGCAGGGCGCCGGACCGGGCGGTGCGGCCTGGTCGCGGTACTCGTTCATCGGCGTACGGAGCAGCGCGACCCTGGTCGAACGGGACGGCGAGGCGCACTGGCTCGGTACGCCACCGGCCGGGGTGCCGACCTCCGGCGACCCGGTCGCGGCCCTGCGGGAGACCGTCGCCGCCCTCACCGGACCGGACACCGACCCGGTAACCGGGCTGCCCCCGCTGACCGGCGGCATGGTCGGCTACCTCGGTTACGACTTCGTCCGCCGGCTGGAACGGCTGCCGTCGCTCGCCCGCGACGATCTCGGCCTGCCCGAGCTGGGCCTGATGCTCGCCACCGACCTGGTGGTCCTGGACCACTTCGACGGCTCGGCGATCCTGGTCGCCAACGCGGTGCTGCCCGCACCCGACGAGCCGGACCGGGCCGGGCGGGTGCTGGCCGCGTACCACCAGGCGGTGGGGCGGCTGGACGCGATGACCACCGCCCTGTCCCGCCCGATCCCGCCGATGATCTCCACCGTGGCGAGTCCGCCCCCCGGCGACGTGCTCTGCAACACCCCGGACGGGGGTTATCCCAAGGCGGTGGAGGTCGCCAAGGAGGCGATCCGGGCCGGTGAGTGCTTCCAGATCGTGCTCAGCCAGCGGTTCGAACGCGACACCAGGGCCGATCCGCTCGACGTCTACCGGGTGCTGCGCAGCACCAACCCGAGTCCGTACATGTACCTGCTGCGTTTCGACGGGTTCGACATCGTCGGCTCGTCGCCCGAGGCGCACCTGAAGGTGACCGCCGCCGAGGGTGGGGCCCGCCGGGCGATGCTGCACCCGATCGCCGGCACCCGCCCGCGCGGCGGTACGCCGGAGGAGGACAACCGGCTCGGTGCCGAACTGCTCGCCGACCCCAAGGAGCGCTCCGAGCACGTGATGCTGGTCGACCTCGGCCGCAACGACCTCGGTCGGGTCTGCCGGCCCGGCACGGTGGAGGTGCCGGAGTTCGCCACCATCGAGCGGTACAGCCACGTCATGCACATCGTCTCGACCGTGGTCGGCACGCTCCGCGCGGACCAGACCGCGTTCGACGCGCTGGCCGCCACGTTCCCGGCCGGCACCCTCTCGGGTGCCCCGAAGGTACGCGCGATGGAGATCATCGAGGACCTGGAGCCGACCCGGCGCGGACTCTACGGCGGCACCGTCGGCTACTTCGGCTTCGGCGGTGACATGGACATGGCCATCGCCATCCGGACCGCCCTGATCCGGGACGGGCGGGCCTACGTGCAGGCCGGTGCGGGGATCGTCGCCGACTCCGACCCGCTGGCCGAGGACCTGGAGACCCGGAACAAGGCCGCCGCCGTACTGGCCGCCATCGCCGCCGCCGAGACCCTGCGGCCGGCCCGATGAGCGAGCAGCCTCCGTCGACCGGGCCGGCGAGCACGGGCCGCCGGCAGTTGACGTACGCGGTCCTGCTCTGCCTGGCCGGGGCGGGCCTGGCGCTCTACGCCGCCACCCGGACCTGGTCGGTCGAGATCACCCCCCGGCCGGAGCCGCTGTCGGCGCTGCGGGACGCGCGGACCGGTGGTGGGCTGCTGCCCTGGCTGCCCGCGCTCGCCCTGGTCGGGCTGGCCTCGGCCGGCGCGCTGCTGGCCACCCGGGGGTTCGGCCGCCGGCTGGTCGGCGGGCTGCTGGTGCTCGTCGGGCTCGGGGTGGCGGCCGGCGGCGGGTACGGACTGACCGCCCCGGACCGGGGCGAGACGAGCCTGCACTGGCCCGTGCTCTGCGGGCTCGGCGGCCTGCTGGTCGCGGCGGCCGGGGTGCTCACCGCCGGGCGGGGGCACACCTGGCCGGCAATGGGGGCACGCTACGAGCGGGTACGCCCCGGCGCCCCGGCCACCGGCCACGGCGCCTCCGGTGCCGCCGCCACGGGCACGGGTGGCCGGGTCGAGGCCGGCCGGACCGTCGCCGCCTGGGACGCGCTGGACCGGGGCGAGGACCCGACGGTCAACTGACCGGCGACCCGGCCCGTTCGTCGGCCGGGGCGCTGCGGGGCGCGGTGAGGGCCGCCACCATGGCGCTGACCTCGGCCCGCTGGTGCGCCCGGTCCCGGTCGGCGCAGATCGCCGCCCAGGCGTTGCCCCGGGCGGTCCGCACCCGCCCGTCGCCGACCACGGCCCGCTCCACCGAGTGCACCACGCCGATGGCCACGGACGCGACCGCCCGGGGGATGCTGATCAGGTCGATGGTCGAGCCCGGCCCGGTGCTGCTCATGATCCACCCCGCACGATGATCGATCCGACGGTGTTCGCGGCCATCCCGCGACCAGTCTGCCCGACCCCGATCGTGCCCAGACGGTGTTTCGAACCGGTGACCCGCGGGTCAACTGTGGCCGACGGGAGCGCTGCCAGCGGCGGATCGGCGGGCTGCGCCGGGCGCCCCGGCATGGTGTGATTACCCGATGACCGTCGATGGTGCCGGTGGCAGTGGGTGATAGCCCGCTTACCAGAGGTCGGCCATTATGCCCGAGCCCACCTGGTGAGGTGCGCCATACCCCCCGGCTCCGGCCCTACCCCGGCGCCCCCTAGCATCGGCCCATGACGCCCGGAGAGGGGAGTCCGTTGGTGACTGCTGAGCATCCGCACGCGGAGGGGGACGGCGCTGGTTCGACCGCGCCCGTCAGCGTGCTCGACGAGATCCTGGCCGGAGTCCGTGAGGACGTCGCCCGCCGTCAGGCGGAGATCCCGCTGGAGCGAATCCGGGAGCTGGCCGCGGCCATGCCCCCACCCCGCGACGCGTACGCCGCCCTGCGCCGCCCCGGTGTCGGGGTGATCGCCGAGGTCAAGCGCTCGTCGCCGTCCAAGGGCCAACTCGCGGAGATCGCCGATCCGGCCGAGCTGGCCGGTGAGTACGCCGGTGGTGGAGCCCGCTGCATCAGCGTGCTCACCGAGGGGCGGTGGTTCGGCGGATCGCTGGCCGACCTCGCCGCGGTCCGGGCGGCGGTGGACATCCCGGTCCTGCGCAAGGACTTCGTCGTCTCCAGCTACCAGGTGCACGAGGCCCGCGCCCACGGCGCCGACCTGGTGCTGCTGATCGTCGCCGCACTGGAGCAGAACGCGCTGGTCGGGCTGCTGGAGCGGATCGAGTCGCTCGGCATGACCGCGTTGGTCGAGGTGCACGACGAGGACGAGGCGGACCGGGCGCTGGACGCCGGTGCCCAGGTCATCGGGGTCAACGCCCGCAACCTGCGCACGCTCGAGGTCGACCGTTCGGTGTTCGAACGGATCGCCCCCGGCCTGCCGAACAGCGTCGTCAAGATCGCCGAGTCCGGCGTACGGGGACCGCACGACCTGATCCGGTACGCCTCGGCCGGTGCCGACGCGGTGCTGGTCGGCGAGGGTCTGGTCACCCAGAAGAGCCCCCGCGAGGCGGTCGCCGAGCTGGTCAACGCCGGCAACCACCCGGCCACGCCCCGTCCGGTTCGCTGACCCGAGCGCACCGAACCGGCGACTGCCGCCGGTCACGCACCACCGCTGCGGCGGGCCCGTCACTCGTACGGGCCCGCCGTTGCGCGTGTCAGCGGGTCCGCCGTACGCGGTGACCCGTCCCGGCGGTTTCCCCGATCACTGACCGGGGCGTCGAGGTGAGCGGGTTCACAGACAAACGCGCACGAGTGTGCATCGCCGGGGACACCCGCGCAGAAGGCGACCGGCCCGGGGTGCCGCCGGGACCCGGTACGGCGGTACCGTGTGCAATCGTGACCCTAGCCTCAGTGTCCCCGCTGGCAGCCCTGCCCAGTCCGAGCACCGCCGTCTGGCAGCTCGGGCCGATCCCGATCAGGGCGTACGCGCTCTGCATCGTGCTGGGCATCGTCGTCGCCGCGGTGGTGACCGAATACCGGCTCCGCCAGCGTGGCGTCGCGCCCTGGGCGATCCTGGACGTCGCGGTCTGGGCGGTGCCGTTCGGCATCGTCGGCGCCCGGATCTACCACGTGATCACCTCGCCGCAGGCGTACTTCGGCTCCGACGGTGACCCGATCCGGGCCCTGTACATCTGGGAGGGCGGCCTCGGCATCTGGGGCGCGGTCGCCGGAGGCGCGGTCGGCGCCTGGCTCGCCGCCCGCCAGCTCGGCATCCCGCTGACCGTGGTCGCCGACGCGCTCGCCCCCGGACTGCCACTGGCCCAGGCGGTCGGCCGGCTCGGCAACTGGTTCAACAACGAACTCTTCGGCGGCCCGACCACGCTGCCCTGGGGCCTGGAGATCCACCGGATGGACTCCGGCAACCCGGGGCACGCCCTGCTCGACGAGAACGGCAACCCGATCCTCGAACCGGGCCTCTACCACCCGACCTTCGCCTACGAGGCGCTGTGGAACATCGGCGTCGCCCTCTTCGTCTACCTGGTCGACCGCAAGCTCAAGCTCGGCCGGGGACGCGCCTTCGCCCTCTACGTGATGGGTTACACCGTCGGCCGGTTCTGGATCGAGATGATGCGTACCGACCAGGCCAACGAGATCCTCGGCGTACGACTCAACGTCTGGACCGCCGTGGTCGTCTTCCTCGGCGCGCTGATCTACTTCCTCCGGGTCCGTGGGCCGCAGGAGTTCCTGGTGCCGATCTACGCCGGCTCCACCACCGCCGCACCGACCGACGCCGACTCCGACGAGACCGACGGCGAGACCGGGTCGACCAGCGACATCTCCCAGGTCGACCTCTCCCGGCGTACGGTGACGAAGGACCCCAACACGCTGCCCGAGGCGTACCGGGTGGTCACCGAGGAGCAGTACCGGACCTACCAGCGCACCGGTGAGCTGCCCGAGCAGGAACACGGCGGGACAGGTGCGCCGGACCGGCTCCTGGACGACCTCGACGACCTCGGCGACGACGAGCCGGACGACCTCGACGCGAGCACCACCGACGAGGACGAGGCGCACGACGACGGCGACGACGACCGGGCCGGTGGTACCGGGCAGGCGCGGGCAGGCGCCGCGCCGCCGGGATCCGCCACGGACCGCGACAACAGCTGAGCGGGAGGAACCGCAGCCATGCGTACGGCCGTGGTAGTGGGCGCCGGGATCGGCGGCCTGGCCGTCGCCGGTGCCCTGGCCCGTTCCGGCTGGCAGGTGACACTCCTCGAACGGGGCGACCGGCTCCGCGCCGAGCGCACCGCGCTGGTGCTCTGGCCCAACGGGGTACGGGCGCTGCGCGCGCTCGGCCTCGGTGACGGGCTGGACGCGATCGCCACCGCCCTGCCCGACGTCGGCGTACGCCGCCCGGACGGGCACTGGCTGGTCCAGCCCCGACCGATGATCGACGAGCGGGCACCGGTGGTGGTGCACCGGGAGGACCTGCACGACGCCCTGATCGCCGGCCTCGGCGACCAGGTCGACATCCGTACCGGGGTGCAGGTCCGCACCGTACGCGCGACACCGGCCGAGCGGCCGGCGGTCGGCGACGGGCGCACCGAGTTCGAGGCCGACCTGGTGGTGGCCGCCGACGGGGTGGACAGCGCGGTACGGCACCGGCTCGCCCCGGAGGCGACCGTGGTCAGTTCGGGCTCGGCGGCCTGGCGGGCGGTGATCCCCTGGTACCGGGCGCCGAAGCTGCCCGCCGACCGTCCGGTCAACGGCGAGACGCTCGGCGCCGGTTACCGGTTCGTCGCCATCTCGCTCGGTGAGCGGGGCTCGTCCGGCGGTTCGACCCGGGGCGGCATCTACTGGGTGGCGACCGCCGCGGGCGCGTCCCGCCCCGAGCCGCCCGAGACCCAACTCGCCCTGCTCCGCCGCTGGTACGCCCACTGGCCGGCGCCGATCGGTGACCTGCTCGCCGCGACCGAGCCGGACGACCTGGTCCAGCAGGAGGTACGCGAGCTGCGCCCGCTGCCGAAGGAGTTCGCGTATCCGGTCGGCCCCGGAGGGATCGTCCTGCTCGGCGACGCCGCGCACGCGATGCCGCACCACCTCGGTCAGGGCGCCTGCCTGGCGTTCGAGGACGCCGCGACGCTCCGCTCGGCGGTACGCGACGCGGTGCCCGGCGAGGCGTTGCGGACCGCGGTCGAGGCGTACAGCCGGACGCGGCGCCCCCGCGCGGTCACCGTCGTACGGCAGACCCGGCGGATGTCGGCGGTGTTGCAGAGCCGGGGCCGGCTGGCCCTGCGTGCCCGCGACGCCGCCCTGGGCACGATCACCCCGCGCCTGATGGGCAGCGCCGCCACCGCCGCCGCGGCCTGGCGTCCGCCCGCGTAGCCGCCGTGGGGGCATCGACGGAACGGTTGTCCCGGCATCCCGGCCTCCGGGACGGGGCAACCTTCGGGCCCGTCCGGTATGGCACCCTCGGACCGGCGCCCGCCCCGGACCACGGTGGCTGGCGCGGTGGCTGGTGTCGCGCCGTCCGAGCGGTGTGCGGATTCGCCCGGTTCGTTGTCCGATCGGGCCGGACGGGGGGATTACCTCCGGGGCGGCCGACGGCGCAGACTACCCGGGACTGAAAGCGAGGGCTTCCAGGTGCGGGGTAGTGTGCCCGTTCAGCAGACCGCCGTTGGGCCGGGACATCGGGCCCGACGCGCGGTGCGGTTGCTCGGGCCCGTCGAGCTGATCGGTCCCGACGGGCCGGTCCCGCTCACCGACGAGGTCCGCCGGTTGCTGGGCCTGCTCGCCCTCCGGGTCGGCCAGCCGGTTGCCGCCGCCGACCTGCGCGGCGTACTCCCGTCCGGGGTGACCCCGGCGACCCAGTCGCTCGACGGTGCCGCCGCCGAACTCGCCGCCGCACTGGACCGGGCCGGTCTGCCCAACGCCGTCGTGGCCCACCCGATCGGCTACCTGTTGCGCCTGTCGGCCCGTCGGGTCGACGTACAGCGGTTCACCCGGCTGCTCACCCGGGCCCGGCGGCGGATGGCCGCGGAGCAGTGGGCGGTGGCGTTGCCGCTGTTCGACGCCGCGCTGCGGCTGTGGCGGGTGCCGTTGCACGGTGAGCCGCTCGGCGGCGACGCCCCGCGCCCGTCCGGCTGGGTGGCCGGCGAGGTGGGTCGCCTGGTGCAGAGCCGGATAGCCGCGATCGAGGAACGGTGGGAGTGTGCCCTGCGGCTCGCCCTCGCCGCCCAGGCGGCGGCCGGACAGCCCGCGGTGGACCGGGCCTCGGTGATCGACGGGCTGGCCGCCGCCCGTACCGCCGTCGCCGCGGTCGGTGAACTGGAGGCGGCCCTGGCCCGGCACCCGCTGCGGGTACGGCTGTGGGAGCTGCTGCTGGTCGCAGCGGCCGTCGGCAGCGGCCGGCGGTCCGCGGCCCGGGTCGAGGAGCGGGCCCGGGAGACGTTCCGGGAGCAGTTGGGTGTCGAGCCGGGCGAACGGTTGCGTGCCCTGGCCGCCGCCGCCCAACGTGGCGACCTGGCCCAACGGTGGCCCTCGACGCACGGGTCCGACCCGGTGTCCCGGTTGGTCGACCGGGCCAAGTCCCAGGCACCGCTGCCGGTGCCGATGACACCGTTGCTCGGCCGGGACGCCCTGCTCGCCGTGGTCAACCAGCGGCTCGCGACGCAGCGCCTGGTCACGTTGACCGGTCCCGGCGGCGCCGGCAAGACCCGGCTCGCGGTGGCGGCGGCCAGCCGGTTCGGCGCCGCCTGGTTCGTCGACCTCACCGCCGTGGAGAGCCCGGTACGCGTACCGGAGGCGGTCGCCGCCGCCCTCGGCGTACGGGCCGAGCCGGGGCGGGACGTGGCCGACACCCTGGCCGAGGAAATCGGCTGGACCCCGGCCCTGCTGGTGCTGGACAACTGCGAACACCTGGTCGCCGGGGTGGCCGAACTGGTCGACCGGTTGCTGCACCGATGCCCGGGGCTGCTGGTGCTGGCCACCAGCCGGATCCCGCTGCGGTTGCACACGGAGGCGGTGGTGGCGGTGCCCCCGTTGGCCCTCCCGCCCGACGCGACCGGCAACACCATCGCCTCGCTGGCCAACCACCCGGCGACCCGGCTCTTCCTGGACCGGGCCCGGTCGCGGTCCGGCCGCCCGGTGCCGGAGGCGAGTGCCGACGCGGTCGCCCAGCTCTGCGCCGAACTCGACGGGTTGCCGCTGGCCATCGAACTCGCCGCGGCGCACACGTCGGTGCTCGGCGTCGGTGAGATCGTCGCCCGGCTCCGTACCGACCTGCGCCTGCTGGCCAGCCCGGACCCGACCGCGCCGCAGCGGCACCGGACGCTGGCGGCGGCGGTGGAGACCAGCGCCGAGCGGCTCGATCCCGCCGCCCGGGCACTGTTCGAGCGGCTCGCGATCTGCCCCGGTGGCTTCGACGCGGAAACGGCGCGGGCGATCGCCGGCCCGGACGCGCCGGACGCCCTTGCGGCGCTGGTCGAATCCTCGCTGGTGGTCGCCGCGCCACTGGCCGCGCCGCCACTGCCGGCCACCCTGCCGTCGGCGGTGGCGTCCCCCACGCCGCCCGTGCCGCCGCCGACCGTCCACCTGCCGCCACCGCCGTGGGCCCCGACCGCCCTGCCCGACCCGAGCGAGCAGCCGGTCCCGGCCGCGTCGCTGTTCCCGTCGGCGCTGGGGGCGCCCGAGGCGCTGGTCGACGACCCACCGCTCCCGGTCCGGTACCGGATGCTCGCGCCGATCCGCCGGCACGCGCTGACCCGGCTCGGTGCCGGCGTCGGGGAGACGGTCGCCCGTGCCGCCGTGGCCGCGCACTGCCTGGCCCTGGCCGAGTACGCCGACGCCCGCCTGCGCGGCCCCGAACAGGAGTGGTGGCTGCGCCGGCTACGGGCCGAGGAGGCCAACATGCGGGCCGCGATGGGGTGGCTGTCCGAGGCGGGCGCCGGCGCCCCGCCGTACGCCGAACTGCGCCTCGCCGCCGCGCTGGCCCGGTACTGCCGGTTGGACGGCCACTACCGCGACGGCCACCGGTGGCTGGCCGAGGCGTTGCTCCGGCACCCGGACGCACCCGCACCGATGCGCGCCGGAGCCGGTGCGGCGGCGGCGATGCTGGCCATGCTGAGTTGCGACTACCCGGCGGCCACCGGGCACGCGGAGGCGGCGCTGAGCGCGTACCGGCAGGTGGGCAACCGGGCCGGGGTGGCGCGTGTCCTGCTCACGCTCGGCTCGATCGCCCGCGAGCAGGCCCGTTACGTCGACTCCACCGTGTACCTGGCGACCGCCGCCGCGACCTTCGCCGAGTACGGGGACGAGTGGGGCGAGGCGCAGACCGCGCAGCTTCGCGGCTTCACCGCCTGGCTCTCCGGTGACCTGGACCGGGCCGACTCCCGCCTGTGGGTCAGCCGCCGCTGGTACGAGCAACTCGGCGAGCCGAGGGCCGAGGCGGAGACGCTGATGAACCTCGGCGCGGTGGCTCTCTACCGGGGCGACACCGACCGGGCGGCGTCACTGCTCGACGTGGCGTTGCGGCGCTACTCCGTACTCGGGTTTCCCGAGGGGGTGGGTTGGGCGCACAACCTGCGCGGCCTGGTGGAGCTGCGCGGGCGGCGTACCGATCGGGCAGCGGCACACCTGTTGACCAGTCTCGCCGCCCATCGCCAGGTCGGCGACCGGTGGCGTACGGCCAGCGTGCTGGAGGCGTTGGCCGAGGTGGCCCGGCTCGACGGCGCTCCGGGCCGGGGTGCCCGGCTGCTCGGCGCCGCGGCCCGGATCCGGGACGAGATCGGCGCCCCGGTCCCCGCCTGTGAACGCCCCGACACCGAGGCCACCGCCCGTGCCCTCCGCTCCCAACTCGGCGAAGCCGCCTTCCTCGCGGCCCACGAGTACGGCCGCGACGCCCCCCTCGACACCCTCCTCGCCACCCCCACACCCACCCGCACCGACCGCTCCCAGGGCCGCCACGCCCTCCCCCGAACCGGCTGACCCCTGCTCGGGTGCGGTGCCTGCTGGGGTGGGTTGGGCCCGCCGTGCCCGGCGAGCGCCGTCACGCTTGATCCGCTCGCCGGTCACGGCGGGCCCAACCCCGTGCTCTCCGGCCCGCGGATCTGGGCGTTGATCATGAAGTTAGCGACGCCGCCAGGGTGATTTCTTGTCGCTAACTTCATGATCAACGCGTTGGGGGCGGGGGTGGGGGTGGGGGTGGGGGTGGGTTAGGGGGTTACGGGGGTGGGTTCGGCTATGCAGGCGGTGCCTAGGCGGCGGAAGCCGGCGCGGAGGTAGACGCGGGCGATGTCGTCGCTGCCGGCGGAGAGGAAGACGACCTCGGTTCCGGCTTCCAGCAGGTGTCGGGCCAGTGCGGCGGTGACGGCGGCGGCCAGGCCTCGGCGGCGGGCGGTGGGGAGGGTGGCGATGCCGGCGATCTCGGCGACGTTGCCGACCCGCATCGCCATGCCGGCCGAGACCGCGCCATCGTCGGGCGTCTCGGCCAGCGCGAAAACCCTGGTCCCGGCCTCGACCTGGGCTCGTTCCTCGTCCACCCGCCGGGGTGCCAGGGAGACCAGGGCGGCGTCGCGGGCGATCGGGCCGGCGTCTCCGGGGGCGGTGCCGGGCACGCCGAACCCGATGGCGGCGACCGCTCGCTGGGTGGCGACGTCGCGGCCGAAGTCGGGCGAGGCCGGGTCGGCAAACCGCACCGGTACGTCGCCGAGGCTGCCGGCCGGCGGCAGCGCTGCCGGGTCCAGCACCATCAGCGGTGCCTCCAGCACGGCCAGCCCGGCCGACCGGGCCACCGGCAGTAGACTGGGGTGGTTCTCGTGCACCCACTCGAACGCCTCGGGTACGCCGAGGGCGCGTTGCCGTTCACGGACCGCGGTCACGTCGGCGGCGTTCGGGGGCTCGGATGCGCCGGGGCGGGGACGGGCGTAGAACGGCCAACCAGCACCATCTCGGACGAAGAGCACCAGGCCGCCGTACTCTTCCACGTGAGCTACATCACGCGGCACTCCGTCGTAAAAGTGTTCTAAGCGCTCAAATACCTCACGATGCACCAGCCTCACCGCGCGAGACTACACGTCCCACTCCGTGGAAGTGTGATCAATCCGTACTGGTGGTGCGACGTGGGACCTAACGTAGACTCAAGAAACCTCGCAGGGCCGACGTCGTCCCGACCCATGATTGAACGTGAGTGACGACAGGAGACCCGGTGGTTTTTCCGTACCCTCAGGGACCTCGCCTCTCCTCGCCGCCCGCCTTGCCGGCGTCGCCGGCCCCGGGTATCGCGAACCTGGCCCGGACCCCCGAAGCGCAAGGGCTGTACGACCCCGCGTACGAGCGTGACGCCTGCGGGGTGGCCTTCATCGCCGACCTCAACGGACGCCGCTCGCACGACGTGGTGGCCAAGGGGCTCGGCGCGCTGTGCCGGCTCGACCACCGGGGCGCCCGTGGCGCGGAGCAGAACACCGGCGACGGCGCCGGCATCATGCTCCAGGTACCGGACGGATTCCTCCGTGAGGTGGTCGACTTCCCGCTGCCACCGGCCGGGCAGTACGCCACCGGCCTGGTCTTCCTGCCCCGCGAACCGGACGCCGAACAGCGTGCCCGCGCCGTGCTGGAGAAGTACGCCCTGGTCGAGGGCGCGGAGGTCCTCGGCTGGCGGGACCTGCCGGTCGACGCGACCGACCTGGGCGAGACCGCCCTGGCGGCGCGTCCGCTGATCCGGCAGGTGTTCCTCGCCGCGCGCCGGCTCACCGGTTCGCCCGCCGGTCCGGCGGGTAGCGCGCTGACCGGTCTCGAACTGGACCGGGTCGCGTTCTGCGTACGCAAGCAGACCGAGCGGGAGACCGCCGAGCGCGGGGTGCCGGCGTACTTCCCGTCGCTGTCCGCCCGGACCATGGTCTACAAGGGCATGCTCACCCCGGACCAGTTGCCGGCGTTCTTCCCCGACCTGACCGACGAGCGGGTGACCAGCGCGGTCGCCCTGGTCCACTCCCGGTTCTCCACCAACACCTTCCCGTCGTGGCCGCTGGCGCACCCGTACCGGTTCATCGCCCACAATGGAGAGATCAACACCATCCGGGGCAACAAGAACTGGATGAACGCCCGCGAGGCGCTGCTGGCCAGCCCGAAGGTGCCCGGCAACCTCAAACGGCTGTTCCCGGTCTGCACCCCCGGCGCCTCCGACTCGGCGAACTTCGACGAGGTCCTCGAACTGCTGCACCTGGCCGGGCGGAGCCTGCCGCACGCGGTGCTGATGATGATCCCCGAGGCGTGGGAGAACGACCCGGAGATGGCGCCCGCCGAGCGGGCCTTCTACCGGTTCCACGCCAGCCTGATGGAACCGTGGGACGGGCCGGCGTCGGTCGCGTTCACCGACGGGACCATGGTCGGCGCGGTGCTCGACCGCAACGGGCTGCGCCCCGGCCGCTGGTGGCAGACCAGCGACGGCCTGGTGGTCCTGGGCAGTGAGGCGGGCGTGCTCGACCTCGACCCGGCGACCGTGGTGGCCAAGGGTCGCCTCCAGCCGGGCCGGATGTTCCTGGTCGACACCGCCGCCGGCCGGATCGTCCACGACGACGAGATCAAGGCCGGACTCGCCGCCGAGCAGCCGTACGCCGAATGGCTGCACGCCGGGCTGATCGACCTGGCCGACCTGCCGGCCCGCGAGCACACCGTCTACACCCACGACTCGGTCCAGCGTCGTCAGCAGACCTTCGGTTACACCGAGGAGGAGCTGAAGATCCTGCTCGGGCCGATGGCGCGTACCGGTGCCGAACCGCTTGGGTCGATGGGCACCGACACCCCGATCTCCCCGCTGAGCACCCGTCCCCGGCTGCTCTACGACTACTTCCACCAGCTTTTCGCGCAGGTCACCAACCCGCCCCTGGACGCGATCCGCGAGGAACTGGTCACCAGCCTCCAGTCGACCATCGGCCCGGAGGGCAACCTGCTCGACCCCGGCCCGGCGAGCTGCCGGCAGATCGTGCTCCCGTACCCGGTGCTGGACAACGACGAGCTGGCCAAGCTGCTGGACGTGGACGAGGACGGTGACCTGCCCGGTTTCAAGGCGGTACGGGTCTCCGGGCTCTACCGCCTGCGCGACGGCGCGGCCGGGATCCGGGCCCGGCTGACCGAGATCTGCCGGCACGTCTCGGAGGCGATCGAGGACGGCGTACGCATCCTGGTCCTCTCCGACCGCGACTCCACCGCCGACCTGGCCCCGATCCCGTCGCTGCTGCTCACCGCAGCCGTGCACCAGCACCTGGTACGCGAGCAGACCCGGACCCGGGCGGCGCTGATCGTCGAGTCCGGCGACTGCCGGGAGGTGCACCACGCCGCCGTGCTGATCGGGTACGGCGCCGCCGCGGTGAACCCGTACCTGGCGTTCGAGTCGGTCGAGGACCTCATCGCGACCGGTGCACTCACCGGGATCGAGCCGGCCAAGGCGGTCCGCAACTACGTCAAGGCGCTCGGCAAGGGCGTCCTGAAGATCATGTCGAAGATGGGCATCTCCACCGTCTCGTCGTACTGCGGTGCGCAGGTGTTCGAGGCGGTCGGCCTGGACTCCCGGCTGGTCCAGCGGTACTTCGCCGGTACGGCCGGCAAGATCGGCGGGATCGGCCTGACCGGCATCCACGAGGAGATCGCCGCCCGGCACGCGGTCGCGTACCCGCCGAGCGCGGCACAGGGCGCGCACCGGCGGCTCGAGGTCGGCGGCGAGTACCAGTGGCGCCGCGAGGGTGAACTGCACCTGTTCAACCCGGAGACGGTGTTCCTGCTCCAGCACGCCACCCGCTCCCGTCAGTACGAGGTGTTCCGCGACTACACCGCCAAGGTCGACGAACTGGCCGCGAAGGCGGGTTCGCTGCGCGGGCTGTTCACCCTCCGTACGGGCGTCCGGCCGGCGGTGCCACTGGACGAGGTCGAGCCGGCCAGTGAGATCGTCAAGCGGTTCGCCACCGGCGCCATGTCGTACGGCTCCATCTCGGCCGAGGCGCACGAGACCCTCGCCATCGCGATGAACAACCTCGGCGGCAAGTCGAACACCGGTGAGGGCGGCGAGGACGTCGAGCGCCTCTACGACCCGCGTCGCCGCTCCTCGGTCAAGCAGATCGCCAGCGGCCGGTTCGGCGTGACCAGCGAATACCTGGTCAACGCCGACGACCTCCAGATCAAGATGGCGCAGGGGGCGAAGCCCGGCGAGGGCGGCCAGCTCCCCGGCAACAAGGTCTGGCCGTGGATCGCCCGTACCCGGCACGCCACCCCCGGCGTCGGCCTGATCTCCCCGCCACCGCACCACGACATCTACTCGATCGAGGACCTGGCCCAACTCGTCCACGACCTGAAGAACGTCAACCCGGCCGCCCGGGTGCACGTCAAGCTGGTCAGCGAGATCGGCGTCGGTACGGTCGCCGCCGGGGTGGCGAAGCTCAAGGCCGACGTCATCCTGATCTCCGGCCATGACGGCGGCACCGGCGCCTCCCCGCTGAACTCGCTCAAGCACGCCGGCACCCCATGGGAGCTGGGACTGGCCGAGGCGCAGCAGACCCTGCTGCTCAACCGGCTCCGCGACCGGGTCACCGTGCAGGTCGACGGGCAGCTCAAGACCGGTCGGGACGTACTCGTCGCGGCGCTGCTCGGGGCCGAGGAGTTCGGCTTCGCCACCGCCCCGCTGATCGTCGCCGGGTGCGTCATGATGCGCGTCTGCCACCTCGACACCTGCCCGGTCGGCATCGCCACCCAGAACCCGGTGCTGCGCGAGCGCTACACCGGCAAGCCGGAGTTCGTGGAGAACTTCTTCCTCTTCCTCGCCGAGGAGGTCCGCGGTTACCTGGCCGAGCTGGGCTTCCGGACCCTGGAGGAGGCGATCGGGCAGACCGAGCTGCTCGACCTCGCCCCGGCGCTGAACCACTGGAAGGCGCGCGGGCTCGACCTGCGGCCCGTACTCCATGTGCCGGACCTGCCCGAGGGCGCCGCCCGGCGCGGCATCCGGGCCCAGGACCACGGCCTGGCCGCCGCCCTGGACAACGAGTTGCTCGCCCTGGCCGCCCCGGCGCTGGCCGACGGAACCCAGGTCCGGGCCTCGATCCGGGTCCGCAACGAGCACCGCAGCGTCGGCGCGATGCTCGGCGGCGAGGTGACCCGTCGCTTCGGCGGCGCCGGCCTGCCCGCCGACACCATCGAGTTCGCCCTCACCGGCACCGCCGGCCAGTCCTTCGGCGCGTTCCTGCCGGCCGGGGTCACCCTGCGGCTGCACGGCGACGCCAACGACTACGTCGGCAAGGGACTCTCCGGCGGCCGGCTGGTCGTCCGCCCGGACGCCGCCGCGCCGTTCGCCGCCCGCGCCGCGGACCGGACCGACGGTACGCCCGGCGCCGAGGACCAGATCATCGCCGGCAACACCATCCTGTACGGGGCCACCGCCGGTGAACTCTTCCTCCGGGGCCGGGTCGGTGAGCGGTTCGCGGTCCGCAACTCCGGCGCGGTGACGGTGGTCGAGGGGGTCGGCGACCACGGGTGCGAGTACATGACCGGTGGCACCGTCGTGGTGCTCGGCCCGACCGGGCGGAACTTCGCCGCCGGCATGTCCGGTGGCGCCGCCTTCGTCTGGCAGCTCGACCCGCGCCGGGTCAACCCCGAACTGGTCGACCTGGCCCCGCTCACCGTCGACGAGCGGGTCACCCTGCACGACCTGGTCCAGCGGCACTTCGCCGAGACCGACTCGGCGGTCGCCGAGCGGCTGCTCAAGCGCTGGCCGGAGGCGGTCGAGGAGTTCACCGCCGTGGTACCCCGCGACTACAAGCGGGTAATGCAGATCATGCGGGCCGCCGAAGCCGCCGGCCACAACGTCGACGAGGCGGTCATGACCGCGCTGGCCGCCCCCGTGGCGCCGCCGGCCGCGCCCGTGCCGTCTCCCGCCGCGCCCGCGCAGGTCACGCCGCGCGCGTCCCAGGAGGTGGCTCGTGCCTGACCCGAACGGTTTCCTGCGCTACGACCGGCGGTTGCCGGCCCGCCGCCCGGTGCCGGTGCGGATCAGCGACTGGCGGGAGGTCTACCCGGCCGCCGCCGACGACCTCGTACGCGAACAGGCCACCCGCTGCATGGACTGCGGCATTCCGTTCTGCCACGACGGCTGCCCGCTGGGCAACCGGATCCCGGACTGGAACGACCTGGTCCGTACCGGCAACTGGTCGCACGCGATCGAGTCGCTGCACGCCACGAACAACTTCCCGGAGTTCACCGGGCGGCTCTGTCCGGCACCGTGCGAGGCGGCCTGCGTACTCGGGATCTCCGGGGGGCAGCCGGTCACCATCAAGCAGGTCGAGGTCGAGATCATCAACCGGGCGGTGGACCTGGACCTGGTCCGGCCGCAGGTGGTGGCGAAGCCGTCCGGCAAGCGCATTGCCGTCGTGGGTTCCGGGCCGGCGGGACTCGCTGCCGCGCAGCAGTTGGCCAGGGCTGGGCACGCTGTCACCGTCTACGAGCGCGACGACAGGATCGGCGGCCTGCTCCGGTACGGCATCCCCGACTTCAAGCTGGAGAAGGAGCACATCGACCGGCGGCTGGAACAGCTCACCGCCGAGGGCGTCGCCTTCGTCACCGGCGTCAACGTCGGTGTCGACATCACCGCCGAGCAGCTCCGCGCCGAGTACGACGCCGTCCTGCTCGCCTGCGGTGCGCTCCAGGGCCGGGACACCCAGGCCACTCCCGGGCGGGCCCTGCGCGGCGTGCACCAGGCGATGGAACACCTGGTCGCGGCGAACCGGGTGGTCAACGGCCTGGACGAGAGCACCCCGATCGACGCCGCCGGCAAACACGTGGTGATCATCGGTGGTGGTGACACCGGCGCGGACTGCCTCGGTGTGGCCCACCGGCAGGGCGCTGTCGGCGTACACCAGCTCGACCTGTACCCGGTGCCACCGGGCAGCCGGGACGAGAACCGCGACCCGTGGCCGACCTGGCCGTGGATCCTGCGCGACTACCCGGCGCACGAGGAGGGCGGCGAGCGGGTCTTCGCCGTCGCGGTCCAGGAGTTCGTCGACGACGGCACCGGCCAGGTACGCGCGGTCCGGGTCGCCGAGGTCAGCGTGACCAAACAGGACGGGCAGCGGATCATGACCGTCAAGCCCGGCTCGGAACGGGAACTTCCGGCCGACCTGGTGCTGCTGGCGATCGGCTTCGAGGGGACCGAGGAGCAGCCGCTGCTCGACCAGCTCGGGGTGGCCCGCAACCGGCGCGGCGCGATCGACGCCACCGCGGACTGGCAGACCTCCACCGACGGGGTCTTCGTCGCCGGTGACATGCACCGGGGCGCGTCGCTGATCGTCTGGGCGATCGCCGAGGGCCGCGCGGCCGCCGCCGCGATCCACACCTACCTCGACGGCCCCGGCACCCTGCCGGCCCCGGTCACCGCCTCCGCCCAACCCCTGACCGCCGCCCGCTGACACCCCACCGCGGCTCCCCACGCGGGTCGAGATCCGCACACTTCCACTGAGAAGGGTGGCTATCCCACGCCGGATAGCCACCCTTTTCGGTGAGGGTTGTTCCGGGAAGCGGGGCGGGCCGGGATTACCGTCCGCAGTGTAGTGGGAATGTAGAGGACGCCTCGAAAATCTCCGCAAGGCGTTTGTGCGGATGGAGAGAGGGCTCGCCTCGATCTGGGTCGGAGCGCAGCTGCCCGTTCGTCTGCCTGTCGGTGTCCCTAGTCGGAGGAGTTGTTTGTGTCGAGAATCTGGTTCGGCTCACGAATGCCATTTCTGACGAGCATGGTCCTGGCGGCCCTGTTCCTCGGTCCCGTCAATGCCGCCATCGCCGCACCCGCCGGCCCGGGTGCCGGTGGCCAGGACTTCCGGGCCGACGCCCGGTCGGCGGGCCTCACCGCTGCTGAAGCCGATGAGCTGCAGAAACGTGTCGACGCCCGGCTGGATCAGCTCGGCGGCAAGCAGGTCGCCGCAAACAAGATCGAGTACGCCCCCGGCAGCCACCTGCTCCTCAATCTTCCCGGGGAGAAGTACGCCCGCGAACTCAACCAGCCGATCGGCACACTGGCGAGCTGTGCCGAACTCTACTTCTGCGCCTGGAGCGGAGGCGGATGGAGTGGGGAAAAGCGTTCCGAATGGAGATGTTCGGTCTGGATCCACATCCCGACGTGGGCCGGGTACGGATCCTGGATGAACACTCAAACTCCGGGTACCCGGGCGTATTTCCTCGGAGCGGACGGTAGTGAACTCGGCCGCTCGTCGGCCGCTCCCAGCCAC
Source organism: Micromonospora sp. NPDC004704 (assembly GCF_053601675.1). Lineage (NCBI taxonomy): Bacteria > Bacillati > Actinomycetota > Actinomycetes > Micromonosporales > Micromonosporaceae > Micromonospora > Micromonospora sp. NPDC004704. The sequence goes on along the minus strand of NZ_JBSGCD010000024.1, from coordinate 41,762 downwards.
AACTCGAACTACGTCTGGACTCCCGTCTACCACATCGACCCCTGCTGAGGCGTCCAGGTGGCGCGACGATCCTGCACTTGTGGTGGTACACAAACTCGGATGACTGCCCCAATCCGGGCGCCACAAGTGCAAGATCGTCGGAGGAGTGGTGACTCGGTCGCGTCCGGGTGCCCGTACGGGGGTGCTTCGGTTAGTGTTCCGGTGACTACGCACGCCGACAGGGGTGGGGGAGCAGGGTGGGCAGGCTCGCGGTCACGTACGGGCGGGCGGTCGCGGCACACCGGCAGGCGCGTGCGCATCTGGACGCCGCCCGTCGAGGGCTCGCCGGAGTCACCGCCCCGCCGCCACCGCCCGAGACCGGGGACATGGTGCAGCGGCTGCGCCGGGTCGGCGAAGCTCTCAGCGCCGTGTCGGCCGGACCGGAGTTTCCGGGCCGCCCGGTGCCGATCCGGGTCGGTGAGGCGGCCACTTCGGACGGCGGTTTCCCGGTGGTCGTACCGCTGGTCGGTGGGGCGCACCTGGCGATCGACACCGACGCCCGCGATCCGCGTACGGGGGCGGCGCTGCGTTCCCTGGTGATCCGGCTCCTGATGGCCGCCCCGGCCGGCTCGGTACGGGTGGTGGCGATCGACAACGCCGCGCTCGGCGCCACGTTCCTGCCGCTTCGGCCACTCGTCGACGCAGGTGTGCTGAGCCCGCCCGCGACCAGTGACGGGGAGATCCAGGCCCTGCTCACCGGCGCCGAGCAGCACGCCCGCGCCAGCCACTCCGACCCGAACGGCCGGGACCAGTTGCTGCTGGTGGTGGCGGCGTCCATGCCGGAGGGGCGGGCCGAGCTGACCCGGCTGGCCGCGTTGACGCACGCCGGCCCGGCCGCCGGGGTGTGCGTGCTGGCGGCCGGTTATCCGCCCCGGTCGACGGGGCTGGAACCGCCTCCGTTCGGCAACACCACGCGGGTGACCCGCGACAGCGACTATGCCTGGGTCGGTGACCCGCCGTGGTGGCCGTACAGCGGGGACGGGACCGGGTTGGTGGTGCCGGTCCTGCTCGACGGGGACCCGCCCGCCGGGACGATCGCCGCCGTCGCGGAACGGCACGGGGACGCCACCCGGCGGGACGCCAGTCTGGAGTTCGCCGACCTGCTGCCGGCCCGCAACTGGACCGAGTCGGCCGGCACCGGGCTGCGTACGGTCATCGGCCGCAACGGCCGCGACCCGGTGACCCTGGCGTTCGACGACGCCACGCCGCACTGGCTGGTCGGCGGCCGGACCGGCTCCGGCAAGACCGTCTTCCTGCTCGACGTCCTCTATGGACTCGCCGCCCGCTACTCACCCGACGAACTGGCCCTCTTCCTGCTCGACTTCAAGGAGGGGGTCAGTTTCACCGAGTTCGTCCCGACCGGGCACGACGGTTCCTGGATCCCGCACGCCCGCGCCGTCGGCATCGAGTCCGACCGGGAGTACGGCGTGGCGGTCCTGCGGGAGCTGCGACGGGAGCTGAACCGGCGGGCGAACGCGCTCAAGCGCCACGGGGTCACCAAGCTCGCCGACCTGCCCCGCGACGGCAAGCCCGTGCCACGGGTGGTGGCCGTCATCGACGAGTTCCACGTGCTGTTCGCCGGCAACGACGCGCTCGCCCGCGAGGCGGTCGCACTGCTGGAGGAACTGGCCCGCAAGGGCCGCTCGTACGGCATCCACCTGGTGCTGGCCAGCCAGAGCATGTCCGGGATCGAGGCGCTCTACGGCAAGGTCGACTCGATTTTCGGCCAGTTCCCGCTCCGGGTGGCGTTGCCGGGCGGCTCCGGCGTACTCGATGCCCTGAACGAGGCCGCCGGGGCGCTCCCGCTCGGTTCCGCGATCATCAACCCCGCCGCCGGCCTCTCCTCGGCGAACACGGTGGTCCGCTTTCCGGACGCACACGGCAGCGCCGCGCGGGTCGCGGCGCTGCGGCACGAGCTGTGGCAGGGTCGGGCGCAGGGCTCGTTCCCACCCGCGGTCTTCAAGGGGTACGACTCCGCACACGTCGAGGACGACCCGACGTTCCGTGGCCTGATGCCCGGTGGACGCCGGCCGATGGCCCTGGTCGGCCGGGTGGTCGACGTGAACCTGACCTCGGCGATGTTCATGCTCGACGCCACCCCCGGCCGGCACCTGGCGGTGGTCGGCACCACCCCGGTCGGTGCCGACGTGCTGCAGGCGGCCACCCTCAGCCTGGCCCGCCAGGCCCAGCCCGGTACCGCCCGGTTCCTCCTCGCGCCGCTGGTCGCCGCCGCCGACGAGGTGGCCGACGCGACCGCCGACGCACTGGTCGCCGCCGGTCATCCGGTGACCAGGTTGGACGCGATGGCGTTGCGGGAGGAGATCCGCAAACTCGCCGAGCCGGTCGCCCAGCCGAGCGACCGGACCTACCTGGTGGCCTTCGGCATGGACGGGGCCAGCGGAGTGCTGTCCGCCAAGGACCAGAACTACCGGTCCGGCCTCGACGACCTCCAGCAGGTCCTGCGCCACGGCCCGGCGTACGGGGTGCACCTGCTCGGCTGGTGGCGGGGGCTGCGCCGGCTCGCCGACGACATCGGCGGGGCGCACAACAAGGACGACATCGCCTGCCTGGTGGCGCTGAACGTGCCCGGTGGGGAACTGGGCATGTACCTCGGGATGCACGACCTGGCGTACACGCCCCGGGCGAACCGGGCGCTGCTGGTGGATCGGCACGACCAGCGCAGCCGGCTGATCGTGCCGTTCGTTCGACCCGGGTACGAGCTGGACGAGGGGCAGTGACGATGCAGGGCTTCGACGAGTACGCCACCCTGGCCCGGCACCTGCACCAGCTCCAGCGCACCGGTGAGCGTACGACCGCGCAGGCGGCGGCCCGCCGTGATGCCACCGGTGACACGATCGACCAGCTCGGGCAGCGGCTCACCATGCAGGAGCAACGGCTGGTCGAACTCGCCAAACTGATCGGGGAGCCGGTCCCGCAGCTCAGCGCCCCACTGCCGCCGCTGACCGTCGCCGGGCACCTCGGGTCGCCGGCCTCCCATCAGCAGGGTGCGGAGCAGGAGTTGGCGGGCGGTTCGGCGTACCCGGAACTGCCGGTCGGTCCCGATCGGGTGGCGCTGACCTCGACGCCCGCACCGGCACCTGCGGTGCCCGGCCCACGGCTGCCGTCGGCGGGCGAGGACGGTCCGCCCACGCAACACCTGTCGCACCCGGCCGCGCCGGTGAACCCGGACGTCGAGCTGGACCTGGCGCACCGGGCGGCGGCAGCGGCCGACGAGGCCGCCGCGCAGGTCGAGGAGTTGGCCCAGCAGCCGGCGCTGCTACCGGGCTCGTCGCCGTTCAGCCGGGCGATCGTGGTCTACGTCGGCTTCATCGCCGCCGGCAACCTGGCCCAGGCCCTGCTGGCGCTCGTCGCCAAGGCCGGCGCCGTCGACGGCTTCACCCTGTACGCCTGGATGCTCGCCGGACTGCCGGCGCTGACCTTCTTCGCCGCCTACTTCGCCCTCGGCTCCTGGGGGCGGGCCCGGATCGGGGGCGGCCGACCGGCCCGGTACGCCAGGCTCGGCTTCGCCATGTGTTTTGTCATCATGTCGATCACCTCCTGTTTCTGGACCATCATGCTGGACGTCTGAGCCGGGTCGGGCGGTGTTGAGTTCGGCGGTGTGGAGGAGGTCGGTCAGCTCGGCGGAGGACATGCCCTCGTCGTCGAGCAGCCCGACGATGAGCATGGTCTGGGCGGCGATCGTGGTGGAGTCCATCGGCAGCGGCTCCCGCTGACCGAGCGCGGCCTGGATCAGCGCCTCGGCGGTCACCGGGTCGATCTCGACGCCACTGTGGTCGTACCGCTCCCGGACACTCGCGACGAACCGGATGATCGGGGCGTGGTCCTGGCCGGGCCGGAATCGCCGGTCGACGCAGAGCAGGAAAACGGAGTCGAGCAGCTCTCCGTACCGCCGCCAACCGGTCTCGTCGAGGCTGCACAGCCGATGGCGGTGCTCGCGTACCCGGCCGAGGGCAAGGTCACGCACCGCCCTGCTGTACGGGTTCAGGCTGTCCACGGGCGGGTGAACTCCTTCCAGGCTTCGTGCCGCCACCGGGCCAAGAAGCCCCGCCAGCCGCCCCACGGGTGGCGTCGGACGACGAGCCGGGCGGCCACCGTCACGCCCTCTCGGGTCTGCGCGACGGTCGGGCGGGCTCGGGTCAGCAGGCGGTCCAGTCGGACGGTGACGCTGATGGCGGCTGGTTCGGGGGTGCCGGCGAGGTTGGCGGCGTACCGGTCGAGGGCACGGGAGCCGATGGCGAGGCGGGCGGCGACCAGGTCGAGTCGGCGGCCCGCCCAGGCCCAGCGCTCGGCTGCGGCGAGAGCACGTGGATCCTCCTGGTCGCGGCGGAGCCAGTCTTCGGCGGTGGACAGCTGTCGGCGTACCCGATCGACCTGGTGGGCGGCGCGGCCGGCGCCGAGGCGGGCAACCTTGAGGCCGGCGAGCACGTCGCCCACGTTGTGGGGTTCGGCGTTGGGGAGTCGACGGGCCTCGGCCAGGCCGGAGTAGACCGTGGTCAAGGCTTCCCAGGCGAGGTTGAGGGCGCTGTCCCAGTTGGCGAGGGCGGTTCGGGGGAGCGGATGCTCGACGCCGTCGACCTGCTGGTTGGCGCATTCGAGCGCCTCGGTCGCGGCGAGGCAGGCGGCGCGCAGGGCGTCGACCGTGCCGTCGGCGGTGCGGATCGCGGTGTTGAGCAAGTTGTTCGCTCCGGGATTCCTGGCCGGGGTCGGCTGGTGGCGGGGGGTGGGCCAGTTCGACGGGTGGCTCCGGTTGTCCGGCGGTGGGTTGCCGGTGCGCCGGGAGTAGTGGGCCAGCGCCCGTTCCGCCTGGTCTCGTTCGTCGCAGGGGCCGGGCCGCCCGCACCCCAAACAGACCCCGGTGTACGCGGACACGACGTGCCGGTCGATCGCTTGTTGCGCCTCGGCGGCTCGGGCCTGGGCGTACCGGCTGTAGTAGGTCTCGGAGAGGGCGTTCACCCGCCCGCCTCCGCGACCTGCCTGATCAGTCGCGCCCACTGGACCTCAAGACACGGGTACGCCGCACCGCAGGTGCAGTTGACGACGGCGACCCGCATCGGGGCGTGAGCCCGCAGGATGTCGTCGGCGTCTTCGAGATCTTCTTCGGAGAGGAAGTCGGGTGGCGGCTGTTGGTGGGGTTGCGGGGTGGGTGGGGTGGCGCTCACCGGTTTGGTGCCTCCCGTCGCTGAGGTGCGGGCAGGTTCACGCACCCGGCCGACCAGGGGGACCGATCGGCCGGGCTCTGTGCGGTGGGACCAACTCCGTGGTTTGCAGACCTGGGAGCCGGATAGAGGAGACCGTATATGACAGGTGATGTACGCGCAACCCTGACTTGCTATTGGTTGCCATACAAGGTGCGACGTGATCAAATGGCGGGGCAGACCTGGGAGTGACCTATGCCCGCCAAGCCCAAATGGGCGCAGATTGTCGACAGCATCCACGCTCAGATCGAGTCCGGAGAACTTGCTCCGGGCGATAAATTGCCGTCCACGTCGCAACTCTGCGCACAGCACAGCGTGTCCGCGATCGTCGTCCGACAGGCCATCAACGCCCTGAAGATCGAGGGTCTGGTGGAGGGCGTCGGAGGTGTCGGAGTGTTCGTCGCCGAGCGGTGACCGAGGCTGTGGCGGTTCAGGGCCCCCATAGGGGCAGTGGAACGCCACAGCGCCTCGCCTGCTTCTGGTGGCACGGATCGACTGAGCGCTTGACAGTGTCAAGTTGCCGTGTCAGTCTCAGGAGGTCCCTTACTTGACAGTGTCAAGCAAAGAGCTTCCCTGTGCGCCGAAGGAGCGATCATGTATCACGCCATCGTCAAGCGCATCGCTACCAAGAACTTCAACCGGGTCAACGAGAAGGACTACGACGCCCTGCTCAAGGACTGTGTGCCGGACGTCTACCATCGCTTCGGTGGGGATCACGCCCTCGGCGGTGAGCGCCACGACCGGGAGGCGTTGAGGCGGTGGTTCGAGCGCCTCGGACGACTCAGCCCAACCCTGAGACTGACGGTGCGCGACGTCTGGGTGAAGGGCACTCCCCACAACACGACGATCGTCATCCGCTGGACGGCGACCCAGAACATGCCGGACGGCTCGCCGTACAACAACCATGGCGTACACATCGTGCAGATGAGATGGGGCAAGATCGTGTCGATCGACGCCAACGAGGACTCCCAGCTCGTCGCTGCGGCCCTGCAGGTCTTCGCCGCCCACGGTGTGACCGAAGCTTCGGCCGAGCCCATCGTGAGCTGAGCGGGACACTGATGCCCAGCAAGCCGGATGCGGATGGTCGCTCTGCGCTGCTCAGCGCCGCCCGGGCGGAACTCGATGAACACGGCCACGCCGGGATCAGCCTCCGCGCGGTTGCCCGCCGTGCCGGCGTCTCCCACGCCGCGCCCAAATACTTTTTCCAGGACCGCGCGGGGCTCCTGACCGCGATCGCGACCGAGGGCTTCACCGCGTTGACGGCCGCGTTGCGCACGGTCTCGGCGTCGCGGCCAGCCAACCCGCTCTCGGCGCTGGGCCGCGCGTACATCGACTTCGGCCTGGGCAACCGCGCTTTGTTCGACCTGATGTTCCGACCCACCGAGCTGCACACCGACGACCCGGCCCTGCGTACGGCACAGGAAGAGGCCATCGCTGAACTCAGCTCGGTTGTCCTCGGTCGGGCATCAGGGTCGCAGAAGGGCGAGGTTCCGCAACTGTCGCTGGTCAGCTGGGCCCTGGCGCACGGCCTGGTCGTGCTCGCCCGAGACGGCGCGCTGCAGTCCGCGACCAACGCCGGCACTCCCGAGGAAGCGGCGGAGACGGCCCGAAGCCTGGCTGGCCTGTTCGCCGCCCATTTGGGTGCTGACCCGGATACTCGAAAGACTTCAAGCTGAGATCGATGGCGGCGCTGACTTCGCCACTCGTCAGATGCTCGCCCGGTAGGCGCGCAGATCCTCGCTGGCGCTGCGCAGCAGGACAGCGCTGTCGTACACCTTGTCCCGAGCGCCCGACATCGCGTCGTGCGTACGCCGCACCACGTCGGCGCGCCCGCCGTAGATCAGGACCATCATCGAGTCCTGGCTGTTGCGCATGCTCGCAGCAACGGCGTTGAGCCTTGCGGCCGTCTGCTCGATCTGCTCCATGACCTGCTCGATCCCCGAAATCACCTGCCCGGCGATCCCACCTCCCGATCCCCGGCTTCGATAACCACCTCGTGCACCGCCAACCCGATGGTGCTCCCCACGAGGGTTGACTTGGGCGGCGCCATGCGCGGGGGAGCCGCCGGCACTGGTGCTGGTGCTCGTGCTGCGGTGCCCACCAGCTACGGCGCTCTCACGGCGTTCTCGTCTGAGGTCGATGGCGGTAACCACGACAGCCTTGGCCTGTGCGCCGATGAGTCCGCCAGCGACGGTGCCGCCGATGGCAGCAACGGAAGGAGAAAGTGGCAGGCCGAGCCGGGCAGCGGCAAGGCCCAACAACATGCCGACGCCCGCTCCACCCCACTCGAGCACTTTGCCAAGGCTTTCCTTGGCACTCTCGTATAGGAGTCGGCGCTTGAACGGGCGCTCTACCTGCCGCTGTCTTCGATTGTCCTTCCGCCACCCCATTCAGCGCGCCACAGGATCAAGGAAGGCGCAACCTGACGAGATCATGAGTGGCAGGTTCGCGGCCACGTCCTGGGCGACATCCTGCGGTGTCGCGTTCATCGGGTCGTCTCCCTCGGCCTGGTTCTCACTGTCGTCCGAGTACAGGACGCATGCCTGCCAGAGGTTGGGATCGCGATGGGAGAAGGCCCAGAGGCCGTAGACGTCAACGGGAAGACCGATGGCAACCTGATTGCCGAAACCCACGCGGTGAAGGTGAGGTTCTTCGGCGGTGGAGCCGAGGCCCTGGCCCAGGGGGAGGAGCTTGTGGTGGCGGAAGACGGGTTCGAGGTTGCCCTCGGGGTCGAACTCGACCAGTAGGCCACGGGCGATCAGGTCGTCGACGACCTCGGCGGCTCGTGGCTCGGGCTTGGGTGCGGTCTGGACGAGCTGGATCAGGGACTTCCGGTTCACCGCCAGCTTGGCGTGCCGCTCGGCATCGACAAAGGCCGCCGCCCACACGGCCGCCTCGGTTTCGGTCAGTTCCACCAGGTCGTCGCCGAGGTGGATCTCGTAGCACTCAGGGGTCGGGTCCGGCGGGCGTACGTACCGGTAGCGCGGTCCCATGGAGAGCCCGACGGGCACGATGACGGTTGGCATGACGTACCCCTTGGTCAGAAGCTGGCGGCGTAGCTGTTGGTGGCCTCGACCGCGCCCTGCGCGAGCGTTGTCGCCTCGTGCAGTTTCTGCTTGGCCTGCTCCATTCCGGCCAGTGCCTCGCCGACGCGCGAGTGGCTGGTGCCCTGGGTGAGGCTGCGCAGCAGTGCAGTGGTCTGCTCCAACTGGTCGGCGATGCCCCTGATGGTGGCCGCCTGCTGGCTGGTTTCACTGCTGAATCGGGCCACGCCCGCCTTGATCTCCTCGATCGACGCCATGCTGCTGGTCCTCCCCGGTCTAGGTCGTTCTTCCCCGAGCTGACCGTACCCGACCGAGCACAGTAGGTCAGTCCTGCTGGCGATGCCCGCGTCAGGAAAGAGGCACCGCGAGTTCATCGCCGCCGCGGGCATCCCGAGCTACCTCTGGAGCGGATTCCCACCACACCAGATTGGCGGCCGCGTGGGCCACCGGTTCGATGATTTCCCATATCTCTGCGATGGAGCCGTCCGCTATACGCATGACGTCGATGACCACGATCTCCGGGCCCGCGTTGGGTAGCCGGCGTCGCGAATGCACCACGACGTGGTCACCGTCGGCCAGCAGGTGAAGGATTTCGACCTGCATACCGGCGGTCGGGCCCAGTGCGGCGCGGACGGCGGCGAGCCACTCCGCCCTGGTCGAGGCTGTCGAATCCGGCCGGTGGTGGACGAAGTCGTCGCTGAGGAACGAGGCGAGCGTATCGACGTTGCCCGTCTCGATCAGCCCTGCCAGCGCACGTTGGACGATGCTCTTGTTCTCGATGGTCATAGGGCCGAGTGTTGCGTCGGCCCGTTCGGTTGTCGATGAACTCGCATGTCATGGCGATCGGCGTGACGATGAGTACGCTCATGATCGTGCACACGGTCGGGGCACTCCTGCGGCAGTGGCGGCAGCACCGGGGACTCAGTCAGCTCGACCTGGCGATTGCCGCGGATGTCTCGGCTCGTCACGTCAGTCTGGTCGAGACCGGCAAGTCCAAGCCGAGCGCGGACATGGTCCTCCGGCTTGCCGATCAGCTCCATGTGCCGCTGCGTGATCGCAATCGGCTGTTGCTCGCCGCCGGCTTCGCGCCCCGGTACGCGGAGCGTCCGCTCGACGACACCGCCCTGTCGGCTGCCCTCGACGCGGTCCGCAGGGTGCTCCGGGCGCACGAGCCGTATCCGGCGCTGGTCTTCGACCGTCGGTGGAACATCGTGATGACCAACCGCGCGGTCGACCCGTTTTTTGCGCAGGTCGCTCCCGATCTGCTGCGGCCACCGGTGAACCTGGTTCGGCTGGGCCTGGACCCGCGCGGGCTTGCTTCCATGGTCGTCAACCTGGCGGACGTGCGTGCGGTCTTCCGCAGCCGGATCTCGCGCCAGCTCGCCGCCGCTCCCGACGCGGAGCTGACCGCACTCTACGAAGAACTGCTGAGACCTCTGCCCGAGGACCCGATGGGCCAACGGGTCGACGCCGACGTGGTGATTCCGATGATCCTCCGGATCGGCGGACGAGAGTTGCGACTCTTCTCGACCATCACCACGTTCGGCACCCCGATGGACATCACGATCGACGAGATCGCGATCGAGTCCTACTACCCGGCGGACCCGGAGAGCGCCGCCTACTTCACGCCGTAGCGCACTCTCGTGGTGCCCCCGGTCGGGACCGGGATCACCGGCAGGGTGTTGACGTCACCCATGAGGTAGTGCAAGATTCAACTACTTGGTGTTGGGGCGTATTTGTGCGCTTACAAGCCAATTTTGCCGCGCGGCAGAGCCCATCGACCCCCTGTTCACAGGAGGATTCATGCGACTCCGCAAGCCAACCCTCACGTCAGTACTCGCCGCCGCGTCCGTCGCGGCGATGGCGTCCGCCGCGCTCGCCGCGCCCGCGTACGCCTCGGCCGGCTCGACGACGGCTGCCGCGCCCAGCACCACCTGCACCTACGTGGACGGCACCGTCTGCTTCTGGGACTCGATCTGGTTCGACGGTCCGCAGGTGCAGTACAGCGTGCCGCTGAGCACCGGCTGCGTGAACAGCCCGATCGACATCCACGGCCATGTCAACCTGACCGACAAGACTCTCCTGCTCTACCGGGGAGCCGACTGCACCGGTCTGGTGAGCCAGGCTCCGCCCAGTGACCTGCACAGTTCCAACCAGGCGATCCGGAGTTTCCGGGTCGCCTAGTCACGTCCTGCTTCCGGCGGCGCCCCGACCGAGCCGGTCGGGGCGTCAGCCGAGGCGGTCGGCCAGGAAACGTTCGATCTCCTCGAAGAGGACCACCCGGTCGGCGGTGGGGATCCGGACGTGTCCGAGCCGGTCGCTGATCGCGACGGCGCAGCGTACGAGGTCCGATCGGGTGTACGCGGCCAGCAGTGCGGCGTGTCCGCCGTACGAGGTGCCGAGGAAGGCGACCCGATCGCGGTCGACCAGACCGGACCGCACCCCGTGCGCGACGGCGTCGTAGAGGTCCTGTTGCATTCTTCCGCCGTACCCGCTGTTGCCGGCGCGCCGGAACTCGACGCCGAATCCGCGTGAACCACGGTGGTTGATGTGCAGGGACAGGTATCCGAGTGAGGCGAGGTACTGCGCCTCGGCGTGGAAGCGCCACGAGTCCCGGTCGGCCGGGCCGTCGTGCACCACCACGACCGTGGGCAGTGGCAGCCGGTGGTAGACCGGGCGCATGGCGTACCCGGTCAGTTCGCGGCCGTCACCGGCGACGAAGATGAAGTCCTCCAGTTTCGGAAGCTGGTAGCCGGCCAGGTCGGGGCGGTCGAGGAAGAGCGGTTCGGACCGGCCGGTCGCCGGTTCGAAGACGTGGTACGCGACCGGCCCGTCATCCCGCACCCGCCCGACCAACCAGGTACGGTCGTCCGCGCTCCGGTCCACGAGGACGGCCGAACCGGCATCGGTGGCGGTGAGCCGCGCTACCGCCTGCTGCCGGGCCGGGTTGAGCGCGTGGTAGCGCAGGCGCTGGTCGGTGACCGCGCAGATGTCCGGTAGCCCGGTCGCCGGCTCGAACCAGACTCCGTCGCCCGCGATCGGGTAACCGTCGACGTCGAGCGTGGGATGGGCGAACACCGTCATCGTGGCGCCGCTGGTCGAGCCGATCGAGATCAGTCTGCGGGTCTTCGCGTCGTAGCTGGTGAGCAGGAACAGGCGGCGTCCGTCCGCGCTGAAGCCCTGGACGGAGAGATCGTCGGCCTCCCTGGCCCCGATCCTCAGCACCTCGCGCGCCGATTCGAGGCGGTCGCCCAGCACGATCTCCACCGACCCGTCGCCGCCCAGCCGGATCCCGCCGCGAGGACGCAGCACGGGGTCCACGAACCACTGCCGGAAGCCCTGGTCACCCGCGACCGACACCGGTTCCCCTCCCGAGCCGCCGAAACCGGGGCCGCTGCCGGGGCCGAGGTCGGCGCCGGAGTCGGAGTCGGGTGGGTCGGTCAGGGTGAGGCGGAACAGTTCGAGGCCGGAGGAACCGGGACGGCGACAGCTGTAGACGGCGGTGGCCGGGTCGTGGCGCGACAGCCAGTACTCGGTGACCGAGCCGGGCGTCTCATACCGCACCGCACCGACCCCGCCGCCGCTGCGGGCGACGGTCGGGTGGAGTCCGGCGAGGCTCCACCGTGTGCCATTCACGGGACCGTGCCGGTAGATCAGCATGGTGCCGTCGGCGGTCCAGCGCAGGTCGGCGAGCGTTTCACCCGGATGGGCGGCGAGGCGGCGCTCGTCACCGTCGGCCGTACGCAGCCACAACTCCGGTCCCTCGTCGGTGTTCCGGACGAACGCGACGGCACCCCCGTCCGGGGCGAGCCGAGGCGAGGTGTTGTACGCCGGCGCGAGCAACGCCCGCCTCAACCGCGACCTGGTGCTCGTCCGTACGCCGGTCATCACCCGGCCTCGTCGCATGCAGCGGCCGAACCGCGCTGCCGATCCTGCACTACCCAAGCCCGATGTCGTCCCGCCGTGGACCGGATCCGTTCCACTGTGGTCCGACTCGCGGCGCGGAGGTTGTTCACCACCGTGTCGCCCTCTCCCCGTGGCGATCGCCCCCGCGGACCGCCGTGGGGCCATCTTCACCACGCCGGTTTTGTCGCGTCAAGACCCCCGTTTATCGGCTGCAACTACGCAATGTCATCGAACCTCCGGTACGGGATGGTTCGGGCGAACGTGGCATATCCGAGCTGGCGACCCCGACCGTACGTCTGCGCGGGGACCGCCGAGCATCGACCTGCGTCACCCTCCGTGCAGGTGACCGGCATTCCGGAACCGAGCCTTTCGGGCCTGGCCGAAAGGCTCGACGGTGGGTTCGCCCCTTGTCGCCTCGCGCACCCGACGGTAATACTTGTCGAACTTTATCGGCACGCCAGCCAACGGGGGGCAATCGTGCTGCATATCCATTTCTCTGCCCAGGATCTGGCCAGAACACGTGTCGCGGCCACCTGGGGACCACTCGGTGAGACGTTCCTGAGTCTCTTGACATTGCACAGACCTGCAACGCCGGGACTGTTCGGCGGCTGGCGGGAACGTGTCCGTCGTACGTCGACTGTGACCACCCATCCGGCAGCAGCGCTCTTCGGCGACCTGGACGGCGACCTGTTCGCCGCCACCGGGCCGACCGACTCACTCGAAGAAGGACTCAAAGCCCTGCTGAGGGCCGGTCCGGAGCGGGTCCGGCCGGAGTTGGTCGGTGCGGCCCGATCAGGGCCGGGCGCCGGTGATTGGGCGACGCGCCGGCCGAGACCGCCGGTCCGCGAGCCGCTGTCCGAACGGGTCGACCGGCGCGACATGGTGCGCTTTCTGCATGAATATCATCAGGTGGCGGTGGCGCCCTACTGGCCGCAGATCCAATCGCGTTTGCAGGCCGAGCACGCGACCTATGCCGGCGCCCTGGCGGCGTCCGGGGTGGAGGCCATGTTCGCCGCCTTACCGCCCGGTTTTCATTGGCGCTCACCGATATTAGAGGTGGGGCGTGGCGCACCGGTCAGCAACCTGGTACTCGGCGGACGCGGCCTGGTGCTGGTGCCGTCCGCCTTCTGCCAAGGTACGCCCAGCGTCGTCACCAGCACCCTCGACGACCGGGCACCGGTGATCCTGTTCGTTCCCGTCATGCGTACGGTCGCGGACGCCGCCGCCATGCTGAGCGCGCCCGGTGCCGGGGCGGTGTCGAAGGCGCTGGCCGCACTGCTCGGCCGGACCAGGGCCAACGCCCTCGAAGCGGTCGCCCGCGGTGCGTGCACCACCGGTCAGCTCGCCGAACGGCTCGCCGGTTCGCTGGCCAGCGCCAGCGAGCACGCGACGGTCCTGCGCCGGGCCGGGCTCATCACCACGATCCGTCAGGGCAAGGCCGTCCTGCACGCCCTCACCCCGCTCGGAGCCGACCTGCTCAACGGCATCCCGCGCCCGCACCGCTGAGTTTTCGCAGGCAGGAGGGGCCCCTTCGGACAAGGGGCCCCTCCCGGCACTCACTGGGTGAGGGCGGCGACCTCGTCGGCGGTGAGGCGGTGGGTCACGGCGGCAGTCCGGGCCGCGGCCGCTCTGGCCGGCGGGTTCGGGGGCCGGCGCCAGTGCCAGTCGGTGACCGCCTGGTACGCGGCCACCAGCGACAACAACCGGTCCTCCCCGTACGGGAGTCCGCCGAGGATCGCGCCGATCGGCACCCCGGCGGCGGTGAACCCGATCGGGAAGGCGATCTCCGGCAGGCCGAGGATGTCGAACGGCACCGGACCGGTCTGCACCACCACGTCACAGGTCTCGAAGAGCTGGTCCAGGACCCGTTCCATCAGCAGCAGCTTGGCCCGCTGACCGGTGATGAACTCGTTGCCGCCCATCAGGGCGCCCTGCAACCAGCTCGTCACCGAGACACCGAACCCGCGCAGGTCCGTACGCAGGTACGGCATGAACGGCTCGCTGCGCTCGGGCAGCCGTACGTTGTTGAAGTTGTTGCCGGTGAGCAGGTCCCACTCGTCGGGCAGGGTGACGTCGACCAGGGTCGCACCGGGGATCGCGGCCAGCTTGGCCAGGTACGCCTGCTGGGCCAGCGCGGTCGCGGAGGTGCCGCTGCCGTAGCCGGGCAGGACACCGATCCGGGTCGGCCAGCGCAGCTTCAGGGTGCTGCCGTCGTACAGGGGGGTGGCCGCGTTGAGCAGGTTCGGCACCTCGGGCAGGCCCTGCGTACGCGGGTCGGCCGGGTCCTCGCCGGCCATCGCGGTCAGCATGATCGCGGCGTCCTTGGCGTCACGGGCCAGCGGTCCGGGGTGGTCGCGGGTGTAGCTGAGCGGGATGATGCCGTTCAGGGACACCCGACCCATGGTCGGCTTGAGCCCGGTCAGGTTCTGCGCGTTCGACGGGGCGGTGATCGAACCGCCGGTCTGGGTGCCGATCCCGGACGAGACGAGCCGACCGGCGACGGAAGTGGCGGTCCCAGTGGACGAGCCTCCGGGATCGGTGCCCGGGTTGGTCGGCGTCCAGGCGTTGACCGTGGTGACCACACCGGACGGGGTGGTGGCGCGGGTGGTGGCCAGCGGACCCATCTGGGTCTTGCCCATCACGATCCCGCCGTTGACCTTCAGCTTGGCGACCGCGGTGGCGTCGTACGGCGGGACGAAGTCCTGGAACAGGTAGGAGTTCGCGGTCGTGGGCACCCCCTCGGTCCAGTAGTTGTCCTTGATCGCGAGCGGGATGCCGTGCAGCGCACCGCGGTGCGGCTTGCGGGCCGCGGCCCGCGCCGCCTTGACGGCCGCGTCGGCGAGCACCAGGTTGAAGGCCTTGTACGTGCCGTCGTACGCCTCGATCCGAGCCAGGTACGCCTCGACGAGCTGCTCCGGGGTGAGCTTGCCGGCACGGATCAGCCACGCGGCCTCGGAGATGGTCAGCTCGGTCGGATCGGCCACCGCCTCCGGCCGGGGCTTGGTGTAGGCGCTCGGCTTGTCCAGGGCCGGGTTCCACTTCACCGGGTTGCCGCCGGCGGCGGTGCCGCTGTCCGGGGCGGCGAGGGCGATCGAGGGGAGGGCGATGGTGCTGCCGACGGTTGCGGCGGCGGCCAGGGCGGCGGTACGGGCGAGGAAGGCGCGGCGGTCGACCGTACGGTCCTGGGGCTGGATCGTTGTCATCACTTCCGCCATTCGGTGCTGATCGAGGGGTAGAGCATCGGTGCGGCCTGCTGCGAGATCGCCTTGGCGACCGCGGGGGTGGATCCGGCGGGCGCCGGAAGCTGGTACGCGGCCAGCGACGTCACGGTGCTCCGGACGAACGACCGCAGCGAGGCGAGTACGGAGTCCTGACCGGGGGAGCCGGTCACCGGGTCGGCGGTGGTGCCCGGGGGGAGTTGACTCAGGTCTATGCCGAGCGAGGCGAGTCGGGCCCGGATCAGGATGTCGAGTTCGGAGTCGGTCGGCGGTGTGGGTGCCATGGTGCTCCTCCGCTTGGGAAAACGTTGCCCCACTCTCGGTTCACCCTGTGTCGAGATCATGACCCCAAGATCACATACCCGTGAACCACCCCCTCCCCCACCAGCCCCAATGCCCGTCGATCTAGGGCAAATACGCGCTAGTGGATCTCCGTTGACCACCATTCGCCCTAGATCGACGAACGAGCGGGGTGGGGTGGGGGGAGGGGGAGGGGGTGGGGAGGGGGGCGGGGAGGGAGTTGGGGTGGGAGGATGGGGGGATGGGGGTGCGGGTTGAGGTGGTGCGGGGGGATATCGCCCGTGAGGACGTGGACGCGGTGGTGACCGCCGCGAACGAGTCGTTGCTCGGTGGGGGTGGGGTGGACGGGGCGATCCACCGGGCCGCCGGTCCCCGGTTGGCGGATGCGGGTGCGGCGATCGCGCCCTGCGATCCGGGCGACGCGAAGGCGACCCCGGCCTTCGACCTCGACCCGCCGGTCCGGCACGTGATCCACACCGTCGGCCCGGTCTGGGAGGGCGGCGAACACGGCGAGGCGGAGGTGCTCGCCTCCTGCTACCGGCGCAGCCTGGAGGTCGCCGACGAACTCGGCGTACGCCGGATCGCCTTCCCGGCCATCGCGACCGGCGTCTACGGGTTCCCGCCGCAGCAGGCAGCTGGGATAGCGGTCGACACGATCCGGTCCACCCCCTCACGGGTCGAGCTGATCCGCCTGGTCGCCTTCGACGAGGCGACCCGCGAGTTGCTCCAGACCGCGCTCGACGATTCCCGGTAGCCCGGCGGGTTCCGGCGTCGGCGGTCAGTCGACAGGGACCGTCTCCCGGGCGTGGTGGCGGCGGTCGAGCACCAGCATGGTGGTGACCACCACGACCACGGCGGTGAGGTGCAGTCCGGCGATCCCCAGGGTGCCGACCGGCACCGTGGCGAGGACAACGGCGGCCGTGACCAGCCTGCTCCACGGCGACGCGACGTGCAGTGAGCGCCGGGCCAGGGCGATCCCGACCAGGTAGAGCGCGACCCCACCGGCCAACGCCAACGCCGAGCGCCACGACTCGGGCTCGCCGGGGTGCGCGACCACCGCGTGGATCCCGGCGGCGGTGATCACGATCCCGAGCAGCAGCGGGACGTGGGCGAAGCCCATCCGGATGGCGAGCCGGGCCCGCCGCCCGCTTGCGGCGTTCGCCAGCGTGCTCTCCAACCCCCGGGTGTCGGTGAAGTACGTCCACCACAGCCCGGCCGGGAGCACCAGCGCCAGCACGGTGACGGCGACCGTGCCGGCGGTCAGGTGGTCGACGTCGACGCCCATCCCGATCGCCACCACCGACTCGCCGAGCGCGATGATCACCAGGAGCCCGTGCCGTTCGACGAAGTGCCCCGCCACGATGTGGAAGGAGGACGCGGCGCCGACCCACGACCGGCGTGGCACCAGGTACGGGACGACCATGACGAGGACGAACGCGGCGATCCAGAGCGCGTACTGGGCGGTGCCTCCGGCGAATCCGCCGACGAGCACGAGCGCGGCCGAACCGATGTTGTACGGGGCCAGCCAGAGCAGGGCCCGGCCGACCTCGGCCTGCGTGAACAGGAGCAGGTGTACGCAGGTCACCACGGCGTAGCCCACCCCGAAGACGACACCGGTCCCGTCGAAGGCGTGCGGGACGCCGATCGCGGCGATCAGGAACCCCGCCATCCCGACGAAGAGCAAGAGCTTCTGTGCGGGCAACCGGGGCGGTACGTGGTTGGGCAGCCACACGTACCCCGTGATCATCCACCAGAGCACCGCGAAGATCAGGGCGATTCGGCCGACACCGGCCAGCGACAGGTCCTCCTCCAGGATCCGGGTGAGCTGGGTCAGCGTGAAGACGAAGACCACGTCGAAGAAGATCTCGACCGGCGTCACCCGGTCGGCGGGAGCCCGGTTCGCCTGGCGCCAACGCGAAGGTGTCATGGCCACCGAGGGTAGAGCGGCGCCGCCGAAACCTCGATCCGGCCGGGCCGTACGCGCTCTTAGTTTAATAGGCAAACTATTGACAGAAGTCATAGAGGCGTGTGAATCTACTGAGGTAGGGCCGGTGCGGGAGCCACGTACCCGGTGCGGGGGTGACGGGCAGCCTCCCGCGTACTCGTTCCACGCCTTCCGCCTTCGCGCGTGCTCGCGTACGGCCCGCCCCATGGTTCCGTTCCCCCACCCGCGGCTCGTGCGGGGCACCCTACTTCTCCACCGGGAGCCCCGATGCCCCTGTCCATCCGACCACTGACCACCCGAGTGCTGGCCGTCGCCGCGCTCGTCATGCTGCTGCTCACCACCGTCTGGGTGCAGAACGCCTCCGCGCACGGCTCGACGATCAGCCCACCGTCGCGCAACTACGGCTGCTGGCTGCGCTGGGGCGGTAACTTCCAGGCGCCCGAGATGGCCACCGAGGATCCGATGTGCTGGCAGGCCTGGCAGAACGACCCGAACGGCATGTGGAACTGGAACGGTCTCTACCGCGAGGGCGTGGCCGGCAACCACCAGGCCGCCGTCCCGGACGGGCAGTTGTGCAGCGGTGGCCGTACCGGCGGGCCCCGCTACGCGGCGATGGACACACCCGGCGCATGGCGGGCCGCGTCGGTGAACAACAACTTCACCCTGACCGTGCACGACCAGGCCCTGCACGGCGCCGACTACTACCGGGTGTACGTCTCCCGGCAGGGCCACAACCCGCTCACCCAACCGCTGCGCTGGGCCGACCTCGAACAGGTCGCCTCGACCGGGGTGATCCCGCCCGGCCAGGGGACCCGGACCAACGACCCGGTCCTCAACGGCGTCTCCAACTCGATCAACGTGTCCGCGCCGGGGCGTACCGGCCGGCACGTGGTGTTCACCATCTGGCAGGCCAGCCACATGGACCAGTCGTACTACTGGTGCAGTGACGTGAACTTCCCCGGCGGTGCCGGTCCGACACCTACCCCGACGGTCACCCCCACCCGTACGCCGACACCCACCCCGACCCGCACCACGCCGCCGGCCACCACACCACCGGGTACGCCGCGCGGCTGCACCGCCACCTACACGGTCACCGGCCAGTGGTCGGGCGGCTTCCAGGGTGACGTACGGGTGACCGCCGGCAGCGCCGCGATCAGCGGCTGGACGGTGACCTGGACCTGGCCCAACGGGCAGACGGTCGCGTCGAGCTGGGGCGCCACCGTCACCTCCTCCGGCACCGGTGTCACCGCCACCAACGTCGCCTACAACGGCAGCCTCGGTGCCGGTGCGAGCACCACCTTCGGTTTCCTCGGCTCGTGGACCGGCAGCAACGGTGCACCGACCCCGACCTGCGTCGCCACCTGACCATGGCGTGATCCGGAACCACAACGGGCCGCGCCCGGCCCGGTCGACGAACGACCGGACCGGGCGCGGTGGCGTTACCGCAGGCCTGGTGGGCGAGCGGACTCGTTACGGGTAACTGACCACGTAGACAGTCTGGGTGGCCTGGTTCGCCGGACCGCCGGTGTTGTTGATGACGCGGTTGATCGTCCCCACGCCACCGAGCGAGACCGAGACCATGTTGCGGAACCGAACCCCGGACTTGTTCGGCACCTCGAAGGACCGTTCGGCGACCACGCTGGGATCCACGTTGAAGAAGGAGTAGCTGCCCAGCCCCCACGCCTCGTGGGTGTTCACCGCGTCGGCCACCTTGTACGCCGCATAACCGCGGGTGGAACCGTTCATCCAGGCCGCCTGGTTCGGCGGGTCGTACGGGAACTCGTTCTGGTAGAAGTACGTCCGGCCGCGTTCGCCGTTCCAGATCGTCTGGTACTTCTGGTAGTGCTCGACGAAAAGGCCGTACATGGTGACGTCGTCACCGTTGACGACCAGCCCGGTGTCGGCGGTGTTGATCGTCCAACCGTAGGTGCCCGCGTTGCCGTGGTCGGCGCGCCAGAGCCACATGTGGTCGCCGATGACGTCGTCGCTGTTGATCACCAGGCTGTTGGTGGCCTTGCCGGCGACCGCTCCGCCGATGCGGAAGAAGACGTCGTGCAGCGAGGTCGGGTTGGCCGAGTGGTCCGCGCTGGAACCGGCCGGACCGACCTGCATGAGGGTGGCGGAGTTGGTCGTACCGGCCTCGAACATGATGCCGGCGACCTTCACCCCGTCCACGTCCGCGACGGACATCGCGGTCACGCCGTTCTGCGGCTCGATCGTCGCCAGGCCGAGGCCGAGTACGACGGTGTTCGGCCGGGTGATCCGGATCGTGTCGTTGACCCGGTGCACGCCCGGGGCGAAGAGCAGGTCCTTGCCCTGGGCCAGCGCGGCGTTGATGGTCGCCGTCGGGGTGCCCTGCCGGACGATGAAGAACTGGCTCAGCGACAGCGAGCTACCGGCCGGCGTCTTGTTGTACCAGGTCGTGCCCGTGCTGTTCTGCCGCAGCGCCGGGACGAAGACCCGGTACTCGCCGCTGCCGTCGACGTACAGGAAGGGCTTCTCCCGGACCACCGGGGTGGTGGGGAGAACGGTGTGCGAGGGGTTCGGGAAGTTCGGCGCCGGTGCGCCGGCCACACCCTGGAACACCATGTTCCACACCGAGCCGGTCCAGCCGTTGCCGAACTCGCTGTTGCGCGAGTACCACTGCTGCTGCGAACCGGAGACCACCAGACCGTCGATCCGGGTGTCGGCCATCAGCCCGCCGCTGGACCAGCCGTCGCCGCCGTTCCAGAGCTGGATCTGGTTCTGCGCGCCGCGCAGGTGCATCCGCCGGTACGGGGCGGCCTGCGACACCGCCCAGCGTTCCACGGTCACCCCGGCCGGCAGGGTCACTGACAGGTTCTCCGCCGCCCGCCAGAAGTTCTGGGTGGCGTTGCCGCCGAACCAGGTCGCCTCGGCCCGTACGTGACCGTTGAGGTTCACGTCGTCGGGGGAGAAGCCGAGGCCGGCGACCTGGGTGAAGAAGCCCAGGTTCACGTCGGCGGTGTAGTTGCCGGGCTTGAACAGCACGGCGTACCGCTCGGGGCCGAACTGGTTCGTCTCCTGACCGGCGAAGATGGTGTTCAGCCGGCTCTGGATGGTCGAGGTCGGCGTCGACGGGTCGAAGACGAAGGTGTTCGACCCGAAGTTCGGGTTGCGCGGGTCGGTCGGCTCGACCGGGGTGCCGGTGACCGGCGGGGTGGTCGGCGGGGTGGTCGGCGGGACGGTGCCGAATTCGCCGTACACCTGGAACTCCCAGAGCGAGTAGCCGTAACCGGTGGTCCTGGCCGTGCCGTACATCCGTACGTAGCGGCCGCTGCCGGTCACCGGGAGCGTCTGCACGCCGCCGGTGCTGGTGGTGGTCGAGTAGATCGTGGTCCAGGGCGCGGACCCGGTCGGCGAGGTCTGGATCTGGAACGCCCGCCCGGCGGCGGTCTCCCAGTTCAGCACCACCTGGCTGAGGGTGGCGGTGGCGCCGAGGTCGACCTGTAGCCACTGCGGGTCGCTGAACGCACTGGACCAGCGGGTGCCGGCGTTGCCGTCGACCGCCGCGGGGGCGAGGGTGCCGCCGTTCTCGGTGGACGAGGCGGTGGCCGGCTTGCCCTGGGAGATCAGGGTCGGCGCGGCCTGCGCGGCGGTCGGTGCGGTGGCGATGAACGGTACGGGCGCCAGCAGTGCGGCGGCCAGGGCGGCGAGCACACCCCATCGGGATCGGGTCGAGGGTGTGCGCGTGGTGCGACGATGAACTTCCATTGGGCCCACCTGTCGGGGATAGGGCGCGGTGGGGCGGCCCAGTCGTGGCGTGGCGACGCCGTGGCTGGGTGGGTACGGCCGGCCGCCGGGGGGATCCGGCGGTCGGCCCGCGCCTGCGGGATCTAACAGTGAGAGCGCTCTCCCGACGAGTGTTACGCCGCTGTTTCGGGCCGTCAAGACGAACATCGATTCCTGTCCGATATGACGGTTAAATGAGTAGTCATCACGCAGAGGCGGTTAGCGAGAATTGTCAGCGCCGAGATCTCGTGGCTTGCCGACTTGCGGGCCAATCGCGGCAGCGGGACCGACCGGGCGTGTCGTGGACAACACGACGGCGGTACGCTTCCGGACGCGCGGTCGCTGATGCCCGCCACCCAACGCGTCGCCCGGCGAGACGACACCCGCCGGACACCTGCGCACCGCACGGCGTTGGACGAGAATTCCAGAATCCGACAGGGTCGGCCCGTGGACCGATCTGGGAGAGAGACTAGCCTGATGGGCGTGACACGCCGCGCGAAAATCGTCTGCACGCTTGGCCCCGCGACTTCGAGCCCGGAGCGCATCCGTGGCCTCGTCGAGGCCGGCATGGACGTGGCCCGGCTGAACTTCAGCCACGGCAGCCACGCCGACCACGAGCAGGTCTTTCACCTGGTCCGGCAGACCGCCCAGGCCACCGGGAAAGCCGTGGCGATCCTGGCCGACCTGCAGGGCCCCAAGATCCGCCTCGGCCGGTTCGCCGACGGCCCGCACGAGTGGCGCACCGGTGACTCCGTGGTGATCACCGGCGACGACATCGTGGGCACCCGGGAGCGGGTTTCCTGCACCTACAGCAAGCTTCCCCAGGAGGTCCGCCCCGGCGACCGCCTGCTGATCGACGACGGCCGGGTCGCGGTCGAGGTCAGCTCGGTCGAGGGCAACGACATCCGGGTCCTGGTCACCGAGGGTGGCGCGGTCTCCAACAACAAGGGCGTCTCGCTGCCCAACGTCGCGGTGAGCGTGCCGGCGATGTCGGACAAGGACGCCGAGGACCTCCGGTTCGCCCTCGGTCTCGGCGTCGACATGATCGCGATGTCCTTCGTCCGGTCGGCCGACGACATCAAGCTGGCGCACAACATCATGCAGGAGGTCGGCGTCCACCGGCCGGTCATGGCCAAGGTCGAGAAGCCGGAGGCGGTGGACCACCTGGAGGCCATCGTCGCCGCCTTCGACGGCGGTGTCATGGTCGCCCGCGGTGACCTCGGCGTCGAGCTTCCGCTGGACCAGGTGCCGCTGGTGCAGAAGCGGGCCGTCCAGCTCTGCCGGGAGAACGCCCGCCCGGTCATCGTCGCCACCCAGATGCTCGACTCCATGATCGAGAACTCCCGCCCGACCCGCGCGGAGGCCTCCGACGTGGCGAACGCGGTGCTCGACGGCGCCGACGCGGTGATGCTCTCCGGTGAGACCAGCGTCGGCAAGTATCCGGTGCTCACCGTGAGCACCATGGCGAAGATCATCACCACCACCGAGTCCGGGTCGATCGGCGTGCCCCGGCTCCAGCACGACCCGCGTACGCACGGCGGAGCGCTCACCGTGGCCGCCTCGCAGATCGCCCGTGCCATCGGCGCCAAGGCCCTGGTCGCCTTCTCCCAGACCGGCGACACCGTGCGCCGGCTCTCCCGGCTGCACTGCGACCTGCCGCTGCTCGCCTTCACCCCGGTGCCGGAGGTGCGCGACCAGCTCGCCCTCGCCTGGGGCGTGGAGACCTTCCTGATGCCGTTCGTGCAGCACACCGACGACATGTTCCGCCAGGTCGACCAGGCGCTGCTCGGCCTGGGCCGGGGCAACCCCGGTGACTACGTGGTGATCGTCGCGGGCAGCCCGCCCGGCACCCCCGGCTTCACCAACACCCTGCGGGTGCACCAGCTCGGCTCCCTCGTCGACGCCGCGGCGGCCCGGGCCCTGCAGTGACGTCCGGCGGACCGGTCGGTGGACAGGTCGCGGTCGATCAGCTCCTCGAGGTGCTCGACCTGACCCAGATCGACGAGATGACCTTCCGTGGGATGAGTCCGCCGGTCGGTCCGCAACGGGTGTACGGCGGTCAGGTCGCCGGCCAGGCACTGGTGGCCGCCGGCCGGACCGTCGAGGCGACCCGGTTCGTGCACTCGCTGCACGGCTACTTCGTCCGCCCCGGCGACCCCGTCGAGCCGATCGAGTACGAGGTCGAACGGATCCGCGACGGACGCTCGTTCTCGGTCCGGCGGTCGGTCGCCAGACAGCACGGCAAGACCATCTTCTTCATGTCCGCCTCGTTCCAGCGGCTGGAGGAGGGGCTGGACCACCAGGCCCCGGTCCCACCGGACGTACCCGGTCCGGACGAGGTGCCGACCATGGCCGACCGGCTGGCCCGTTACCCGGAGCGGCTCGGCATCTGGTCGCTCATCCCGCGCCCGATCGACGTCCGGTACGTCGGGGAGCCCGGCTGGGTACGCCCCGGCGACCGGCCCGCCGACCCGTACCAGCGGGTGTGGATGCGGATCGACGGCAAGCTGCCGGACGACCCGCTGCTGCACGCCTGCGCGCTGACGTACGCCTCCGACCTGACCCTGCTCGACTCGGTCCTCTCGGTGCACGGCGAGGTCTGGGGACCCGGCGGTGTGGTCGGCGCGAGCCTCGACCACGCCCTCTGGTTCCACCGGCCGTTCCGGGCCGACGAGTGGTTCCTCTACGACTGCTGGAGCCCGTCCGCCTCCGGCGCACGGGGGCTGGCCACCGGCCGGATGTTCACCGTCGACGGCCGCCAGATCGCCAGCTCGGTCCAGGAGGGTCTGCTCCGCCGGGTCGGCGCCTGACCGCTGCACCGGTCACCGCGCGACCGTGCCGGGACAGCGCGTGACCTGCGCGGGATACGCGTGCTTTCCGCCGGAAGTAGCGCCTTGAGTGGCTTGCCACCCCCGGCACCGTTCGCCGGGCGGCGCGGGGGCTAACCTTGCCGGCATGCGTCTCTCCGCACGGGTCGACTACGCGTTGCGCGCCACGGCCGAACTCGCCGCCACCGCGGACGACACCGCCGCTGCGGCCGGCCCCGCCCGACGCCCGAATCCCGTCACCGCCGAGCAGATCGCCCGCGCGCAGGAGATTCCGCCGAAGTTCCTGGAAAGCATCCTGTTGCAACTGCGCCGGGGTGGGATCGTGCACGCCCAGCGTGGCCCGGAGGGCGGCTACTGGTTGGCCCGCAAGGCGGCGGAAATCTCCCTCGCCGACGTGATCCGGGTGATCGACGGCCCGCTCGCGCACATCCGTGGGCAGCGTCCCGAGGATCTCGGCTACCAGGGCGCCGCCCGATCCCTGCAGGAGGTCTGGATCGCCCTGCGGGCCAGTGAGCGGGAGATCCTCGAACTGGTCACCGTGGCCGACGTGGCCAGCGGCAAACTGCCCGACCGGGTCACCGAACTGGTCAGCGACCCGAACGCCTGGATCTGAGCCAGGCACGGCGGGCCGGTCACGCCGCCCGCAGGTACCTCCACCGGCCGTGGTCGGCGACCGCCAGCGGCTCGGTGTCGGCGAGGATCCGCTCCGGCCGCAGGAAGACCACGGGACTCTGACCCTTGCCGGCCGGCGCGTCCGGATCCGGAAGGTCGCCGGACGGGGTGGCGCGGTCGGTGCCGGGCAGAATCGGATTGTTGCCGGGTTTCCAGGACGCTGTCAGTCCCATCGGATGCTCCATCCGCTGTTCGCCGGGCCCGGGGCGGGCCGTCCGCGAGTCCCTCCATCACAGCACCGGCCGCTGAGAGCCGGCTGCGTGTGAGCTACCGGAACGGTGGGAACCGGCTGTACCCACCGGGGAGGCTGGCGCGGACCGTCGACGGGATCAACGCTACCCATCCGTCGCGCGTACCGCAGCGGCATCGGCCGCGCCGCGGTGCAGGGCCGTCGCGGTCCGCTCGATCAGGTACCAGGCCAGCGCCACCTCGCGCTCGCTGGTCTGCGGTGCCCCGATCGCGAGCCGCAGCGTGTGCCGGCCGCCGACCCGGGTATGGGTCAGGTGGACCCGGCCGGTCGCGTTGACCCGGTGCAGCAGTTCGGCGTTCAGGGCGTCGGCCGCCGCTCCGGGCTCTCCGGCCGACGGTTCGACCGTGGTGGCCCGCAGCCGGAAGCAGACCAGCGAGAACGGGTGCGGGACGACCACCTCGAACCGGTCGTCCGCCCGGACCAGGTCCGCGAATCGTGCGGCCAGGGCAATACCGGTACGGATGTGCGCCCGCAACCCTTCGGCGCCGTACGAGCGCAGGACGAACCAGAGCTTCAACGCCCGGAACCGCCGGCCCAACGGCACCTGCCAGTCGCGGTAGTCGACCACCGCACCTGACTCCGACGCCGCGTTGCGCAGGAACTCCGGCAGTACGCTCAGCGCCTCGGTCAACCCGGCCCGGTCGGCGACCCAGAACGCGTCGCAGTCGAAACCGGTGAGCAGCCACTTGTGCGGGTCGAAGCAGTACGAGTCGGCGTACTCCAGACCCGCGTGCGACCAGCGCAGTTCGGGGCAGATCGCAGCCGCTCCGGCGTACGCGGCGTCGACGTGCAACCAGGTGCCGTACGTCTGGCACAGCTCGCCGATCGCCGGCAGCGGGTCGACGGCGGTGGTGGAGGTGGTCCCGATCGTCGCCACCACCAGCGCCGGTACGTCGCCGGCGGCCAGGTCCGCCTCGATCGCCGCGCGCAGCAACTCCGGCCGCAGGGCCAGGGTGTACGGGTCGGCGCCGATCGCGCGCACCCCGTCGTCGCCCAGCCCGGCGATCCGGGCCGCCTTCTGCACCGACGAGTGCGCCTCGGCCGAGGTGTAGACCCGGTAGCGGCGGTCGAGTCCCTGGCCGCGCCAGCGCCCGCCGCTGGCCCGGTGCAGTGCGGCGAGGGTGGCCACCAGGGTCGCCGACGACGCGGAGTCCTGAATCACCCCGCCACCGGTGCCGGTGGACCGGAACCGGGTCGGCAGGTCGAGCAGCTCGGCCAACCAGTCCAGCATCACCGTTTCCACCTCGGTGCAGGCCGGCGCACTCGCCCAGAGCATGCCCTGCACCCCGAGCCCCGCGCTGACCAGGTCGCCGAGCACGCTCGGCCCGGAGGTGTTGGCGGGGAAGTAGCCGAAGAAGGCCGGGTGCTGCCAGTGGGTGAGGCCGGGGGTGACAACCGTGTCGAGGTCGGCCAGGATCCGGTCGAACGGCTCACCCCGCTCCGGTGGCGAGGCTGGCAGCCGGGCGGCGACCGTACCGGGCGGGTCGGCGGGGGTCACCGGTCGGTCGGCGAGGGTGGCCCAGTAGTCGGCGATCCAGTCGATCACGGCGTACCCGTTGCGGCGGAACTCCTCCGGGTCCATGTGCGTGGCCATGCCCGAGAGTCGATCAGGGATCGACGTCCGGGACAAGAGTGGATCGCCGATCGACCTCAGTGGACGGTGGGGGAGAGGGCGGGTGCGCCGGTGCTGGCCCGGACGGTGAGCCGGGGGTCGAGCAGGGTCCCCTCCGGCACCTCCTTGCCGGCCAGCTTGTCCATCAGCAGCGTCACCGCCCGCTGCCCGACCTCCTCGGCCGGAATGAGCACCGACGTCAGCGCCGGGGCGGCCCGCTCGGCGACCTCGTCCGGGCAGATCGCCACCACCGAGACGTCGCCCGGCACCGTACGACCCAGCGCCGGCAGGGCGGCCAGCACCTGTCCCACCGCCGCCTCGTTGTGCACCACCAGCCCGGACAGGTCCGGCTGCCGGTCGAACAGCCCGGCCAGTTCCCGGCGTACGGAGTCGAAGTTCTCCTCGCACGGCTGGGCGATAGCGGTCAGGCCGAGCCGGTGCGCGGTCTCGGTGAACCCGGCCCGGGTCCGGTGGGCGTAACCGGTGTCCCGGTCGTAGACCACCGCCGGGGCACCGAGCAGGGCGAGGCGTTGGTGCCCGAGCCGGGCCAGATGCTCCACGCAGACCTGACCGGCCTGGTAGAAGTCGAGGTCGACGCAGGTCAGGCCGGTGGCGTCGGCGGGGAAACCGATCAGCACGCTGGGCCGCTCCAGCTCGCGCAGCAGCGGCACCCTCGGGTCGTGCATTTCCACGTCCATCAGGATCAGCCCGTCGACCATCGCGCTGGCCGCGATCCGGCGCAGCTCGGCCGGGCCCTCGTCGGCCGTCATCAGCAGCACGTCGTGGTCGAACCGGCGGGCCGTGGTCACCACGGCGGTGGCGAACTGCATCAGCACCGGCAGGTGCATGCCCGAGCGCAGCGGGAGCACCAGGGCGATCACGTTCGCCCGCCGGCTGGCCAGCGCTCGCGCACCCGCGTTCGGGTGGTAACCGAGCTTCCGTACGCTGGCCAGGACCCGTTCGCGGGTGGTGGCCGAGATGGCCCGCTTGCCGCTCAGGACGTACGAGACGGTGCTCACCGCCACCCCGGCGTGCCGGGCCACGTCGGCGATGGTCACCATGTCCGGGCGTTTCGGTACGAGGTTCGGATCGGACACTAAACGCCTCCAGCATCAGCCACGGACCGTTGACCGATCGTCGCGCTGACGAAGTTCAACCAGCTCACGGTAACGCCTGGGGCGTCGAATAGCAGGTACAGGTCCCGTACTCCGGTCGCCTGCGTCCGCTGCCAGCGACCGGTGACCTCGGCCCAGTCGCGTGGTTGGCGCGCGGCCGGGTCGCGCAGGCCCATCGCCGGGACCGGGATCGTTCCCACCACCGGCCCGTCGACCGGGTCGTCCAACCGGAGGGTGAGCCCGGCCGGGTGCGGGGTCGTCTCGGGCAGGTGCGGGGGCGGGCTGGCGATCCGGGCGGTCACACCGGTCACACCGGTGCCGAAGTCGACCTCGGCGAACCGGACCCAGGCGGCGGCCTCGGTGGCCTGCACCGCGTCGCCGAGCCTGCCGTCGGGCACCGCGACGATCCCGGCGTACTCGTCGTGGGCGGCGGCGCGCAGCCGGTCGCGGAGGGGATCGCGGGGACCGATCCGCTCACCGCGTACGGTCAGCGTGGTGCTGGCCACGAGATCACCGCTGGAACGTCCGATCCAGACGGTGTGTGGGGCCTGCTCGACCACGTACCGGTCCCCGGTCACGTCCCAGTGCGCCAGGTCGGCGGCGCGCAGCGGAAGCCGTACGGTGGTGCTCTCGCCGGGGGTGAGGGCGACCCGGGCGAAGCCGCGCAACTGGCGCAGCGGCTGCTTCACCCGCGACTGCCGCTGCCGGGTGTAGAGCTGCACCACCTCGACGCCGGGCCGCGCGCCGGTGTTGGTCACCTCGACGCTGACCTCGACGGTGCCGTCCGGGTCCACCTCGTCGGTGTCGCACCGCAGGTCGGTGTAGCCGAACGTGGTGTAACTCAGCCCGTGCCCGAACGGGTAGAGCGGGTCGCCCCGGTAGTACAGGTAGGTCGCGTCGCTGGTGATCACGTCGTAGTCGAACAGGTCGGGCAGTTCGGTCGCGGCGCGGTACCAGGTCTGGGTCAGCCGTCCGCCGGGGTCGGTGTCGCCGCAGAGTACGGCGGCCAGCGCGTGCCCGTACTCCTGGCCGCCGTGGGCCGACCACAGTACGGCCGGCAGGTGCGCGTCGGCCCAGTTCACCGCGTACGGATACCCGCTGGTCAGCACGAGCACCGTACGCGGATTCGCCGCGTGTACGGCGCGCAGCAGCGCCTCCTGGGCGGCGGGCAGGGCCAGGTCGACCCGGTCCTCGGTCTCCCGCCCGTTGACCATCGGGTGGTTGCCGAGCACCACCACCGCCACCTGCGCGTCCCCCGCGATCGCCGCCGCCGTGGCGGCACCGTCCTCGACCGTCTCGACGGTGAAGGCGGTCGCCCCGGCGGCGTCGGGCGTCTCGGCGCGCAACACCCCGTCCGGGCCGACGGTGACGAACCGTTCGCCGGCCACGTGCCAGAGCAGGGTGGTCCCGTCGCCCCGTTCGACCAGCCGGAACGTCTCCCGTACCAGCCAGCCGCCGGGGCCGGGCCGGTCGTTGACCAGGACACCGGTCCGGTCGCCCCCGACGTGTTGACCGTTGGCGACCGCGCGGAGTGCGACCAGGTCCCGGCCCCAGTCGTACACCTCGAACCAGCTCGCGGGTGCGGGGTCGGGGCGTACCCGCAGGGGTGCGCCGTCGGCTTCGGCGCCGGCGTGCACGTAACCGGCGTCCGGTCCGGCCACCCGCAGGGCGATCCGGTCGACCCCGGGGTGGTACGTCACCCCGGCACCGATCCGTTCGGTCAGCCCGTCGAGCGCGGTCACCGCGTACGGCAGGGTGCCGCTGTACCAGTCGACGTGCAGGGTCCCGGCGAGCGGACCGAGCACCGCGACCCGGTTGGTCCGGCTCGGGTCGAGGGGGAGCACCCCGTTGTTGCGCAGCAGCACGAACGACTGCTCGGCGGCCTGCCGGGCCAGCCGCCGGTGCGCGGCGCAGTCGACCACCTCCGCCCCGATCCGGTTGTACGGGTTGCGCGCGGGCGGGTCGAACTCGCCCAGCCGGAACCGGATGGTGAGCAGCCGCCGTACCGCATCGTCCAGATCGGACTCCACCAGCAGGCCCCGGCGCAGCGCCTCGGTGAACCGCCACCGGGACGGGGCCCCGTCGGTGTCGTCCTCGGTGAGGTTGTCGACCCCGGCCCGCAGCGCGGCGGCGTAACCGCTCGGGTGGTCCGGCAGGTAGCCCTGGGCGCCGGCCAGGTTGGTGACCGCGCCCGCGTCGCCGACCACCATGATCTCGCCGGGCGCGCTGGCCCGCAGTTCCCCGTGCAGCAGTGGACTCAGATGCGCCGGCCGCCCGTTGACCAGGTTGTACGAAGCCATCACGGCCACCGCCGCGTCGGCCGCGAGCGGGGCCCGGTACGCGGGCAGCTCGTACTCGTGCAGCACCCTCGGCGGGAGGTTGCTGGAACGCAGGCAGCGGTCGGTTTCGTTGTTGTAGCCGAGGAAGTGTTTCAGGGTCGGTGCGGTCTTGAGATAGTCCGGGTGGTCCCCGCGCAGTCCGGTCGCGTACGCGGTGCCGAGCAGGCCGGTCAGCCAGGGATCCTCGGCGTAACCCTCCTCGTTGCGCCCCCACCGGGGGTCACGCAGCGGGTTCACCACCGGTGCCCAGACGTTGAGCCCGATCCGGGCCGGGTCCTGCCGGTGCCGGGCGCGTACCTCGTCGCCGACCGCGTCCCCGACCGCGCGCAGCAGCTCCGGATGCCAGCTGGTGGCCAGCCCGAGGGCCTGGGGGAAGACGGTGGCCGGACCGAGCCAGGCCAGCCCGTGCAGGGCCTCGGTGCCGGTGCGGAAGGTGTCGATGCCGAGCCGGGGGATCGGCGCCTGGTACTGGTGCAGGAGCCCGATCTTCTCGTCCCGGGTGAGCCGTCCGAGCAGGTCGGCGACCCGGTCCGGGAGCGGCCGGTCGGGGTCGCGGAAAACCTGGCCGGCGTCGGTCCGGGCGGCGGGACCGGCCAGGTCGGCGGGGATCCGCAGCCCGGCCGGGCTTTCCGGGACCGACGGGCTGGGCAGGTCGGCGGGATCGGGCAGGATGACCGGTCCGGTGGGTTCGCCCGCGGCGGGGGGTGCGCACACGGGTAGGGCCTCGCGCATGGTGGGCTGGCGCATGTCGATCACCTTTCGTGATCCTGCGGGCGGATCCACCGGCGCGGGCGGGCGGAACGCCTCGAAGACTCGGTTCGAGCATGGTGGGGTGGCGGTGTGGGGTCGGTCGCCAGCCCGGGAAGCTCGAAGCGCTTCGACGACCAGGAAAAGGTGTGCCTCACCGGTACGCCGGACGCCGGGGCGTGGTGGCAAGGCACCTTCGAGGCTTCCACCCGCCGCCGGGCCGGTCAAGGGATGACGTCGGTCGATTTGATACCGGCCGGTCCATTCCCGGCCGTGCCACCACGGGGGCGCGGCGGGTCAGAGCGGCGGGGCGGTGGGCAGCCGGCCGGCGTCGACCATGGCGAGGGCGCGGGCCGCGCCGCCGACCGCCGCCGCACCCGGTCCGAGGGCGGAGGCGGCCAGCCGGGTTCCCCCGGCGTCCGGTGCCACCGTACGGGCGGCAAGCTCGGTCTCGGCCGCCGGCAACAGCCACGGTGCGAGCGTGACGAAGTAGCCGCCGAGCAGCACCACCTCGGGGTTGACCAGGTTCCCGAGCACGGCGATCCCGTGGCCGAGGTGCCGCCCGGCCTCGGTGAGCGTGTCCAGTGCCAACCGGTCGCCCTGCCGGGCGCGGCTGCGGATCCGTTCCACCTCGGGGGCGTAGTCGGTGACCGGACCGTCCGGTGCGGTGTCGGGCAGCGCCCGCCGGATCAGCGCCGGGATGCCGGCCAGGGCCTCCAGGCAGCCGCGCCGGCCGCAGGGGCAGGCCGGACCGGTCGGGTCGAGGCAGAGGTGGCCGATCTCCCCGGCGAAGCCGCGCCCGCCGCGCAGCAGCCGGCCGTCGGCCACCACTCCGGCGCCGATGCCGGCGCTCGCGGTGAAGTGGACCAGGTTGGCGGTGCCGGCGTACGGGCCGTGCCGGTGCTCGGCGAGCGCGGCCAGGTTGGCGTCGTTGTCGACCACCACGTCGAAGGCCGGCTCCCGCAACGCCCGGCGCAGGTCGGCGCCGAGGGTCAGGTCCCGCCAGCCCAGGCTCGGCGCGATCCGGACCGTGCCCGCCGCGTCGATCAGTCCGGGTACGCCGACCGTGAGCCCGAGGATGGTGCGCCCCTGGCCGGCGAGCCGGTTGATCGCCCGCCCGGCCAGGGTGGCGATCGAGCTGACCGCCCGGGTACCGATGCCGCCCGAGCCGGCGAAGGCCCGGCGCCAGGTGAGCAGTTCGGTCCCGCCGAGGTCGACCGCGACCACGGTGAGCTGGTCGGCGCCGACCTCGATCCCGATCGCCGCGTACGGCTCGCCGTCGAGGACCAGCATGGTGGCGGGGCGGCCGATCCGGTTCTCGGTGAGCCCGGTCTCGCGCAGCAGTCGCCGGTCGATCAGGTCGGCGACCAGGCTGGACACGGTCGCCTTGTTGAGCCCGGTCGAGGCGGCGATGTCCGCCCGCGAGCAGGGCGCGTGCGCGCGTACGTAACGCAGCACGACGGCGAGGTTGGTGGCCCGTACGTCGGCGAGGTCGGCCGGCTCGGCACCGGTCTGCATCGTGATCAAAGTCTTTCCGCTCCCCGCGTACTGGTGGTGTAGGGAAGGGCCCCTTGTTATCGCTATTTGTAGCGGAAGGGGCCCCTGCGAACACCTGGCGTGCCGCCGGTGACTCCCTTGTGGCAGCGGTCACCGTCGATTAACTTAGTTTAGTCACCCGACGAAATAACTCTACCTGTGCGTCGCTGCGCCGCACACCCCACCGATTGAAGGGAGCGTGGCGTGGATCCAACGCATCCGAGCGGGGCCACCGACCGCCGCCGATTCCTCGCCCTGTTCGGCCTCGGCACCGCCGCGCTGGCCAGTGGTGGCCTGCTGGCCGGTTGCAGCAAGGAGGCCGGCAGCAGGGGCAGTGCCACCCAGGCCGACGCGGTCAAGGGCGTACTGCCCAACTACAGGGCGGTCGACCTGATCAAGCCGGACATCCCCGGCCAGGGGCCGATCCCGCAGGGCTTCCTCACCTACCCCCGTGAGCTGGTGGTCTCGGTGCCGGACAAGCCCGGTGCCGGCGGACCGGAGATCAGGACGATGTCGCCGTGGTGGGGGCCGACCCCGCCCGCCCTGGGGCGAAACTCCTATCTGGACGCGGTGAACGCCCAGCTCGGCGTCACGGTCAACCCGAGTTTGCAGGACGGGAACACCTACTCCGACAAGCTCAGCGCGGTGCTCGGCGCGCGGGACGTACCGGACCTGCTGGTCGGGCCGAACTGGGAAATCGACAAGATCTCTCGGTTCTCGGACGCGGTGAAGGCACTCTTCGAGGACCTGACCGACTACCTCAAGGGCGATGCGGTGCACGCGTACCCGAATCTGGCCGCCCTCTCCACCGGCGCCTGGGAGTACGCGGCCTGGGGCGGGCGGCTCTACTCCGTACCGTTCCCGACCGACGGCCCGTTCGCGTTCGCGATGTTCCACCGCAAGGACCTCACCGACGCGGCCGGTGTCGGCGCGCCGACCACCACCGACGAGCTGTACCGGTTCGGCAAGGAGATGACCAGGGCGGACCGGGGCGTCTGGGCGTTCGGCAGCGTCTTCTCCATGGTGCAGCAGTACTTCGGCTGCCCCGGCGTGCAGAACGGCTGGCGGCGCAAGCCCGACGGCGGCCTGGTCCACAAGTACGAGCTGCCCGAGTACCGGGCCGCGCTGGAGTTCACCGCCCGCCTCTTCACCGAGGGGCTGGTGCACCCGGACACGGTGGCCACCAAGGGCGCCGACGAGAAGCAGCTCTTCAACGGGGGCAAGATCCTGATGTACCAGGACGGTCTGGGCGCCTGGCAGGGGATGCAGGGCGAGCAGGTCAAGGTGACCCCGACCTTCAACATGCAGCCGATACCGGTGTTCGGCGCGGGCAGCACCAAGCCGGTGATCTGGGGCAGCGAGAAGCCGATCTTCTTCACCTTCGTCAAGAAGGGGCTCGGCAGGGCGCGTACCGAGGAGATCCTGCGGGTGCTCAACTGGGGCGCCGCCCCGTTCGGCAGCCGCGAGTACGAGCTGCGCGAGTACGGCGTCGAGGGCAAGCACTTCACCCGAGCCGCCGACGGCAGCCCGATCCCCACCGAGCTGGGGCGCAAGGAGAAGGCCTCCCAGTACGACTACCTCGGTGGCAGGGTGCCGGTCAAGGTACGCAGCGGCGACACCCCGAACTACGTACAGGACTACCTCGGTTACCACCGGGCGACGATCACCCATCTGGAATTGGACCTGTTCGCCGGGATCAAGCTCGAACTGCCGGCGAACTACTCCAAGGTGCTGGTCCCCAGCGAAGACAAGATCAACGACATCCTCCGTGGTCGGCGGCCGATTGGCGACCTCGACCAGGTGGCCAGTGAGTTCCGGTCCGGTGGCGGGGACGAGGGGCGGGCCTTCCTGGAAAAGGCCCTGGCCGACAACGGCAGATGACCACCGACGAGAAGGCCGCCGACCGGGGGGCCGTCGGTCGCCGGGCTGCCGCTCGACGTGTCGAGGGTCGACCTGTCGCGGGTCGGCGGGGCACCGGTCGGGGCAGGCGGCCGGGCCGGCGCACCCTGGCCGACCGGCTGCGCCGGGACTGGCCGCTGCTGGTGATGGCCGCGCCCGCCGCGCTGCTGCTGCTGGTCTTCCACTACCTGCCGACGCTGGGCAACGTGATCGCCTTCCAGGACTACAACCCGTTCCTGGGCGACGATCCGCTCGACGCGTTCATCCACAGCGAGTGGATCGGCTTCGGCAACTTCGAGACCCTCTTCCGCGACCCCGCGTTCTGGGACGCGGTCCGCAACACCCTGACCATCACCGCGTTCCAGCTCGTCTTCTTCTTCCCACTGCCGATCCTGCTGGCGATCCTGCTCAACAGCGTGGTCTCCGGCCGGGTACGCGGTTTCGTGCAGAGCGTGGTGTACCTGCCGCACTTCTTCAGTTGGGTGCTGGTGGTCACCTTCTTCGTGCAGATGCTCGGTGGTGCCGGCCTGCTCGCGCAGGAGTTGCGCCAGGCCGGTTTCGAGCCGTGGGACGTGATGACCGACCCGGACACGTTCATGGTGCTGGTAACCGCCGAGGCGGTCTGGAAGGACGCCGGCTGGGGCGCGATCGTCTTCCTGGCCGCGCTGTCGGCGATAGACCAGAACCTGTACGAGGCCGCCGCCGCCGACGGTGCGGGCCCCTGGCGGCGGCTCTGGCACATCACGCTGCCCGGACTCCGGCCGGTGATCATCCTGCTGCTGATCATGAGGCTGGGTGACGCGCTCTCGGTCGGCTTCGAGCAGTTCATCCTGCAGCGGGAGGCGGTCGGCCGGCAGGCCGCCGAGGTCCTCGACACGTTCGTCTACTACCAGGCGATCGTGCCCCAGCAGTGGGGCCTCGGAGCGGCGGCCGGACTGTTCAAGGCCGCCGTCGGACTGATCCTGATCCTGGCCGCGAACAAGGCCGCACACCGGCTCGGCGAGCAGGGGGTGTACGCGAAATCATGAGCGTCACGTCGACACGGCACGGTGGACCGGCGCGGGTCGAGCCTCCGGGCAAAAATTGGACCGGCCGCATCCGGGACCGGTGGCAGCGGAACCGGCGGCAGCGGGGCCAGTGGCAGCGGGACCGGCGTCGGCGGGAGCGGGAGCGCCGGCCGGCCTGGGCGGAGGCACCGACCCCGATCGGCCGGTTCGGCAAGGGTGTCCTGCTCACGCTGCTGGTGCTGGCCGTACTCGGGCCGATCTGGGCGGTGGTGGTGACCAGCCTCGCCTCCCGGGACACGATCAACGAGGCGGGCGGGATCGTGCTCGTGCCCCGCGAGATCGACGTCTCGGCGTACGTGACGATCTTCTCCGGCGGGACGGTCACCCAGGCGGTCTGGATCAGCACCCTGGTCACCGTGGCCGGTACGGCGGTCAGCCTGGTGCTGACCGTGCTCGCCGCGTACGGGCTGTCCTGGCCGGACTCGCTGGCTCACCGCCCGCTGCTCTTCTTCTTCCTGCTGACGTTCCTGATCTTCCCCGGCCTGGTGCCGAGTTACCTGGTGGTGACCGGGCTGGGCCTGAAGAACAGCCTCTGGTCGCTGATCCTGCCCAGTGCGATCAGCGTGTTCAACCTGGTGGTGATCCGCGCCTTCTTCATGAACGTGCCGGGCGAGTTGGTGGACAGCGCCCGGATCGACGGGGCGGGAGAGTTCCGCATCCTGACCCGGATCATGCTGCCGCTGTCCCGGGCGGTGGTGGCGGTGGTCGGGCTGTTCTACGCGGTCGGCTACTGGAACTCGTACTTCAACGCGGTGCTCTACCTGGACGACAACGACAAGTTCCCGATCCAGCGGGTGTTGCAGAGTTACCTGCTCGCCGGCCAGTCCCCGCACGTCACCGGCAGCGTGCCCAACCTGCCGGGGATCAGCGCGTACCCGCCGACGCTGGCGATCAAGATGGCGGTCGTGGTGGTGACCGTGATCCCGGCGGTGGTGGTCTACCCGTTCGTGCAACGCCACTTCACCAAGGGCGTGCTCACCGGGGCGGTCAAGGGCTGACGGGGGGCGGGGCGCCCCCCACCTGGGCACCCCGCCGGACCCGTACCCGCGGGGTCCCAGCCGCCGAAACTCACCCCGTGGGCAGTGGGCCGACCGGCAAGCCGGTCTGTCCGGTCCACTCGCACCGCCGAGCGGCCTGCCCTCTAGTTTCTTTGGTCTCCAAACAAACTGTCAATGCTTCGACGCCCATCAAAGCCTGGAACTGGCATTCTCGGAGGTCTGGCGCTTCAACACCGGTGTCCAATTAGGTGGGAAACCAAACGAAGAACGGATGGAGGCGAGCGGTTTGCGGTGGCCGAAGGGGATCGACGGGCTCTGTTACGGCGGGGACTACAACCCGGAGCAGTGGCCGCCGGAGGTCTGGGCGCAGGACGTGGCACTGATGCGGCAGGCGCGGGTCAACCTGGTCACCGTCGGGGTCTTCGCCTGGTCCCGGCTCGAACCACAACCGGGCCGGTACGACTTCGACTGGTTGGACCGGGTGCTGGACCTGCTGCACGACGGCGGGATCCGGGTCGCCCTGGCCACCCCGACCGCGTCCCCGCCACCGTGGTTCTCGGTGGCCCATCCCGACGCGCTCCCGGTCACCGCGACCGGCGTACGGCTGCACCACGGCAGCCGGGACACCTACTGCGCGAGCGCACCGGCCTACCGTACGGCCGCCGGGACGATCACCGCCGCGCTCGCCGAGCGCTACCGGGACCACCCCGCGCTGGCGCTGTGGCACGTACACAACGAGTACGGCACCACCTGCCACTGTCCGTACGCGACCGAGGCGTTCCGGCGCTGGTTGCGGGACCGCCACCACGATCTGGACCGGGTCAACGACGCCTGGAGCACGAGCTTCTGGAGCCAGCACTACACGGACTGGGCGCAGATCTCGACGCCCCGCGCCACCCAGTACCTGGCCAATCCGGCCCAGGTGCTCGACTTCCGCCGGTTCTGGTCCGACGAACTGCTCACCGCGTACGCCGAGCAGCGCGACCTGCTTCGGGCCGCGACGCCGGACGTGCCGGTGACCACCAACTACGTCTTCGGGAACTGGGTCCCGGTCGACCACGCCCGCTGGTCGGGCGAGGTGGACCTGGTCGCGATCGACCACTACCCGTCGGCCGCCGACCGGGGCGCGGAGGAGCAGATCGCGTTCGCCGCCGACCTGGCCCGATCCTGGGCCCGTCGGGTCCCGCCGATCGTGCCCGCCCCGACCGGGGTCGACGCCCCGACCGCCGTTCTCGAACCGTCCGGCGGCAACGGGCCGGGCTGGTTGCTGATGGAGAGCGCGCCGAACCTGATCTACACGCCCGGTCGGATGCACAGCCGGGAGCCGGGGCGGCTGGCCCGCAACAGCCTCGCGTACGTGGCCCGAGGGTCGGGTGGGGCGATGTTCTTCCAGTGGCGGGCACCGGCAGGTGGGGCGGAACGTTTCCACTCGGCGCTGGTGCCGCACGCCGGGCCGGACAGCCGGGTGTTCCGGGAGACCGTCGAGCTGGGGCGCGTGCTGGACGAGCTGCCGGCGGTGCGGGCCGGGGCGGTCGAGGCGTCCGTGGCGATCGGGTGGGACGCCGAGTGCTGGTGGGCCCTGGACGGCCCCGGCCTGCCCACGGACCGGCTCGACTATCTCGACGAGGTCCGCGCGGCCCACCGGCTGCTGTGGCGGGCCGGCTTCGGCACCGACTTCCTCGGCCCGGACCAACTCACCCCGGACCGGCTCGCTCCCGACCGACCCGACGCGGCCGGCAGCCCGGACGGGTTCGACCCGACCGGTGGTCCGGACCCGCTGGCCGGGTACCACCTGCTTGTCCTTCCCGCGTTCTACCTGGTCTCGGATACGACCGCGGCGCGGATACGGGCCTTCGTCGCGGGTGGTGGGCACCTGGTCGTCGGTTACCTCAGCGGGGTCGCCGACGAGCACGGCCGGGTCCGGCTGGGCGGTTATCCGGGCGCGTTCCGGGAGGTGCTCGGCATCCGGGTGGAGGAGTTCCATCCCCTCCCCGACAACGAGCGGTACCCCCTCGTCGGCGTCGAACCCGCGCTCAGGACCGGGGAGCCGGCCGCCGAGGCAACGGCCGAAGCAGGCGCGGACGTGACCGGTCGACTGTGGACCGAGACCGTACGGCTGGTCGGGGCGCGGACCGTGTTCGCGTACGGCGGCGGCCGGTTGGCCGGTCAGCCGGCGGTGACCCGTCACCGGCACGGCAACGGCGTGGCCTGGTACGTCTCCACCCGACTCGACGACGTCGCGTACCGGCGGTTGCTGACCACCGCGGCGCTGGCGGCCGGGGCGGCGCCGACCTGCCCGGCGGCGCCGGACGGGGTGGAGGCGGTCCGCCGCCGCACACCCGACGGCCCGAGCTGGCTGTTCCTGCTCAACCACGACCCCGAGCCGCGAACCGTGCCACTGCCCCAACCGGCGGTGCCGGTGAACGCGACGGAAACGGCGGGACCGGCGACCGAGGTGGTCGTGCCGGGCGGTGGATACGTCGTCCTGCGGGAGAACTGAAACCTTTAAATTCAGCCCGGTCTATCTTGTGGCCCGCGGAAGGGTTGTCCTAGGCTCCAGGTGCGTTCGGAGCCTCCACCCTTCGTCGAACCGGCCATTGAACTGATCCATTTACCGGCCGTTTCCGCGTGGCGAGTCGAGCCGCCGGCCCTGGGCAGGCCGGCAGCACCCGTCCGGTCAGCCGGCCGGCGGCACCGCCGCGCACCCGTCCCCCACGGAGTAGAGATGCCCAGCTCACGAGAACGCGTCCCCTACCGATCGGCGGGGCTGCGATCCCGCCGCACCGCGCTGCTCGCCGCCGTCGCCGCCGGCACCCTCGCCGTCACCGGGGCCATGACCGCGGTGGTCGCCTCGGCCGCCGCCGCCGGCTGCCGGGTCGACTACCAGGTCGCCAACCAGTGGCAGGGCGGGTTCGGCGCCAGCGTCACCGTCACCAACCTCGGCGACCCGCTCACCGCCTGGTCCCTGACCTGGTCGTACGCCGCCGGTCAGCAGGTGACCCAGGCATGGAACGCCACGGTCACCCAGTCCGGCGCCCAGGTGACCGCCGTCAACGTCGGTTACAACGGGGCGGTCGCCACCAACGGCACCGTCTCGTTCGGCTTCAACGGATCCTGGAACAACAGCAGCAACCCGGTGCCGGCGAGTTTCGCGGTGAACGGCACCACCTGCACCGGCGGGGTCACCCCGACCACCGGCCCGCCCCCGACCACACCGCCGACCGGGACACCGACCCCGACACCGACCGGCACGACTCCGGCACCGACCACCGACCCGCCGCCGACCACACCGACCACCCCACCGACGACGCCACCGCCGGCGGCCGGGGCGAAGCAGGCCGAGGACCTGGACCGGGGGCTGGTCAGCGTCCGGTCCGGTAGCGCCAACCTGGTCTCCTGGCGGCTGCTCGGCACCGAGGGAACGGGTGTGTCGTTCAACCTCTACCGGGGCTCGACCAGGGTGAACGCCTCGCCGATCACCGGCGCCACGAACTACCTGGACAGCGGTGCCGCGGCCGGGTCGGCCTACACCGTACGGGCGGTGGTGGGCGGGACCGAGCAGGCCGCGTCGACGTCGGCGCTCCAGTTCGCCAACGGTTACCTCGACGTACGGCTGCAGGTGCCGCCGGGCGGGACCACCCCGTCCGGGGAGGCGTACACGTACTCGGCCAACGACGCCTCCGTCGGTGATCTGGACGGCGACGGCCGGTACGAGATCGTGCTGAAGTGGGATCCGTCCAACGCCAAGGACAACTCGCAGTCCGGGTACACCGGGAACGTGTACGTCGACGCGTACACCCTGACCGGGACCCGGTTGTGGCGGATCGACCTGGGTCGCAACATCCGGGCCGGTGCCCACTACACCCAGTTCCAGGTGTACGACTACGACGGCGACGGTGACGCCGAGGTGGCGATGAAGACCGCCGACGGCACCCGGTCCGGCACCGGGCAGCTCATCGGCTCGTCCTCGGCCGACCACCGCAACGCAAGCGGCTACGTCCTCGCCGGGCCGGAGTACCTGACCATGTTCGACGGTCGGACCGGGGCGGTCGCGTCCACGGTGGACTATTTGCCGGCTCGCGGCACGGTCTCCTCGTGGGGCGACAACTACGGCAACCGGGTGGACCGGTTCCTCGCCGGCACCGCGTACCTGGACGGGCAGCGTCCGTCGTTGATCATGTCGCGCGGCTACTACACCCGTACGGTGATCGTGGCGTGGGACTTCCGCAACGGGAGCCTGACCCGCCGCTGGACGTTCGACTCCAACTCCGCCGGCAGCCAGTACGCCGGCCAGGGCAACCACAGTCTTGCGATCGCCGACGTGGACGCCGACGGCCGGGACGAGATCCTGTTCGGCGCGATGTGCGTCGACGACAACGGGAGCGTGCTCTGGAACACCGGGCACGGGCACGGGGACGCCGCGCACGTCGGTGACCTGGACCCGAGCCGGGCGGGGCTGGAGTATTTCAAGGTCAGTGAGGATGCCAGCAAGCCGTCGTCCTGGTTCGCGAACGCGCGTACCGGTCAGGTCCTGTGGTCGACGGCGGCGTCCGGGGACAACGGCCGGGGAGTGGCCGGGGACATCTACGCAGGCAGCGCGGGCGCGGAGTCGTGGTCGGCGGCGGTCGACGGGCTGCGCAGCCCGAGTGGGGCGAACGTCGGCCGCAAGCCCTCGTCGACGAACTTCCTGGTCTGGTGGGACGGGGATCCGGTACGCGAGCTGCTCGACGCCACCCGGATCGACAAGTACGGCACCGGCGGCGACACCCGGCTGCTCACCGGCAGCGGAGTGGCCTCGAACAACGGCACCAAGTCCACGCCCGCGCTGTCGGCCGACATCCTCGGCGACTGGCGCGAGGAGGTGATCTGGCGTACGAGTGACAGCTCGGCGTTACGGATCTACAGCACGCCGACGACGACCAGCACCAGGATCGCGACGTTGATGCACGATCCGCAGTATCGGGTGGCGGTCGCGTGGCAGAACACCGCCTACAACCAGCCGCCGCATCCGAGCTTCTTCATCGGTTACGGGATGGCGACCCCGCCCCAGCCCAACATCTATCTGCGCTGAGGCCCAGTCGTACCGGACCGGGTAGGGGCCCACCCCACCCGGCCCGGTACGACACACACCGCGACATAACGCGACCCGTCCCGACCGCGCATGTCGAACCACCACCGGTAGTAACACTAGCCTCGGCCCTTCAGTAAGGGTGGGCGGTGCCGTGGTCCGGGAACGCGAAAGTGCCTTCTGATTTGGGAAGATCTGGGATGTCTAAGGCCC
>NZ_JBSGCD010000023.1:0-120252 GCF_053601675.1 Micromonospora sp. NPDC004704 | reverse complement strand
AGGTGCGCCGGGCTGACCGGTGGCGGGAGCCGGAAGCCGATCGGGTTACTGTCACCGAGTGGCTGTAGTGCGCCTTAGCCCTACCTGACGATCGTGGGCAATGTGCTCACTGCCCCGGAGTGGCGGCGTACCAACCAGAGCGGCACGTTGGTGACCAACTTCAAGGTCGCCTCGACCGCGCGCCGGCTCGACCGGGAGAGCGGACGCTGGGTCGACGGCAACAGCCTGCGGGTCAGGGTGAACTGCTGGCGCAAGCTGGCCGAGGGCGTGGCCTCCTCGGTGATGACCGGCGACCCGGTCATCGTGGTGGGGCGGATGTACACCCGGGACTGGGTCGACGACGCAGGCAACCACCGCACCATGTACGAGATGGAGGCGGTCGCCGTCGGTCACGACCTGTCCCGGGGGCGGGGGAGGTTCGCCCGCAACCGCCCGACCACGACCACCAGTTCGATCGAGGACGCCGAGGCCGACCAGCGGGTGCAGGGCGAGGAGACCGAACCGGTGCCGAACGCCCAGGCGCCGGCCCGGCCCGACGGCCGCCCGCTGGACGACGAGCCCGGCTACGCGCCCGTGCCGGTCTCCCCGGCGCCCGGCTACCCGTCCGACCCGGGCTACGGCACGGGTACGGACTACGAGCGGTTCCTGACGCTCCGCGACGAGCTGCCGGACCTCCCGCCCGCCGACGACCCGACCGGTCTGCCGCTGGAAGAGGCGGTTGCGAGCGAACCGAGCGACGACGACCGGTCGGCCGGGTCGAACGGGAACGAG
Organism: Micromonospora sp. NPDC004704; assembly: GCF_053601675.1. Lineage (NCBI taxonomy): Bacteria > Bacillati > Actinomycetota > Actinomycetes > Micromonosporales > Micromonosporaceae > Micromonospora > Micromonospora sp. NPDC004704. The sequence continues at coordinate 119,481 of NZ_JBSGCD010000023.1, read as the reverse complement.
TTCCCCGGCGCGGACCTGTCCGGTGGCGAACCGGCGGTGGAGCCGGAGGCCGACACCGGAGTGGGGAGCGGTCGCGGCCGGCGTGGGCGCGCTCGGGTGCCCGTACCGGCCTGATCGGGGCGGTGCGTCGATGGTGGGGTGTGCGGGTATCGGATTCGCGCCCGCCGCCCCACCCTCGTCCGACGGTAGGTCAGACCGACCGCAGTCGACGCCGGACCGGTGGGTCGTGGATCCAGCCGAGGAACCGTGTCTCGGCCCGCTCGGGGGTCAGGTCGTCCAGGTCGACACCTGCCCTGTCGCGGAAGTGCCGCATGAACGTGGTGAGACGGTCGCGGTCGTTGCGATATAGCGACCACATGCGGCGCTTGAAAACCTGGCACGGCCACTCCTCGTTGTCGTCGCGGCAGCGCCAGTCAGCACCGGGGCGGTGCGGGGCACCCATCGGGTCGCCGTCGTCCGGGTCGTCGCTCACACCCTCGCTCCCATCCGGTCGGCCAACTCCGCGACCAGCACGGGCGGGCTGCCCTTGATGCCGCGCAGCACCGCCGACATGACGTCACGCGCCATCGGTCGCGTACGGATCTCGGCCGGGGCGTGCCGGTCGCCTTCGAGCAGTGCGTCCCCAGCCCGGGTCAGGTCGCCGACCAGGACGTAGGCACGGGCAACGTCGAGCAGGGCATGAGCGCGGCGCTCGGGCATCAGCGCGGCGAACGGGCGCGGAGGTAGGGCATCGTGGATGGCGATCGCCTGCCGGCCTTCGCCCAGTTCGACGGCAGCCGCCGTACGGTGAAGCTCGACGTTGGTCGGGCCGAAGGACGTACGGTACCGATTGTCGTCGTGCCCGACGGCGGTCGCCGCCACCTTCGCCTCCCGCAGTAGCTCGCGAACGCTCGCGTTGTCGCCCAGGTGTGCCGCCGCCATCGCGGCCTGGAGCAGCAGTGACCCGTACACCGAGACCCTGTCGGCGTCCGCCCAGGTGGCGCCGTTCGGCGCGAGCCGGTTCGCCATGACGATGTTCGCCTCGAACGCCGCGCGGACATCGCCGGCCGCGAGCAGCGCGTTGGCGAACCTGGTCGTGCCCGTGCCGGCCAGCAACGGATCGTCCACGCGCAACGCGGCCTCGATCGACCGCTCGGCGGTGAGCCGGGCCAGGTCGTGCGCGCCGAGCTTGCGGGTCACCGACGACATCACCTGGTAGACCTGCCCGACCAGGCTCCCGGCCCGGACCCGGTTGTCGCCACTGTGGTGCGCCTCGGCCGCGCGAACATCGCGCAGCAGGCGTGGCAGCGCGCGGACCAGCACGTCGTAGCGGCCGTACTGGAAGGTCAGCCACGCGTGGGTGACCGACTGTTCCAGCTCGTGCAGTAGCGGACCGGTTTTCAGGTACGTCGCTGGCGCGAAGCGGGAGAGCGTACGTCGGATCTCGTCCAGGTCGATCGGCTCTGTCGGGGTCACACGGGCGGTACCCTCCGCCCCGCCCAGCAGCACCTCCACACTGATCCCCAGGGCCCCTGCGATTGTGTGCACCACGGAATATTTGTCCAACCGCCGCTCGCCCCGCTCGACCTTGTCAACCCAGCTCTTCGACTTGCCGATCCGGTCGCCGAACACCTGCTGCGACAACTTCCGGCGACCGCGCCAGTACGCCACCCGCCGCCCGATCGGCAGCTCGTCCTCCACGGGGTCAGCTCGCGGAGTCGCGCCGGGCACGACCGGAGATACCAACCGCGAAGCCCTCGTACGGGCCAAGCACGGTCGGGGTGACGAACCAGCCCCGGTTCGGCTGGCGCTCGCGGGTATTCGGGGCGGGTGGAAAGTTGGTTGCCATCTCGCTTAAAGGCATGGCGGGAGTGGGGGACTGGTCGTCGCGACCGAACACGTTGTGTCTCCTTCCTGGTTGGAAGGGGCCGCCTCAACATTGGTGCACAAGATGGGAAAGTCGCGAGGCGGCCCCGCAGTTCTGCCCGGGCTCTTGCCGTAGCTCCGAGCAGGTCCGCTAGTGACACTCTGGTGTGGATGGGCTTACGCTCGGAAGGTGTTTCGTGAGGTCGTGGGTATCTCGTGGGCCGCAGTAGCGACGTTTCCATGACGGTGGGTATTGTGGGCCGGGGCATAAATTGTGGGATGGTGTGGAGTTGATTAACGACCAGGCGCAATCTCTGCTCGATGAGCTACGCCAGATGCGACTAGCGCGGAGCTGGACTCAGGAAGACCTGGCAAAAGCCGTCAGGTACTCCGCGTCGCTGGTGGGGATGATCGAGACCGGAACGCGTAAGCCGCCGCCCGGCTTCTGGGAACGCGTCGACGAAGCGTTCCAGACAGGTGGGATGTTCGCGCGGCAGGCCAAACGACTCAGCACGCCAAAATGGAAGGCTGACTGGGAGTCTGCCGAGCGTGAGGCAGTCGCACTCCGTTCGTATCAACCGCTGGTCGTCCCTGGCTTGCTTCAGACGGAGGCGTACGCTCGCGCTGTGCTGACTGACGCCGGTCTACTCAGCCGCGACGACGTCGAGCGCCACCTAGCACAGAGACTCGCACGGCAGGAGATACTGAGGCGTGAGTCGCCCCCACAGTTCACGGCGGTGATCGACTATTCGGTCTTACGTCGGCCGGTCGGCGGACCGGCGGTCATGCTGGAACAGATACAGGCCATCATCAAAGCGTGCGAAGAACCTCACGTCCGCGTGCACATCGTGCCGGACACGGTCGGCGCGTACGCTGGGCTGAACGGACCTTTCGTGCTTGCCACCGCACAGGACCAGAGCATCACGGGCTATCTGGACAACCAGGTGAAAGGCCACCTGGTCGACAGTGCGGAAGACCTCGCAGCCGTGCAGGCAGCATGGGAGGCCGTGCGAGGGGAAGCACTACCGCACCGCCAGTCAACCGATCTGATGATGGAAGTGGCAGAGACATGGATCTAACGGGCGCCCAGTGGCGGAAGAGCACGCGCAGCAGCGGCAACACGGGTGACTGTGTGGAGGTCGCGGACAACGTGGCCGGCGTCGTCGGCGTGCGCGACAGCAAGGACCCGACCGGACCGGCCCTGACCTTCGCCCCGGTCGCGTGGCGCGCGTTCGTCGGGTTGGCAAAGCAGCACTGAACAGTTCATCAAACGCCCCTGCGCCTAGAAGCCGAAGGCACGGGGGCGTTGCTGTGTCCGGGGCCGCTTAGTGGCCAACGCGTGCAGTGGTGACGGTGGCCGGCTGCTCGTCGCCCCATCGCACCCGCCACAACTCGATACCCCGGGTAACTCCTAACTCCCGCCCATGACCGCACCACCGATCCCGTCGGGGATCTTGCACTTGTGGCGCCCGAATCAGGGTGATTATCAGCATTTGTGTGCCACCACAAGTGCAAGATCGTCGCGTTGGGTGGGGTGCGGGGCGGGCGGGGAGGGGTGTTTGGCTAGTGGCGGGCGAGCCAGACCGTCCGTTCGGTCCGTACGCTGAGATCGTCACGGCCGCCCAGGCCCGCGACAACCTTGTCCAGGGCGGCGAGATCGGACGGCGACAGCCGCTCCGCCAACCCGTGGCGCATCCGAAGCAGGGAGACCTCGGCGTACCGGGCGGCGGCTGCGGGCAGTGGCGGCCGGAGGTCGATGTCGAAGTGTCGCTCGGTCACCGCCTTGAATCCGGCCTGGGTGATCCGGTCGCCCCAGTTCTCGTGCATGTGCAGGCCCGCCTCGTGCCGACGTTTCGCCGCCTCGGCGTGACCGCGCTCCTCCACATCCTCGTCCGGGGTGCCGGCCAGGAAGTGCGGGAACGAGTCCAGCTCGGCGACCACCAACAGCCCGCCCGGCCGGAGCGCACCGTACGCCGACGCGAGCGCACGCCCGGGGTCGGCCATGTGGTGCATCGAGGCGGCGGCCCAGATCACGTCGGTCGGTCCGAGATCGGGCCAGGGCTGGTCGAGGTCGGCCTCGACGGTACGGATCCGCTCGCCCAGCCCGGCGGCGTCGGCACGGCTGCGCAGGTGGGCCAGCATCTCCGGAGCCACGTCGACCGCGGTGATCTCGGATCCGGGCAGTTCCCGAGCGAGGGCGAGGGAACCGGTGCCGCTGCCGGCCCCGACGTCCACGACCCGGGGGCGGTCGGGGGCCTCGCGGCCGACCCAGCCGATCAGGTTGCGGTGGTATTCGTGCAGGACCTCGGCGTCCAGGTCCAGCATCTCGATGAGGTGATCGTGAGCCATGCGTCGACGGTAGCCGGACTTTGCGCTGTTGGCATAGTCTCTTGCGTATGAAGCAAGACAAGGACCTGGAGGCCCTGGTTCGGCAGCGGATCCGCGGTCTGCGGATGGCCCGAGGCTGGTCGCTGGACGAACTGGCCACCCGCTGCCTGCTCAGCCCGTCCACGCTCAGCCGGATCGAGACCGGCCACCGGCGGATCGCCCTGGACCAGATGGCGGCGATCGCTCGTGCGCTGGGCGTCACGCTTGATCAACTGGTCGAGTCGGACGCCGACGACGACGTGGTGATCCGCCCGTACTGCAACGAGGAGCGCGGGATCACCACCTGGTTGCTGTCCCGGGACAGCAACCAGACCGTCGCCAAGCTGCGGGTCACCCGTGAGGTGCCGGAAGACCTGCGGGTGCATCCGGGACGTGACTGGTTCACCGTGCTGTCCGGCACGATCGTGCTGCGTCTCGGTGAGCGAACGATCATGGTCGGGGTGAACGAGGCGGCCGAGTTCTCCACGATGGTCCCGCACGCGTTCGGCGCCCACGGCGGCCCGGCCGAGATCCTCTGCATCCTCGACCACGAGGGCGAACGCAGCCACCTGGGTCCAGCGAGTCCCTTGCCCTGAGGTGCCCCCGACGGCAGGGCGCAGGTGTTCCGCGAGGGGCGTCGCCGCCTGAAGCACTTTGATGCTTGTCGATGTTGCCGGGATGGATCCCCGCGTGTTGGAATGGCTCATATCGCCGCAGCACGGGGGCAACCGTGCTGGAAACGGCCAGCACGGGAGCATCGCAGTGCCGGCAGCGCGCCGCTTTGGCAGACGCTCGCGTGCCGCATCGCCGGGCCATCCACTACGACGACGGGCAGGCATCCTCGCCCGCCGTACGTATTCCCCGGTAGGTGTCTCCGCGACGGCCGACGCGCTCGACGTCCGACAGACCGGGGCGTCCGATGCGGTCTGCCAGCGGAACCGGCGACGAGGTGAGAGACAATCATGATTTCCCGGGAGAGTTTCGCGGGGTGGTACCGAAACCGCCTGGTGTGGGTGGCGGTGATCCTGCTGGCGGTGTCGGCCGGTGTGGTCGTACTGCGCGACCGGGCCGGTCCGGAGGTGGAGCCGGCGGATCTGCAAGGGCAGATCATGACCCGGATGCGGGCCACGCTCGAACAGGCGGACCCGGGGCAGCACAACCACGCTGGACACGGTGCCCAGCAGGTGGGCACCGGAGAGGACAAGCCGGCGGTGATCTGCGGGATCCGCGTCTACGGCTACGAGCCGGCCGAGGTCACCGCACTGACCGATGTGCAGACGGTCTACGGCTTCCACTTTTGCGGAGTCGCCGAGCGCAAGCGCCCCTGGGACGTGGCGGTCAAACTGGCCGGGCCGGTGATCATGGACATGTCCACCGAGCCTCCGGGCATCCGGGTGGTCGAGGCGACCGCCGACGTCATGTTCGTCGACCGGCTGCGGGAGATGTTCCCGGACAAGTACGCGGAACTGGCGCTCAAGGAGGCGCTGGCCGAATCGGAAATGGCCGACCTGCGTCGCCGGTACGACGTCGCGGCCGGGCTCTGACATGGTGGGCGGCCCTGTCGGCTGTTGATCCCCGGTTGCCGGCGTTCCGAATGTCCGATGTGGATGGCCATGGGGCTGCGCCCGGTGGCGACTCCGGGCACCTCGATCCATATCCAACCATAAATAGATCGACATTGATATTTAAGTTCATAGATGTAATAGTTGGTTTGGGAGCGTTCCCATCGATCTTTGGTACCGAGGAACGGAGGATGAACAGTGCGTTCAAACAAGTCCGACCAATCCGGCGGACGATCCCGGTCAACCGTCCGTCAGTCCCTCCGGGTGGTCGTCGTGCTGCTCGCCATGGTGGTCGGTACGCTGCCGTGGACCGGCGCAGCCCAGGCCCACGGCACGATCGTCAACCCGGCAAGTCGCGCCTACCAGTGCTGGAACACCTGGGGCAGCCAACACATGAACCCGGCCATGCAGCAACAGGACCCCATGTGCTGGCAGGCGTTCCAGGCCAACCCCGACACCATGTGGAACTGGATGAGCGCGTTGCGGGACGGCCTCGCCGGCCAGTACCAGGCCCGTACGCCGGACGGACAGCTCTGCAGCAACGGCCTCTCCAGGAACGACAGCCTGAACCAGCCCGGAGCATGGAGGACGACCACGGTCGGCCGCAGCTTCACGGTCCAGTTGTACGACCAGGCCAGCCACGGCGCTGACTTCTTCCGGGCCTACGTCACCAAGCAGGGGTTCAACCCGACCACCCAGCGCCTCGGGTGGGGCAACCTCGACCTGATCACGACGACCGGGCGCTACGCGCCGGCGCAGAACATCTCGTTCAACGTCTCGGTCTCCGGACGCACCGGAAACCACATCCTCTTCGTGATCTGGAAGGCGTCGCACGCGGACCAGACCTACATGTGGTGCAGCGGCATCAACATCGTCTGATCGGCAGGACCGACAGCGGCGGCACCACTCCGGCCCGGGACACCGCGTCCCGGGCCGGACCGTTCCTCCGGTAGGCCCTACCGGGCACAGCCGGGAGCACCGCCGAGGTACCGCTCCGCCGCCTGCGCCCGCGAACAGCCACGTCCGCCCGGTCCGCCCGGCTCGACGCCCCGTCGCGTCCGGCACGGATCGGCTGGCTAGGCTGCCGGCCGGGGGGTGGTCGGAGTGCGACCGAAGGCGATCGATCGTCGGACCGGACGGCGGGACGCAAACAGCGCGCCCGGAGCCGGACGGCGGGACGCAAACAGCGCGCCCGGAGCCAGCACCCGCGCGAGCGGGTCGTGGCTGGGCAGTGGCACCGCCAACGCGGCCGGACTCGTCGCCGGTTACGCCCTGGACGCACTGCTCGGTGACCCCCGCCGGCTGCACCCGGTCGCCGGGTTCGGGCAGGCCGCCGCCGCCCTGGAGCGCCGGCTCTACCAGCCGAACCGGTCGGCCGGTACGGCGTACACGGCGTTGGCGGTGGGCGTACCGGTGCTGGTCGCGGTGGCCGCCGCGACGGCGACCCGGCACCGGCCGGTGGCCCGCGCGGCCCTGGTCGCGGCCGGCACCTGGACCGTGCTCGGCGGGCAGACCCTGCGGCACGAGGCGACGGTGATGGGCAAGAGACTGCGCAAGGGCGACCTCCCGGCGGCCCGGGAGCGGCTCAACCACCTCTGTGGGCGGGACCCGTCGGCGCTGGACGAAGCCGAACTGGCCCGCGCCACCGTCGAGTCGGTCGCGGAGAACACCTCCGACGCCGTGGTCGCGCCACTGGTCTGGGGCGCCGTCGCCGGCCTGCCCGGACTGGTCGGCTACCGGGCGGTCAACACCCTGGACGCGATGGTCGGGCACCGCTCGCCCCGCTACGAGCGCTTCGGCACCCCTGCCGCCCGCCTCGACGACCTGCTCAACCTGGTGCCCTCCCGGCTGACCGCGCTGCTCACCATCGCCGCCGCACCCTCCGTACGGGGTGACCGCTCGCGGGCCTGGCGGGTCTGGCGCCGGGACCGCAACGACCACCCCAGCCCCAACGCCGGGCAGTGCGAGTCCGCGATGGCCGGCGCACTCGGGGTACGGCTGGGCGGGCGCAATGTCTACTTCGGGCGCTCCGAGGTGCGCCCCTTCCTCGGGGACGGTCCACGGCCGGAGGCACGGCACATCCGCCGGGCGACCAAGCTCTCCGGCAGCGTCGGGCTCGGTGCGCTCGGCGTCGCCGTGGCGTACGCGATCACCGCCCGACCCCGACGGGCCGTGCTGCGTGGTCTCGGCCGGGCGCTGCGGGCGCGGGCATGAGCGGCGGGCTGCTCGTCGCCGGCACCACCTCGGACGCCGGCAAGAGCGTGCTGACCGCGGGTATCTGCCGGTGGCTGCGTCGCCGGGGGGTCAACGTCGCCCCGTTCAAGGCGCAGAACATGTCCAACAACTCGGCGGTGGTGGTCGGGCCGGACGGCCGGGGCGGGGAGATCGGCCGGGCCCAGGCCATGCAGGCCGCCGCCTGCGGGCTCCCGCCCGACCTGCGGTTCAACCCGGTGCTGTTGAAGCCGGGCAGCGACCTGTCCAGCCAGGTCGTCCTGCTCGGTGAGGCACTGCGCGAGCCGGCCGGGGACGCCACCGATCAGGCCGGGACCGCCTCGATCACGGCGACGAACTTCCGGGCGCTGCGGCCCCGGCTGGCCCGGACCGCCTTCGCCGCCCTGGCCGAGTTGCGCGCCGAGTACGACGTGGTGGTCTGCGAGGGCGCCGGCAGCCCCGCCGAGATCAACCTGCGGGACACCGACTACGTCAACATGGGCCTGGCCCGGCACGCCGCACTTCCCACGATCGTGGTCGCCGACATCGACCGGGGCGGGGTCTTCGCCTCCCTGTTCGGCACCGTGGCCCTGCTCGACCCGGCCGACCAGGCACTCGTCGCCGGGTTCGTGATCAACAAGTTCCGGGGGGACCTCGGACTCCTCCAGCCCGGCATCGACATGCTCGGCCGGGTCACCGGCCGACCCACGTACGGGGTGCTGCCCTGGGACCGTGACCTGTGGCTCGACGCCGAGGACTCGCTCGCGTACGACCGGCTCCTCGGTCGGCCGGCGCCCCCGCGCGGCACCGAATGGCTGGACGTGGCGGTGATCCGGCTGCCCCGGATCTCCAACGCCACCGACCTGGAGGCGCTCGCCACCGAACCCGGCGTCCGGGTCCGGCTCACCGTCGAGCCGAGCGAGGTCGCCGCCGCCGACCTGGTGGTGCTGCCCGGTACCAAGTCGACCGTGGACGACCTGGCCTGGCTGCGGCGTACCGGCCTGGCCGACGCGGTGCTCGCACACGCCGGTGCCGGGCGGCCACTGCTGGGCATCTGCGGCGGGTTCCAGATGCTCTCCCGAACCATCCACGACGAGGTGGAGAGCCGGCGCGGGACGGTCGACGGGCTCGACCTGCTCCCCATCGAGGTCGCCTTCGACCCGCGCAAGACCGTGACCCGATCGGTGGGCATGGCCTACGGGTCGCTTCCGGTGCACGGCTACGAGATCCACCACGGGTACGTCTCCCGTACCGACGCCGACCTGCCACCGCTGCTCACGTACGCCGACGGGCGGGCGGAGGGGGCGAGCGTCGGGGCGGTGCTCGGCACCCACTGGCACGGGGCGTTCGAGTCCGACGGGTTCCGCCGCCGGTTCCTGACCGAGGCGGCCCGGTTGGCCGGTCGGCACGGCTTCGAGGTCGCCCCGGACACCTCCTTCGCCGCCGCCCGGGAACGCACCCTCGACCTGCTCGGAGACCTGGTTGAGGAGCACCTCGACACGGACGCGCTCTGGCGCCTGGTCGAGTCCGGCCCACCCGCCGACCTCCCCTTCATCCCACCCGGCGCCCCCGCCGCCGCCTAACCTCGCGCCCCGCTCGGGCGCTGTTTCACTGAAAGAGTGGTTATCCAGCCGTGAATAACCACTCTTTCAGTGAAACAGCGGTGTCGGTGGCGGGGTGGGTGGGGCGGGGAGAGCAGTAGCGTGCCGGGGGTGGGTGGGCGGGTGGAGACGTACGCGGAACTCGCCCGGTTGGTCATGGGGCGGCCGGCGCGGCTCGGGCGTACCCGGCTGGTGGCGGTCGACGGTCCCAGCGGCGCGGGAAAGACCCTGTTCGCCGGTCGCCTCGCGGCGGCGTTGGGCGGTGCCGGGGCGGAAGAGGTGCCGGTGGTGCACACCGACGACCTGCTGGCCGGCTGGGACGACCAGCTCACCTTCTGGCCCAGGCTGGACCAGTGGGTGCTCGACCCGCTGCGGGCCGGCCGACCCGGTCACTACCACCGCTACAGCTGGGTACGCGGGGAGTTCACCCCGGGCAGGGTCACCGTGCCACCCGCGCCGGTGGTGATCCTGGAAGGGGTGAGCAGCGGCCGGATCCGGATCGCGCCCGAGCTGACCCTGGCGGTGTTCGTGACCGCGTCGCCACGGCTGCGGCTGGACCGGGCGGTGGAACGGGACGGGGCGGAACTGCTGCCGTACCTGATCCGGTGGCGGCAGGGCGAGCGCCGGCACTTCCGCGCGGACGCCACCGCCGAACGCGCCGATCTGGTCGTCGACGGCGCACCCCACCGGGCGGCGCCCACCGGCTCCGGCAGCCCGGTGCAGGTGACCGGCGGGACGGCGTACGACCCGGAAATCCACTACGTTCGATTGGCCTGACTGGCATGTCCGGCCCATGGACGGCAACGGGCCGCTGCGGCACGATCGCAGGGTAGGACGAGGGACTGCGGACGGGGAGCCCACGATGACTTCAGCCGACGACGGCGCGGCGGGCGCCCCGGCCCGTACCCGGGTGGTGCTGACCGGGATCAGCTCGCGGGCCTGGGAGCATCCGGCCGACCGGGGCGCGCTCACCGCCCTGCGGGAGCTGCGCGGGTTCGACGAGGTGATCCGGTCGTTCTTCGGGATGTGGAACGAACGCGGTTTCCGCCTGTCGCACCTGGCCACCGGCATCCGGGTCGACCACCGCCAGTACCCACGGGTCTACCAGCGGTACGCCGAGGCGGCGAGCGCGCTCGACGTACTCGAACTCCCCGAGCTGTACGTGACCCAGTCGCCGTGGCTGAACGCCGAGGCGATCGGGCTGGACCGCCCGTTCATCACCGTCAGCTCCGCCTGTGTCCAGCAGCTCGACGACGACGAGTTGCGCTGCCTGCTCGGCCACGAACTCGGCCACGTCGGCAGCGGGCACGCGGTCTACAAGACCATCCTGTCGATCCTCACCCGCTGGGCGGCCAGCCTGAGCTGGCTGCCGGTCGGTGCGATCGCCCTGCGCGCGATCATCGCGGCGATGCTGGAGTGGTGGCGCAAGGCCGAACTCTCCGGCGACCGTGCGGGTCTGCTCGCCGGCCAGGATCCGGCCGCCGCGCTGCGGCTGCTGATGAAGATGGCCGGCGGCGGTGACCTGTCGCAGGTCGACACCACCGCCTTCCTCGAACAGGCCGCCGAGTACGACGGTGGCGGCGACCTCCGGGACAGTTTCCACAAGATCAGGATGACCGCGTGGAGCACCCACCCGGTGCCGGTCGCGCGGGCGGCCCAGCTACGGCAGTGGATCGACTCCGGCGCGTACGGCCGGGTCCTCGCCGGTGACTACCCCCGGCGGGCGGACGACCGGGACGCCTCGGTGACCGACGAGGTACGCGCGGCGGCCGACTCCTACCGGGAGGCGTTCGGGCGCAGCCAGGATCCGCTGGTCGGGCTCTTGCGCCGGCTCGGCGACGGTGCCACCGACCTGGGTGACTGGGTGGGCGGCGGTGCCGGGCGGGCCCGCTCCTGGATGGGTGCGGCCGGCGAGGCCGCCGCCCGCGCCGCCGGACGCCCACGCCGGGGCACGGGGACCGATGCCACCGGGGGGACCGGGAACGGTTCTGCGGGCTCGGGGAGCAGCGGGGCGTAAGGTCGGCCTACGATTCCGGTCATGACCAGACCGATCTTCACCGAGGCCGGGTTGCGGGCCGCGATCGAGCGGGAGCTGCCGGGCGTCCGGGCCGACCTCGAGCGCCTCGTCCGGATCCCCGGCATCGCGTTCGACGGCTTCGACCACGCACACGTGGAACGTTCCGCCGAGGCCGTCGCCGAACTCCTGCGGGCCTGCTCCCTCGACGTAAAAATCGTGCGTTCCGGCGGGCAGCCGGCGGTCATCGGTCGGCGGGCCGCGCCGCCCGGTGCACCCACCGTGCTGCTCTACGCCCACCACGACGTCCAACCCGTCGGCGACCTGAGCCTCTGGGAGAGCGACCCGTTCGAGCCCGTGGAGCGCGACGGGCGCCTCTACGGCCGGGGCGCGGCCGACGACAAGGCCGGCATCATGGCGCACGTCGCCGCGCTGCGCGCGTTCGGTGACGACCTGCCGGTGGGCGTGGTGCTGTTCATCGAGGGCGAGGAGGAGTTCGGCTCCGACTCCCTGGAGCAGCTCCTCCGGGAACACCGCGACGAGATCGCCTCCGACGTGATCGTGATCGCCGACTCCGGCAACTGGGACATCGGCGTACCGGCGCTGACCACCTCGTTGCGCGGGATCGTCAACTGCTTCGTCGAGATCCGTACGCTCGACCACGCCGTACACAGCGGCATGTTCGGCGGTGCGGTTCCGGACGCGCTCACCGCGCTGGCCCGGCTGCTCGCCACCCTGCACGACGACGCCGGCGACGTGGCGGTGGACGGGCTGGTCAGCCGGGTCGGCGCGACCGTCGACTATCCGGAGGACCGGCTGCGGGGCGAGTCCGGCCTGTCCGACGGTGTCTCCTTCATCGGCACCGGTCGGCTCACCGACCGGATCTGGACCAAGCCGGCGCTGGCCGTCCTGGCCATCGACGCGCCGCCGACCGTCGGTGCGCCCAACGCCCTGGTCCCGGCCGCGAAGGCCAAGCTGAGCGTACGGCTGGCGCCGGGCGACGACCCCAAGCAGGCGTACGCGGCACTGCGGGCGCACCTGGAGAAGCACGCCCCGTGGGGCACCACGGCCGTGGTCACCTTCGAGCACGACGGCGAGCCGTGCGTGATCGATGCGACCGGGCCGTACTTCGACGCGGCGCGGGGCGCCTTCGAGTCGGCCTGGGACGGGGTCCAGCCGGTCGACATCGGTGTCGGTGGTTCGATCCCGTTCATCGCCACCTTCCAGGAGATGTTCCCGCAGGCGGCGATCCTGGTGACCGGGGTGGAGGACCCGCACGCGCGGGCGCACGGGCCGAACGAGAGCCTGCACCTCGGCGAGTTCGCCCGGGTCTGCCTGGCCGAGACGCTGCTCCTGGCGAAGGTTGCCGAGGCGGCCGCCGCCACCGCCTGACCAGCACCGGAACGCCGGGCCCGTGATCGTCGATCACGGGCCCTCGCCATGCCGGAGAAAATGGGCGAAGTTCCGGCGTACGTCCCGAGTCGTGCAGTATGGTTTCGAACATGAGTACGAACGAGGCCATTGTGCGGCTCGACGCCGCTGTCAGTGCTCTGGGGGACGTCAACGTCTCCGCGTGGTCCGAGGAAGTGCTGAAGGACCAGCTCGGCGAACTTTCCAGCGTTCTCTGCGCGCTCGACGCCGTACTTTCCCGGGTCGCCGACGAGATACGGGCCCGGGGCATGCGGATCGAGGAGCCGATCTCCGTTTAGCTTTGCCTATGGTTTGTCGCAGGGGGCTGCCAGGATTGGGGACGTGCGGTTCCTCGACCTGGCGGCCACCTCCGCCGCCGTGACAGCGACCTCCGCCCGACGGGCCAAGGTCGAGCTACTGGCCGCCGCCCTGCGGGGCCTCGCCCCGGACGAGATCCCGGCTGGCGCCGCCTACCTGGCCGGTGAGCTGCGCCAGCGGCAGACCGGGGTCGGTTACGCGGCCCTGCGCGACCTGCCGCCACCGGCGGAACACCCGTCGCTGACCGTGGCCGATGTCGACGCGGCCATCGACGCCATCTCCGCCGTCGCGGGTCCCGGTTCCCAGGCCCGCCGCCGCGAACTGGTCGGCCGGCTCTTCGGCGCCGCCACCGTCGACGAGCAACGACTCCTGGTCGGTCTGTTCGGCGGCGAACTGCGCCAGGGCGCCCAGGCGGGCCTGCTGGCCGACGCGATCGCCCGCGCCGCCCAGGTTCCGCTCCCGGCCGTACGCCGGGCGTTGTTGCTGGCCGGCGACCTGAAGGCGGTCGCGACGGCGGCCCTGACCGGCGGCTCCGCCGCGCTCGGCGAGATCAGCCTGCAAGTCGGTCGGCCGCTCGCCCCGATGCTCGCCTCCAGCGCCCCCTCGGTCGACGAGGCGATCGAGGCGACCGGTACGCCGGCCGTGGTCGACGTCAAACTCGACGGCATCCGGATCCAGGTGCACCGCTCCGGCGGTGAGATCGCGGTCTTCACCCGCAGCCTCGACGACATCACCGCCAGGGTGCCCGAGGTGGTGGCGGCCGTACGCGCACTGCCCGCCCGCGAACTCGTGCTCGACGGCGAGGCGATCGCGCTGGACGCCACCGGCCGACCCCGGCCGTTCCAGGAGACCGCCAGTCGGGCCGCCACCCGTGGGGCCCGCCGCAGCGCGACCGCCGGGCTCTCCGCCGAGGTGGCCGCCGAGCAGTCGGCGACCGAACCGGTCCGCTCGTTCGGCGCCGCCCCGGCCGCACCACCCGCACCGACCGATCCACCCACACCGGCCCAGCTACCCGTGCCGGCCCGCCCGGAACAGGCCGCCCCGGCCGTACGCGCAGCCGCCGGAAGCACCGGCTCGACCGTGCTCACGCCGTACTTCTTCGACCTGCTGCACCTCGACGGCACGGACCTGCTCGACGCGCCCGGCCGGCAGCGGTGGGCGGCGCTGGCCGACACGGTCGCCGCACCGCAGCTCGTCGGCCGGATGACCGTCGAGAGTGTGCTGGCCGCCGCCGATGCGTTCGCCGCCGCGCTCGACGCCGGGCAGGAGGGCGTGGTGGTGAAGTCGCCGGACGCGCCGTACGAGGCCGGTCGGCGCGGCGCCGGCTGGATCAAGGTCAAGCCCCGGCACACGCTCGACCTGGTGGTGCTCGCGGTGGAGTGGGGCAGCGGCCGGCGTCAGGGCTGGCTGTCGAACCTGCATCTCGGCGCCCGCGACCCGGAAAACGGCGGCTTCGTGATGCTCGGCAAGACCTTCAAGGGGCTCACCGACGAGTTGCTGCGGTGGCAGACCGACCGTTTCCTCGAACTGGCGGTCGAGCGGGGGGACTGGGTGGTCCGGGTCCGGCCCGAGCAGGTGGTCGAGATCGCCTTCGACGGGGTGCAGACCAGCTCCCGGTATCCGGGCGGGATGGCGTTGCGGTTCGCCCGGGTGATCCGCTACCGCGACGACAAGAGCGCCGCCGAGGCGGACACCATCGACATGGTCCGGGCCGTCCACGCCGGCCGGGTCAGCGGATGATCCGGAAGCAGTCCAACTAGGCGGGCGTCGGGTCGGCGGCCCGGTCCCGGTTGCGCGGGGCCCCGTCACGGGTCTTCGGCAGGGTGTCGCCGAGCGCCTCGCGGCGGGCCAGCCAGCCGAACCCGTAGAGGGTCATCAGGGCGAACAGCCACCACTGGATCACGTAGCCGGCGTTCTGCCAGTTGTTCTCGTGCTGGATCGGCACCGCCGCGAAGGTCGGGTCCGCCGCCGGGGTCTGCTCGCCGACCAGCAGGTACGCCCCGAACAGCGGGTACGGCAGCTCCCGCGCCAACCGGGGTACGGCCACCCGACGGGTCTCCAGCTTGCCGTCGCGGCGGTCGACCGCACCCGGCTTGCTCTCCGACATGTGCACCCGGCCGACCACGGTCACCTGCCCGGTGGGGATCGCCGGGATTCGGGGCTGTTCGGTGGCGGAACCGTTCGGTGGCGGTACCCACCCGTGGTCGACCAGCACCGCGGTGCCGTCGTCGAGCAGCAGCGGGGTGACCACCTCGAAGCCGACCTTGCTGTCCACCGTCCGGCCCCGTACGACGATGGTGTTGGCGGTGTCGTAGCGCCCGGTGACGGTGACCCTGGTCCAGGCCATCTCCTTGGCCGGCGCGTTGCCCGCCGTACCGGCCGTACCACCCGCCGGGGGCAGCACCCCGGCCAGCGGGACCGGCGCGATCCGGTCGGCGGCGTCGATCCGTTCGTTGATCGCGGACCGCTCCCGGTAGCGGCTCAACTGCCAGTTACCGAGCAGCACCATCACCGCGGCGGCGGCCAGCGTCAGGGCGAGGATGCCCAGCCAGCGCGGGGTGAGCAGGAAGCGGTACACGACATGAGGTTACCCGTGTGACGGCAGCCACTACGCTGGTGCCCGGATCGGCGGTCGGCGGGTGTCTCCGACGCCCGGTATCGTCACGCCCGGCGATCCGGTTGCCGGGTTGGCCCGCCCCGTCACGGTTGCTCACGGTCCGGGTCAGGAACCCGCCGCCCCGGTAGCCGTGCCCCGCCAGTCCCACCCCGGTACCCCGTTCGCCCCCGAGGAGCCGACCATGACCGCCGTGCCGCGCGTACTGGTGAGTGCGCCCTCTTCCGGACACGGTAAGACCGCGATCGCCGTCGGCCTGCTCGCCGCGTACGCCGCCCGGGGGATGGCCGCCGCCGGGTTCAAGGTCGGCCCGGACCAGATCGACGCCGCGTACCTGGGGTTCGCCGCCCGGCGACCGGGGCGCAGTCTCGACCCACGGCTGGTCGGTCCGCACCGGGTCGCCCCGATCTTCGCCCACGGTTGCGCGGGCGCGGACGTGGCGGTGGTCGAGGGGACCATGGGTCTGTTCGACAGCCTCGCCGGGCGTTCCGAAACCGACTCGACCGCCGCCGTGGCGACCGAGCTGCGGGCCCCGGTCGTGCTGGTCGTCGACGTCGCGGCGATGGGCCAGTCGGTGGCCGCGCTGGTGCACGGCTTCCGGGCGTACGACGAGATGCTGTGGCTCGGCGGGGTGATCCTCAACCGGGTCGCCTCGGACCGGCACGAACAGTTGCTCCGGGACGCCCTCGACGACATCGGCGTACCGGTCTTCGGTGCGCTGCGCCGCCACCAACTGCCCGCCGTCCTGCCGTCCCGCGAGCACGGCGTGGTGCCGGTGCTCCAGCAGGGGGTGGACGCGTACCGGGGGGTGCGCCGGCTGGGTGAGGCGATCAGCGGCACCGTGGACCTCGACCGGCTGCTCTCGCTGGCCAGTTCGGCCCCCCGGCTCGCGGTCGAGCCGTGGTCGGCGGCGGAGGCACTGGCCCAACCCAACGGTGCGCCGCACGGCGCCAACGGCGGGCGGCGTCCGGTGATCGCGCTGGCCGGCGCCACCTCGCTCTCCTACTCCTACCCGGAGACCGCGGAGCTGCTCGCCGCCGCCGGGGCCGAGGTGGTCCCGGTCGACCCGCTGGTGGACGAGGAACTGCCCGAGGGGACCGACGCGCTGGTCATCGGTGGCGCGCTGCCCGAGTCGTACGCGGAGGAGCTGTCCGGCAACCGGCGGCTCGGCGCCGCGGTGGCCGACCTGGCGCGGTCCGGCCGGCCGGTGCTCGCCGAGGGGGCGGGTGTGCTCTGGTTGTCCCGCGAGTTCGACGGGCGGCCGATGTGCGGGGTGCTGGACGCGACCGGGGAGAGCACCGACCGGATAGTGGTCGGGTACCGGGAGGCGACCGCCCGTGCGGCCAGCGTGGTCGCCCCGCTCGGCGCCCGGCTGATCGGTTACAAGCAGCATCGTGGGGTGCTCACCCCGCGCGCCGGGCAGACCCCGGCCTGGACCTGGGGCGGCGGTACGCCCGAGGGTTTCGTCTGGCGTCAGGTGCACGCCTCGCAGCTCATCCTGCACTGGGCCGGTACGCCGGAGATCGCGGCCCGGCTGGTCCGGGCGGTGGCTGCGGTCGGTCCGGTGGCGCCCCGCGCCGGTGCGGAACCGGTCGCCGGAGCACGGGTCGGACCGGTGACCGGGCCGTTGGCTCCCCGGCCCGGTGCGGAACCCGTCGCCGGGCCGTTGGCGCCCCGAGCGGGTGCGGAGCCGGTCGCCGGGCCACGGCTGGGGCTGGTGCCCCGACCGGGCGGGCCGGTGGCCACGGCGGAGTCGCCGAACGGGCCGGACCAGCCGGGTGGCCCGACCGGTGGGAAGTCGGCATGACCGGCGAGGTGGCGGTCCGCCGGTTCCCGACCCTGACCGTCTCCACCCCGAGAGCCCACGTACGACCGCTGCTGGCGTACGACATCGCGGCGGTCGCGGAGATCTTCGCCGACAAGCTGACCCAGCGCTGGTTGCCGTTGCCGGAGTCGTCCGGCCCGATCAACGCCAAGGCCTGGTGCACGGAGATGGCCAAGGAGCGGCGGGACAGCGGCAACGGCGACCACTACGGGGTGGTCCGGCGCGAGGACGACCAGTTGGTCGGGGCGCTCTGGACCAAACGCACCGACTGGTCCGGCAAGGTCACCGAGGTCTGCTACGCGGTCGCCCCGCAGGCGCGCGGCTTCGGGCTGGCCGCCGAGTCGGTCCTCGCCCTGGCCATCGCGTTGATCCTGGAGCACGGTTTCCAGCGGATCGAGCTGCGGGTGGCGCCCGGGAACGTCGCCTCCCGCCGGGTCGCGGAGAAGGCCGGTTTCAGCTACGAGGGCCTGCTCCGCAACGCCGGGTACGCCCAGGGCGGCCGGGTGGATCTCGAATCCTGGTCGTTCGTGGCGGCCGACCTCCGCTAGCGGGTGATGTCGAGTGACGGTGGGGCGAACTGGCGTACGGGTTGGTCCTTGAGCGCTTCCTTCAGGGTGTCGGAGACCGTGCTCACCGGTTTGTTCGACTGGGCGTCACCGACGGCGTTGAACGGGTTGTCCGGGTCGGCGAGGAAGCTCGCCATCGCGTACTCCGGGGTGTAGCCGACGAACCAGGCCGACCGGGTGCTGTCCGTGGTACCGGTCTTGCCGGCGACCGGGCGACCGACGGTGCCCTTGACGCTGTCGGCGGTGGACCAGCCTCCGCACGAGCCACGGGCCGGGGTGTCACCGGTCGGGCAGCGGGCCGCGTCGGTGGCGGCCCGGGCCGCGTCCGCGCTCACCTCCTGGTGGCAGCGGGGCTTGGCGGCCTCGATCTGGGCACCGCTCCGGGTGGTGATCATCGTCGGGGTGCCGTCCGGATTGGTGATCGAGGTGACCGGGATCGCCTCACAGAACCGCCCGTCGGCGGCGATAGCCGCGTACGCGTTGGCCATCTCCAGCGGTGTCACGTCCGACACGCCCAGTACGAACGCACCCCACTCCTTGCGTTTCTCCGGGGACGCCTGCCGCCGGTCGACGTCCGTACGCCACTGGAGGCCGAGCCGTTCGGCGAGAGCGACGGCCTTGTCCGCGCCGACCGCCTGCTCCAACTGGACGAAGTAGGTGTTCACCGACTTGCCGAAGCCGGACCACATGGTCTGCCGGCCGGTCATCGCGGCACTGGCGTTGGATGGGCACCACAACCCGCCGCAACTGCTGGTCGTACCGCCACCCGGATAGATCGAGGTGATCTTGAACGGTGAGTCGTACGCGGTCGACAGCGGCATCCCGGCGTCCAGCGCGGCGAGCATGACGAACATCTTGAACGTCGATCCGGCCTGGTAGCCGGGGAGGTCTCCGCCGCCGAGCAGCGGGTTGACCGTGTTCGGGTAGTTGCCCTTCATCCGGGACCGTTTCTCCGGGTCGGAGTGCGGCCCGTTCTCCGTGGAGTCCAGGGAGTAGATCCGGTTGATCGCCATCGCCTTGACCCGCCCGGTGCCGGGCTCGACCGCGACCAGACCGTGCGCGAACGGGCTGCTCTCGCCCTCCTTCGCCAGTACGTTCTTCTCGGCGATCTCCTGGACCCTCGGGTCGATACTGGTCACGATCTTGTAGCCGCCCCGCCGGAGCTTGTCCAACCGTTCGAGCGAGTTGCCGCCGAAGCCGGGCTGAACCGACCACCACGATTTCAGGTAGTCGCAGAAGAACCCCCAGCTGTTGTACTCCTTCGGTACCGAGACGCAGTCGTTCGGCGGCGTACTGAGCTTGAGTTTGATCGGTTCGGCCGCCATCGCCGCCGCCGCGTCGGGCGAGATGTAGCCCATGGTCCGCATCCGGTCGATGACGTAGTTGCGCCGGTCGGTCGCGGCCTTCTGGTCGTTGACCGCCGGGTCGTACTCGGAGGGGGCCTTGACCAGGCCGGCGAGCGTGGCCGCCTCGACCGGGCTGAGATCCCTGGGTGTCTTGGAGAAGAAGATCTCCGAGGCGGCGTAGATGCCGTACGCGCGGTGGCCGAAGTAGGCGGAGTTGAGGTACCGCTCCAGGATCTCCGACTTGGTCATCTCCTTCTCCAGGTCGAGGGCGATCCGCATCTCGCGAAGTTTGCGGATGCTGGTCTGCTCGGTCGCCTCCTGCACCTCCAGTGGCGTCTGCGCACTGTCCCGCAGCGCCATCCGGACGTACTGCATGGTCAGCGTCGAGGCGCCCTGGGAGACCCCGCCGGCCTGCTGGTTGGCGACGAACGCGCGGGCCACGCCCTTGGCGTCGACGCCGTTGTGCTTGTAGAACCGGGAGTCCTCGGAGGCGACGATCGCCTGCTGGATGTACGGCGACATCTCCCCGATCGGGGTGTACTTGCGATGCTCCTCGTAGAACGTGGTGAGCAACGTCTTGCCGTCGGCGCCGTACACGTAGGTGGTCTGCGCGGGTGAGGTGTGGCGCAGGTCGCGCGGCCGGTCACGGACCAGGTCGGCGGTTGCCTTGGCGCCGAGGCCGCCGATGGCGGCGAGTGGGTAGGCCGCCGCCGCGAGGATGACCCCCGCGATCAGCCCGGCCCGCAGGAGGGGAAGGAAGCGGTTGCCTTCGGGACGCTTGAGGGTGGGGTTCGTCACCCTCTTAAGCTATGACATGGCCCATAATAACCCGATAAAAATTCGCGAACGTCGCCGTCGAACTCCGCCCACCGGGCGTACACACGTTGGCCAGCGATCCCGCCGCCGGGCAGGATCCCGGTCATGCACCCGCAGGTAACCGCGCCGCCACCGGCATCCGAGGTCGACACCGAGGTCGATCTGGGGCACCACGGCGACGCGGAGGTTGTCCCCGGCCTGGTCGATCTCGCGGTCAACGTCCGCCGGGCGCCGATGCCGGACTGGCTGGCCGATCCGGTCACCGCATCCCTCGGCGACTTGGCCAGCTACCCGGACCCCGGCCCGGCCCGCGCGGCGGTCGCCGCCCGGCACGGCCGCCCGAGCGCCGAGGTGCTGCTCACCGCCGGAGCCGCGGAGGGCTTCGTCCTGCTCGCCCGGGCGCTGGGTGACGCCCGGCGCCCGGTCGTGGTGCACCCGCAGTTCACCGAGCCCGAGGCGGCGCTGCGGGCCGCCGGGCACCGGGTCGAACGGGTGCTGCTGCCCGCCGGGACCGGCTTCCGGCTGGACCCGACGCTGGTACCGGCCGACGCCGACCTGGTCTTCGTGGGCAACCCGACCAATCCCACCTCGGTCCTGCACCCGGCCGGCGTACTGGCCGAACTGGCCCGGCCGGGCCGGGTGCTGGTGGTGGACGAGGCGTTCGCCGACACCACCATCGACCCGGGGGGCACCGCGGCCGAGCCGGAATCCCTCGCCGCCCGGCGGGACCTGCCCGGAGTCGTGGTGGTCCGCAGCCTCACCAAGACCTGGGGGCTGGCCGGGCTCCGGATCGGCTACCTGCTCGGCCCGGCCGACCTGATCGAACGGCTGGCCGCCGTACAGCCGCTCTGGGCGGTCGGCACCCCGGCGCTGGCCGCCGCGCGGGCCTGCGCGACGCCGGTCGCGGTCGCCGCCGAACGGGAGATCGCCGTACGCCTCGCCGCCGACCGGGAGCACCTGGTCCGCCGCCTGGCGGCCCTGCCCGGCGTACGCGTCGCGGGCACCCCGGCCAGCGCGTTCGTGCTGATCCACCACCCCGGCGCGGCCGACCTGCGGCTCGCCCTGCGCGCCCGTGGCTACGCGGTACGCCGGGGCGACACCTTCCCCGGGCTGGGTGCCGACTGGCTGCGGGTGGCGGTGCGGGACACTGCCACCACTGACGCGTTCGTCGCCGTGCTGGCGGAGATCCTGGAGGCATGATGTTGGAGGCGTTGATCGCGGCGGTCCGCCCACCGGACACCGAGGCGATGGCAGCCGCCCGCCTGCTGCACAGCCGGCTGACCAAGCCCGCCGGTTCACTCGGCGCCCTGGAGGAACTGTCCGTACGCCTGGCCGGGCTGGCCGGGGTCTGCCCGCCCCCGCTGCCCGCCCCGGCCGCAGTGGCGATCTTCGCCGGTGACCACGGCGTACACGCCCAGGGTGTGACGCCCTGGCCGCGCGAGGTGACCGCCCAGATGGTCGGGAACTTCCTGGCCGGCGGCGCGGTGGTGAACGCGTTCGCCCGGCAGACCGGCGCCTCGGTCACCGTCGTCGACGTCGGCGTGGCCACCCCCCTCACCGACCCCGAGGACCCGACCGACACCACCACGCCCGGATCCACCACCCACGACGAGCTGACCGCGCTGGACGACCTCACCGCCCCCGACGCCCTGGTCGACCTCGACGGCCCCACCCCGCCCGTCCCGCCCCAGCGGCGCACCGGCGCAGACCAGCCCGGCTCCGCCGGCCAGCGGCCCGACACCGAGCCCGTCCTCGTCCGGGCCCGGATCCGTCCCGGCACCCGGGACATGACCGTCGAACCCGCGCTCACCCGGGAGGAGGCGCTGGCCGCGATCGAGGTCGGCTCCCGTACCGCCGGTGAGCTGATCGACGCGGGCGCCGGCATCCTGCTCACCGGTGACATGGGCATCGCCAACACCACCGCCGCCGCCGCGCTGATCGCCGTACACACGGGGGCTTCCGCGGCCGAGGTGACCGGCCGGGGCACCGGGGTGGACGACTACACGTACGCCCGCAAGGTGGCCGTCGTCACGGCCGCGCTGGCCCGGCACCGGCCCGACCCGGCCGACCCGCTCGGCGTACTCGCCGCCGTCGGTGGGCTGGAGCACGCCGCGCTGACCGGGTTCATCCTCGGCGCCGCCGCCCGACGTACCCCGGTGATCCTGGACGGGGTCAGTACGGTCGCCGCGGCGCTGGTCGCCGCCGCCTTCGCGCCGGACGCCGTCGGCGCCATGGTCGCCGGGCACCGGTCCGCCGAGCCCGGTGCCACCGCCGGCCTGCGCGCCCTCGGTCTGGAGCCGCTGATCGACCTCGGACTGCGCCTCGGCGAGGGGACCGGCGCCCTGCTCGCCCTCCCGGTGGTCGGCGGTTCGGTCCGGGTACTGCACGAGGTGGCGACGTTCGACGCGGCGGGAGTTTCGGAGAAGTGACGCAACAGATCGGTGCCAACCCCTACCCGCTCGGCCTGCGGTTGGCCGGGCACCGGGTGCTCATGGTCGGTGGGGGAGCGGTGGCGACCCGCCGGGTGCCGGCGTTGCTGGACGCGGGCGCCCTGGTGGAGGTCGTCTCCCCGGAGCTGACACCCGCCCTGCGGGCACAGGTGGACGCCGGTCGGGTGCGGTGGACGGCCCGGCCGTTCGAGCCCGCCGACGTGGACGGTGCCTGGCTGGTGCAGGTGGCCGTGGACGACCCGGCAGCCGCCGAGGCGGTCAGCGCCGCCGCGTTCGAGCGCCGGGTGTTCTGCGTACGCGCCGACGACCGGACCGCGGCGACCGCCTGGACGCCGGCGGTGGCCCGGCACGGCGCGGTGACCGTGGCCGTGCTCGGCGGCGGTGACCCGCACCGCGCGGTGACCGTCCGGGACGCCATCCGGGACCGCCTCGCCGACGGCACCCTTCCGCAGACCGGCCGGGAGTCGACGCCCGGCACGGGCGCGGGCACGACCTCGGCCAACGGGCGCCCACCGGGGGTCGGCCGGGTGGTCCTGGTCGGCTCCGGCCCCGGTGACCCCGAGTTGATCACGGTCAAGGGGCGCCGGCTGCTCGCCGAGGCCGACGTCGTGGTGGCGGACCGGCTCGTGCCCGGACTGCTCCTGGACGAGCTCCGACCCGACGTCGAACTGGTCGACGCGTCCAAGATCCCCTACGGTCCGGCCCGTACCCAGGAGGAGATCAACCGGATCCTGGTCGAGCGGGCACAGGCCGGGGCGTTCGTGGTCCGGCTCAAGGGCGGTGACCCGTACGTCTTCGGCCGTGGCGGCGAGGAGGCGCTCGCCTGCGCGGCGGCCGGCGTACCGGTCACCGTGGTCCCCGGTGTGACCAGCTCGATCGCCGCACCTGCGCTCGCCGGCATCCCGGTGACCCACCGGGGCGTGGCGCACGAGTTCACCGTCGTCTCCGGTCACCTGCCCCCCGACGACCCCGCATCCCTGGTCGACTGGGCCGCCCTGGCCCGACTGCGCGGCACCCTGGTGGTGCTGATGGGGCTGAAGAACCTGCCCGCGATCGCCGCCACCCTCCAGGCACACGGGCGGGCGCCGGGCACGCCGACGGCGGTGGTCCAGGAGGGTACGACCGGCACCCAGCGCTCCCTGCGAGCGACCCTCGACACCGTCGCCGAAGCCACCCGCACCGCCAACATCCGCCCCCCAGCCGTGGTAATCATCGGCAACGTGGTAACCACCCTCCCCACCGCCTGACCCCGGACGGGTTCCGGTAGTTCACGGCCCCGGCGTCACCCGCCAGGACGGGTGCCGGGAGGGGTGATGGCGGCGACGGCCAGGTCGACGATGCCGTCGGCGTAGTCGTCGGTCAGTGGGCCGTTGCGGAGTAGCCAGCGGTGGTAAAGCGGGCCGAACAGCAGCTCCACCACCTGGTCCAAGGGGACGTCGGGGCGGACCTGGCCGGCCTCGCGGGCGGCCTCCAGGCGGGTCCGGACCGCGTCGAGCTGGGGACGGAGCAGGCGGTCGCGCGCCTGGTCGGCCAACTCCTCGTCGGCGAGTGTCTCGATGGTGATGGCGCGGGTGGTGGCGGACAGCCGCGGATCGGCGAACTCGGCGACCGTGGCCCGGAGGACCTGGCCCAGATCGGCCCGCAGGTCGCCGGTGTCGGGCAGGGCGGGGACCTCCGGGTTGTTGTCGACGAGCGCGTCCAGGATGACCGCGCCCTTGCCACGCCACCAGCGGTAGATGGTCTGCTTGCCGACCCCGGCGCGGGTGGCGATCGCCTCGATGGTCAGGGCCGGGTAACCGGTCTCGGTCAACAGCTCCAGGGCGGCGGCGAGGATCGCGCGGCGGGACTGTTCGTTGCGACGGGCGGGCTGTGGAGTCACACCGACAACCTACAACGAGACGAACCGTTTCGTTTTGACGCGCCCGTGGTGCCGTGGTCTCCTTGTCGCGAGACGAAACGTCTCGACTCTTTAAAGACCCCAGGAGATTCCGTGCCGCACATCGCCATGGTCAGCATTCCGTTCCACGGCCACGTCAACCCGAGCTTGGAGATCATCCGGACCCTCGTGCAGCGCGGTCACCGGGTCACCTACGCCAATGACCCCGCCTTCGCCGAGGTCATCGAGGGCACCGGCGCCGAGCTGAAACCGTACGGATCCACGCTGCCCAGCGACGGTGGCTCGGGAACCGACGATCCGATCGAGCAGCTCACGCTCTTCCTCGACGATGCCATCGCCATGCTGCCGCAGTTGCGGGCCGCCTATGCCGGCGATCGGCCCGATCTGTTCCTCTACGACATCGCCGGGGCGCCGGCTCGGTTACTCGGCGAGCAGTGGGGGATTCCGGCCATCCAGCTGTCCTCGACGTTCGTGGCCTGGGACGGCTACGAGCAGGAGATGGCGCCCGTCGTCGAGTCGATGCGGGCTGATCCGCGCGGCGCCGACTACTACCAGCGGTTCGAGAAGTGGCTGACCATGGAGGGTTCGTCGGTCACCGACAGCATGGCGTTCCAGGGCCGACCGGTGCGGAGCCTCGTTCTGCCGCCGGAGGCGCTCCAGCCGAACGCCGACCGGGTGGACCGGTCGGTCTACAGCTTCGTCGGCCCGGTCCTGGGTGACCGCTCCCACCAGGGTCCCTGGGTCCGTCCGGACGGCGTCGAGAAAGTGCTGCTCGTCTCCCTCGGCTCCGCCTTCACCCGGCAGCCCGAGTTCTACCGCCGCTGCATCGTCGCGTTCGGTGACCTGCCCGGCTGGCACACCGTTCTGCAGATCGGCAGCCACGTCGATCCCGCCGAACTCGGTCCCGTCCCGGACAGCGTCGAGGTCCGCCCATGGGTGCCGCAGCTGGCAGTGCTGGAGCAGGCGGACGCCTTCGTCACCCACGCCGGCATGGGCGGCAGCAGCGAAGGCATCTACTGCGGGACCCCGATGATCGCCGTTCCGCAGGCGGCCGACCAATTCGCGAACGCCGAGCAACTGGCCTCCCTCGGCGTCGCCCGGGTCGTCGACTCGGCGACCGTGACCGCAGTGGAGCTCCGCGAGACGCTGCTCGCCCTCACCGCAGACCCCGACGTGGTGGCTCGCAGCGCCGACCTGAAGCGGCAGGCCCGCGAGGCCGGGGGCGCCGACCGCGCCGCCAACCTGATCGAGGCCGAACTCACCGCGACGCCCGACCGTACCGGCCACCGTTCCGCGAACGCCGGCTAAACCGCCGTACCCGTCGATTCTTCCGCCAGGACTACCGGAACCCAGACGCAGAAGCTCCGGCCAGACCACCCGACCGGAGCACAAACCCAAGGCGTCACCACTGAAGCAAAACCCCAACGGGTCAAGGTTGGGCCCCACCGTGCCTGGCGAGGGGATCAAGCTTGACGGCCCTCGCCGGGCACGGTGGGGCCCAACCCCACATCAAATCTCAGACCGAAGAATCCAACAACAACGCACACCGGATCAACCCGAGATGGCTGTACGCCTGCGGGTGGTTACCCAACCCCCGCTCGACCAACGGGTCGTACTGCTCCGGCAGCAACCCGGTCGGCCCGGCGGTGTCGACCATCTGCCGGAACAGCTCCTCGGCATCCGACCGCCGCCCGGTACGCAGGTACGCCTCGATCAGCCACGCCGTGCAGATGTGGAAGCCGCCCTCACGCCCCGGCAGCCCGTCGTCCCAGTGGTAGCGGTACACCACCGGTCCGCTGCGCAGGTCGGCCTCGATCTTCAGCACCGTCGACAGGAAGCGCGGGTCGTCGTCGGGGAGCAGCCCGGACAGGCCGATCCAGAGCGAGGAGGCGTCCATCTCCTCGTCACCGTACGCGACGCTGTAGGCGCTGACGCCCTCGTGCCAGCCGTACTCGAGCACGTTGTGCCCGATCCGGTCGCGCAGCTCGACCCAGTCGGGCCGCTCCTCGCCGCCGTGCCGACGCACGATGTGCAGCGCCCGGTCCACGGTCATCCAACACATGACCTTGGAGTAGACGTGGTGCCTCGGGGGGAGGCGGGCCTCCCAGAGGCCGTGGTCGGGTTCGTGCCAGCGGCGGCTGACCGCCTCGACCATCGATTCGAGCACCCGCCACTCGGTCTCCAGCACCGAGCCGCGCAGGTCGGCCACGGCCGCGAGCAGGTCCGCGATCGGTCCGAACACGTCGAGCTGGAGCTGGTGGTTGGCCAGGTTACCGACCCGGACCGGGCGGGAGCCGGCGTAGCCGGGCAGGGTGTCGATCACGGCTTCGGCGCCGAGTTCGTAGCCGTCGACCGTGTAGAGCGGGTGCAGCCGTTCCGGGTGGCCGCCGGTGCGCTCGACGCAGCCGTCGACCCAGCGCAGGAACGCCTCGGCCTCGCCGAGTGAGCCGAGGTCGACCAGGGCGCGTGCGGTCATCGCCGCGTCCCGCAGCCAGCAGTACCGGTAGTCCCAGTTGCGTACGCCGCCCAGTTCCTCGGGCAGCGAGGTGGTCGCGGCGGCGAGGATCGAACCGGTGGCCTCGTGGCAGAGCCCACGCAGGGTGAGTGCGCTGCGGGCGACCAGTTCGCGGTCGTGGGTGGGGAGCTTCAGGCTGGCCACCCAGTCCCGCCACGGCTGTTCGGCGGCGGCCTGCCGTTCGGCGACCGGTACCCGGTGGTGGGCCAGGCTGTGCGAGCCGAAGCGGAGTTCGAGGGTGAGCGACCCGCCGGCGGCGGCGAGGTCGACCACGGCACGGGCGGTCTCGTAGCCGCCGTCGGCGACCACCTTCCACTCGATCCCGGGGGCGTAGAGGGCGATCGGCTCGTTGGAGCCGAGCACCAGCAGCCCGTCGGCGAGGGGTTGGAGCTGGACCGCTACCTGGCCGAACTCGGGCCGGGGAGCGAACTCCAGCCGGACCCGGCCGGAGCCGGTGAGGACCCGGACCAGGGTCGAGTCGCCGGAGATGACAGCCGACCCGCTGGGGACGTTGTCCGACGAGGGCCGGTCCAGCCAGTCGGTGACGGTCAGCCCCGACCAGCGGGTCTCCACCGTCATCGTGCCGGGCCGGTAGCGCTGTCCCAGCGGCAGGCCGCCCCGGTCGGGGGCGACGCTGAAGTGACCGGCCGGCGGGCCGCCGACCAGGTCGGCGAAGATCGCCGAAGCGTCCGGCTTGGGGTGGCAGAGCCAGGTGACCTTCGCCTCGGGTGTGAGCAACGCGACCGTACGGCCGTTGGCCAGCATCGAGTGCCGCTCGATCGGCACCGCCCGCTCGCCGAACAGCCAGGTGCGGCGGACCTGGAGCAGCAGGCCGAGCACCCGGGCCGCCTCGATCGGGTCCGCGACCCGGTAGGCCGCCTGGGTCTCCCCGCTGCCGATCTTGATACCGACGTCGGGTCCGTGCAGGTTCGCGAAGGCGTTCTCGTCGGTCACGTCGTCGCCCATGAAGAGCACCGCGCTGGCCGAGATCTGGGTACGCAACTGGTCGACCGCGGTCCCCTTGTGGGTGGGGATCACGGACAGCTCGATGACCTCCTTGCCCTGGGTCACGGTCACCCCGGTCCAACTCGCCGGACCGTTCGTCACCGCCTCGACGACCTGCTTCGCCACCTCGGGCTTGGCCCCCCGGGTGTGTACGGCGATGCTGGCCGGCTTGCTCTCCAGGCGTACCCCGGGCTGACCGGCGGCGATCCGGCGCAGCTCGTTGCGCAGCCGGGTGCGTACCTCGACCAGTTCGGGGGCGAGCCGCTCCACGAAGCCGATGTCGAACTCGGATCCGTGGCTGCCGACCAGGTGCACCTCGCTCGGCAGCCGGGAGAGCGTGGCCAGGTCCCGCAGCGCCCGACCGGAGACCACGGCGACCGTGGTCTGCGGCAGGGCGGCCAGGGCGCGTACGGCGGCAACCGACTCGGGCAGCGGTACCGCCTTGCTCGGGTCCTCGACGATCGGCGCCAGGGTGCCGTCGTAGTCGCAGGCGACGAGTAACTGGGGTGAGCGGGCGATCCTCCCGATCGCGTCCCGCAGCACGGGATCGATCGAGTCCAGGGCCATCGCCCCGGTGTCCAGTACGGACGTGCTCACACTGCCTCCGTTTCGGGCACGCCCAGCTCGTTCAGGAAAGACCGGGCCCAGTGTTCGACATCGTGGGTACGCAGGTGGCGCTGCATGATCCGCATGCGCCGCCGTGCTTCCACCTTGTCGACGTGGACCGCGCGCAACAGCGCGTCCTTCACCCCGTCGGGGTCGTGCGGGTTACAGAGGAAGGCCTGGCGCAACTCGGTGGCGGCGCCGGCAAACTCACTGAGCACGAGCGCGCCGCCAGAGTCGGCGCGCGATGCAACGTACTCCTTGGCCACCAGGTTCATTCCGTCTCGCAGTGGGGTCACCATCATCACATCAGCCGCGCAGTAGAGCGCGGCAAGTTCACTGCGACTGTACGACTGGTGCAGATAGTGAACAGCAGGCACGCCGACCCGGCCAAATTCACCATTAATCCGGCCAACTTCGCGCTCGACCTTCACGCGTAGTGCCTGGTAGTGCTCGACCCGTTCGCGGCTCGGGGTGGCGACCTGCACCATAACGGCGTCGGGAACTGTCAACTTTCCGTCAGCCAGGAGCTCGCGGAAGGCCTTGAGGCGAAGCTCGATGCCCTTGGTGTAGTCGAGCCGGTCGACGCCGAGCACGACGGTCTTCGGGTCGCCGAGTTCGGCCCGGATCTGCTTGGCCCGCGCCTGCACCGCCGGGTCGGCGGCCATCCGCTCCATCTCCGCGACATCGATGGAGATGGGGAACGCGCCGGCCTTCACCTGCCGCCCGTCGACCTGGATCATCTGGCCCTCGTACCGCAGGCCGAGCAGGTGCCGGGCCAGCCGGACGAAGTTCTGGGCGGCCAGCCGCTGCTGGAAACCGACCAGGTCGGCGCCGAGCAGTCCGCGCAGGACCTCGGCGCGTAGCGGCATCTGCATGAACAGTTCGATCGGCGGGAATGGGATATGGAGGAAGAAACCTATCCGTAGATCCGGACGGAGTTCCCGCAGCATCGCCGGCACGAGCTGGAGCTGGTAGTCCTGCACCCAGACCGTGGCGCCCTCCGCGGCCACCTCGGCGGCGGCCTCCGCGAACCGGGCGTTGACCAGCCGGTACGCCTCCCGCCAGCGACGTTTGTAGGCAGGGGTCTCCACCGCGTCGTGGTAGAGGGGCCAGATGGTGGCGTTCGACTGGCCCTCGTAGTACCGCTCGAGTTCCTCGGAGCTGAGCGGGACCGGGTGCAGCCCGATGCCCTCGAGGTCGAACGGTTCCGGGGCCGCGCCGACACCACCCGCCCACCCCACCCAGGTGCCCTGGTGCTGCACGAGGACCGGGTGCAGGGCGGTGACCAGGCCTCCCGGACTCCGGCGCCATTGCCGACCTTCTGGGGTGGTCACCTCGTCAACCGGCAGACGATTCGCCACGACCACGAACGAGCTACGTTCCGTCACGATCTGTGCACCTCCGGTGATTCCGCAGTCCACCGCTGAGCGTACTGAGCGTAGCTGTGGCTCCTACCTCGCGGTGCCACTCTTACTGCCCTGCGGGACGGCCGGGGCAAACCGACAAGTGATCTTGGCGATATCGTTCCCTTTCGTCCCACCTCGGGTGCTCCGGCGGGGTGATGTGGGCGTACCGGGCTCCACCTGTCAGGATTGACGACGGCCCGCGCGGAGTCGACCCCGGCTCGCGCCTCGCGCTCGCAGGCTTCCGGGCCCGGGCAAAGCTCCCTGTTCCGCAGACTCTGGAGGTAGGCCGCACCGTGGCCCAGTACATCTACGTTCTGGAAAAGGCGCGCAAGGCGCACGGCGACAAGGTCGTGCTCGACAACGTGACGCTGAGCTTCCTGCCCGGGGCCAAGATCGGTGTGGTCGGCCCGAACGGCGCCGGTAAGTCCAGCCTGTTCAAGATCATGGCGGGGCTGGACCGGCCGAGCAACGGCGAGGCCCGGCTGATGCCCGGCTACACCGTCGGCATGCTCGCGCAGGAGCCGCCGCTCAACGACGCCAAGACCGTCCTCGGCAACATCGAGGAGGCGGTCGCGGAGACCAAGGCCAAGCTGGAGCGGTTCAACAAGATCGCCGAGCAGATGGCCACCGACTACTCCGACGAGCTGATGGAGGAGATGGGTCGGCTCCAGGAGGAGTTGGACAACGAGGACGCCTGGGACATCGACTCCAAGCTCGAACTCGCCATGGACGCCCTGCGGTGCCCGCCGCCGGACGCCGACGTCGTCCAGCTCTCGGGTGGTGAGCGCCGCCGGGTCGCGCTCTGCAAGCTGCTCCTGGAGGCGCCGGACCTGCTCCTGCTCGACGAGCCGACCAACCACCTGGACGCGGAGAGCGTGCAGTGGCTCGAACAGCACCTGGCCAAGTACGCCGGCACCGTCATGGCGATCACCCACGACCGGTACTTCCTGGACAAGGTCGCCGGCTGGATCCTGGAGCTGGACCGCGGCCGGGCCATCGGGTACGAGGGCAACTACTCCACCTACCTGGAGAAGAAGGCCGCCCGGCTCGCCGTCGAGGGTCGCCGGGACGCCAAGATGAAGAAGCGGCTCACCGAGGAACTCGAGTGGGTCCGGTCCAACGCCAAGGCCCGGCAGACCAAGTCCAAGGCGCGGCTGGACCGCTACGAGGAGATGGCCACCGAGGCGGAGAAGACCCGCAAGCTCGACTTCGAGGAGATCCAGATCCCGCCGGGCCCGCGCCTGGGCAACACGGTGATCGAGGCGAACGACCTGACCAAGGGCTTCGGCGACCGGACCCTGATCGAGCACCTCAGCTTCAGCCTCCCGCGCAACGGCATCGTCGGCATCATCGGCCCCAACGGCGTCGGCAAGACCACCCTGTTCAAGACCATCGTCGGGCTGGAGCAGCCGACCGACGGCGGGGTGAAGGTCGGCGAGACCGTCAAGCTGTCGTACGTCGACCAGAACCGGGAAGGCCTGGACGGCGACAAGACCGTCTGGGAGGTCGTCTCCGACGGTCTGGACTACCTGATGGTCGGCAAGGTCGAGATGCCGTCCCGGGCGTACGTGGCCGCGTTCGGGTTCAAGGGCCCGGACCAGCAGAAGCCGACCAAGGTGCTCTCCGGTGGCGAGCGCAACCGGCTCAACCTCGCGCTCACGTTGAAGATCGGCGGGAACGTGATCCTGCTCGACGAGCCGACCAACGACCTCGACGTCGAGACGCTCTCCTCGCTGGAGAACGCCCTGCTCGAGTTCCCCGGCTGCGCCGTGGTCATCTCCCACGACCGGATGTTCCTGGACCGGGTGGCGACGCACATCCTGGCCTGGGAGGGCGACGACGAGAACATGGCGAAGTGGTTCTGGTTCGAGGGCAACTTCGACGCGTACGAGAAGAACAAGATCGACCGGCTCGGTGCGGAGGCGGCCCGACCCCACCGGGTGACCTACCGCAAGCTCACCCGTGACTAGTCCGACCGTGGCCGAGCACCCCCCGGCGGCCCGGTACGTCTACCACTGCGCCCTGCGCTGGTCGGACCTGGACGCGTACGGGCACGTCAACAACGCCCGCTTCCTCACCCTGTACGAGGAGGCCCGGGTGGCGTTGATGTTCGTCGGCGGCCGGGCCTGGGGGCTCAGCTCGTTCGTCGAGGGGGTGGTGATCGCCCGGCACGAGGTGGACTACCTGCGTCCGGTCGACTACGCCCTGGGCCGGGCCACCGCCGAGCAGGCGCCGACGGTCCGGGTGGAGCTGTGGGTGGAGGAGATCAAGGCCTCCCGGTTCACCATCGGGTACGAGCTGTTCGACGGCGAGGTGCTGGCCAGCAAGGCCCGCTCGGTGCTGGTGCCGTACGACCTCGAACACGGGCGACCGCGCCGGTTGACCGAGGACGAACGGGCCTTCCTGCGGCCGTACCTGCTGCCGTGACCGGGCCCGCCGAGCCCGCTCCGGTGCCGGCCGCGCCGGTGTCGGGCGGGCACGGGCTGACCGGGGTGGCCGACGCGGGCGCCTTCCTGGCCCGGCTGACCCGGCTGGACCCGGCGGCGGTGGTACGACTGCGTCCGGCCGGGCCGGCCGGTCGTACCACGCTCTGGGCCCGCCTGCCGTGGGCGGTGCTGGTCGGCCGGACGGTGGCCGGGGCCGGTCCGGGTGATGTCACGGTCGCCGCGGACGCGCTCCTGGCCGAGCTGGCGCGGGGTGGCACGGCTCTGCCGCCCCGCCGGGACGCGGACTGGAAGTGGCCGCTGCCCGGGTCGACCGGTCAGCTCGTGGAGACGATGCCGGGCGCGGACGTACGCCGGATCGCCGTCGCCGCGGCCGGCACCCTGCGCGACGCGGCCGACCACGGGGTGGGTGGCCGGGCGGTGGGTCAGCGGGTGCTGCGGGACGCGCTGCTCGACCACGTGGCCGTGGTGGTCACCGGGTCGACGCCGGCCGGGCCGGGGGAGCGGACCGAGGTGTCGCAGCGCCTGGTGCAGGCGGTGGTCCGGATGGGCTTTCTCGGTTCGGGTGAGGCGGCCGGACCGGAGCACGAGGGCCCGGTCGAATCGGGTCGGACCGGGGCGGGCGGGCCGGACCTGGTCCAGGTTCGGGTGACCGGCCGGTGGACCGGGCTTTCGGCACCCTACGGAGCTGCATGGTCACTAAAAGCGAGTCAATTGTCGATCATGCCGGTTTGAGATCGCCTGAACGGTTGATGCTATATAGTTCCTCTGGTCATGGGCATCCGGTGGGGGGATGCTTCGGAACGGCTATCCGGGTACCGTCGTCCCTCGGATCCAACGCACCGTAGGCGACTGGATCCGCTGGGGAGCGAGGTGTGCGAGCAATGCCGTGGTGGTCATGGCGCCCCGGTCACACCGCCGCGAGCGGTGAGCCGGAGACTCGAAGCAGGATCTCCGTGGACGAGGCCGTCCGGGTCGGACCGCCCGCACCACGAGAACCGGAACACGACTCCGATTCCGCGGAACCACCCGCGGTAACCGAACGACCCACGCCGGTTGTGCCGGCCATCGTCGCGCCGGTGACCCTGCGCCGGCTCGGGGACGCACTCGACCTGCTCGACGTGCGCTACCTCGCCGACGGCGACGGCAGCCTGCTCGCGATGTGGGAGCGGCACGCGGTGCTGTTCACGCTCGAAGGTCCCGAGGACGAGATCCTGGTGATGCGCGCCCGGCCGTACTCCACCGTGCCGCCGGACTGGGCCGACCGGGCCTACCGGGTGGTCAACGAGTGGAATCACGCCCAGCGCTTCGCCAAGGCGTACGTGGGTGACCCCACCGAGCGCGGCCAGTTGCCGATCTACGCCGAAATGCAGGTGCCGATGCGGGCCGGCGCCCACGACGCCCTGCTGGTCGAGGTGCTCGACTGCGGCGCGGCGATGGCGACCACCTTCGTCGACTGGCTGCACGACGAGGGCGCCCTGCTGTAGAGGTCGCCCCGGCCCGCGCCGGTCAGCCGATTCGGGGCGGGGTGGCGGGCTCGCCGTCGTCGGTGTTCACCATGAAGTACGCGGCGCGCTCCAGGTAGTCCCAGAGCGTCTGCTCGTACTCCCGGGGCAGGTCCAGGCTGTCCACCGCCCGGCGCATCGCCCGCAGCCAGGCGTCCCGCTCGGCCGGCCCGACCCGGAACGGCGCGTGCCGCATCCGTAGCCGCGGGTGTCCCCGCTGCTGGGAATAGGTGTTCGGCCCGCCCCAGTACTGCATCAGGAACAGGGTCATCCGGTCGGCCGCCGGCCCGAGATCCTCCTCCGGATAGAGCGGGCGGAGCAGCGGATCGGTGGCGACGCCGACGTAGAACTCGTCGACCAGCTTGCGGAAGGTCGGCTCGCCGCCGATCGCTTCGAACAGGGTCGTCGGCGTACCCGCCTGGTCGCCCTCACCTGGAGACGTCACCGTTCCATCCTGCCAGGTGCGCATCGATCGGGCGCGGTGTGGGCGGCGCGGCCTTGATCACAGGGTGCTGACGCCGGTCGGCGCGCCGGGTGAGCCGGGCGCCCGCTCGCCGACCGGCTCGTCCGTCGACCGTTGCGGCGGTGTGAGGCCCTCACCCGCCCTGGCCTGCCTGGTGGCCTCGGCGATGGCGGTGTTGAACTCGGCGGTGCTGGGCCACTGGGTCGCGACGACCAGCATCAGCAGTACGCCACCGGCGCTCCAGAGCCCCACCACGGTCGGGATGTCGAACCGCCCCGCCAGGACCCCGGTGACCAGTACGGCCCCGCCCTGGAGGACCTGCATCCCGCTGCTCATCACGCCGAACGCCCGAGCCCGGAAACCGGGCGGCAGCGCCTGCACGAACAGCCCGTTCGCGACCGGCAGCAGGCCGGCCACGGCGAAGCCGCTGACCAGCGCCATCAGTGCGACCAGGGGTGGGGTCGGGTTGAGCAGTGCCGGCACCAGGGCGAGGGGGGCCAGGACCGCGAACGGGCGGATCAACGTCCGGCGCAGCTCCGGCCGCAGGCCCCGCCCGATCGTCAGGCCACCGAGGATGAAGCCGACCGGACTGGCGATCATGATCATCGCCTGGGTGAGCCCGCGTCCGGGATGGTCGGGATCCGAGATCGCGGCGAACTTGGCCGCCCAACCGGCGGCCAGGCCCTCCGGCACGATGGCGAAGAGCATCGAGGCGAAGACCACGATGGCGATCGCGCGCAGCACCGGCGTGCCGAAGACCAGCCGGAAGCCCTCGGCGGTCTCCCGGAGCAGGTGACTGCGGTGCGCCTCGGTCATCGCGGCCGGGCGCTGGTGGATCCGGAACCGGATCAGCACGGCCGAGAGCGCGAAGGTGCCGGTGTTGATCAGCAGTGCGACGCTCGGGTTCAGCGTGGCGACGGAGGCGCCGAGCACGTACCCGACGATCTGCGCGGCCTGGCCGGTGCTGGTGCTGACCGCCAGGCCGACCACCAGGCGGTCACCGGTGAGCAGCATCGGGAGCAACGCCGACCGGGCCGCCTGACTGGGCGGGTTGGCCAGGGTCACGGCGAAGAGCAGCAACAGGATGACCGGGATCGGCAGGCCGGGGATCGCGATGATGCCGATCAGCACCATCCGGGTCAGATCGCAGACCACCATCACGGTCCGGTACGGGTGACGCTCCGCCAGCGTGGCGAGCAGCGGACCACCGACCAGCCAGGGCAGGAAGCTCACCGCGAACGCGGCGGCGGAGAGCGTCACCGACCGGGTCTCCTGGAAGACGAGTACGGTGACGGCGGCCCGGGCCAGGTAATCGCCGAGCCAGGAGAACGCGTTGGCCGTGTACAGCGCCCGGAACTCCGGCTGTGCGAACACCTCGCGGAAGGTAGCCGGCCCTTCGGGCGTACGTGTCGCGTCGGACACGGGGGCCTCCATCGTTCTCGACCGCTGACCACTCAAGATGGAGCCGTCGGGAAACGTTTGTCAGACGTAGGGGGCAACGTTGTCTTCGTCACGCTGTGAGAGGAGCTTGTCCCGGATTCTGCCCGATCGTCAGACATCTGGCTAGTGCGAAAGGGTAGATCGTCGCATGGTTGACTGAACGAACGGACGATACCTGACCACCCGTGTGGTCCGCGACCCCTGCGGGCCGGCGACCCGGGATTCCGCCGCCCGATCCCGCGTTCGTGCCCGTCTCCGGCCCCGCTCAGGTGGCCCCGCCCTGGCCGGTCTCGTGCCCCTCGGGCGGCGGCGACGGCGACCGCACGTACATCCGGGAGGCCGCGATCTGGGCGGTGATGCCGGAGTTCTCCAGGGCCTCGGCGAGTCGCCGGCGCAGCTCCCGCCCGACCGGCAACTGGCCGTCCGCCGTCGTCTTGATCACCGTACGGATCACCGCACCGTCCACCGTCACCTGTTCGACGCCGAGCACCTCCGGCGCCTCGACGATCTCCGGTGCGAGTTCCGGGTCCATCGCCACCGATGCCGCCGCCGTACGCAGCACCGCGGTCGCCTCCTCCGTACCGGCGAAGCCGATCGGCATGTCGACCACGACCATGGCCCAGCCCTGGCTCTTGTTGCCGACCCGGATGATCTCGCCGTTGCGGATGTACCAGAGCACGCCCCGGCCGTCCCGGATCGTGGTGATCCGCAACCCGACCGCCTCCACCACACCGGTGGCCTCGCCGAGGTCGACCGTGTCGCCCACCCCGTACTGGTCCTCCAGCAGCATGAACAGACCGGCGATCAGGTCCTTGACCAGCGTCTGGGCGCCGAAGCCGAGCGCCACCCCGGCGATACCGGCGCTGGCCAGCAGGGGAGCCAGGTTGAAACTCAGCTCGCTCAGCACGAGCAGTACGGCGATCCCGAAGACCACCGCCGTGACCAGGCTGCGCAGCACCGAGCCGATCGCCGCGGCCCGTTGCCGCCGCCGCTCCGGAACCACCAGGGCCGGATCGACCGCGGCGGTCGGGATCCGCTCCCGCAGCGGCTTGAGTACGGTCGGCACCCCCTCGGCGGTGGCGTCGACCAGGCGGCTGATGGTCCGGTGCAGCAGCCACCGGATCAGCATCGCGACCAGCACGATCGCGATGATCCGCAGCGGCTTGATCAGGATGTAGTAGCTGCCCTCGGCGAACCAGGGGGTGTCGGTCGCGTCCAGCACCGCCCGGCACAGGAAGCTGTCCAGGCAGCTCTGGCTGGGGCCGGGGGTCGAGGTCGAGGTGACCGAGGGGCTCGGTGTCGGCACGACGGACAGGATCGCGAGATTCACGCCTGCTTTCGTACCGCACCGCCGGCCGTGGCCGCCGGGCGCCCCGCCGCAGAAGGCCGCCGGGAGGTGTGTCCGCCGCGCGCGCGTACGCCGGAAGGCCCTCGGGTTAACCGGACGGAACCGGTCATCCTGCCACGCGACACAAAAGCTTCATGAGGGACCCCGGATTAGTACGTGCAATCGGGGGTCCCATCGGGGACTATTGGCGCACGGACGCCGGTGATCTGCCGGCGTCGGCCGCGGTCGGTGACGATCCGCGCCGTCGGTCGACACACGGCAGATGACAGGAGCGGGGCGCAAGACAGAACGCGGGAGGGTGATCGCGATGCCTGACATACGACCCACGGTGGGCTCCGGCTCGTTGGTGCTCAACGCTACGTATGAGCCACTGTGTGTCGTTTCGGTGCGTCGAGCAGCGATTCTCGTGCTCTCCGCGAAGGCAGTCTGCGTCGCCGACGGCGAGGGCATGCTGCACAGCGCCCGCAACTCCCTGCCCGTTCCCTCGGTGGTCCGCCTGACCCGCTTCGTCCGGGTGCCGTACCGCAGCCACGTCGGTCTCTCCCGTCGGGCGATCTTCGCCCGGGACGGCTGGCGGTGCGCCTACTGCCGGGGTCCGGCCGAGACCATCGACCACGTCTTCCCGCGCAGCCGGGGCGGCCGGCACGCCTGGGAGAACGTCGTCGCGGCCTGCGCCAAGTGCAACCACAGCAAGGGTGACAAGACCCCGGCCGAGCTGGGATGGCGGCTGCACGCCCTGCCGGCCCCGCCCAAGGGCACGGCCTGGCGGGTCCTCGGCCACCGGGCGCCCGACCCGCGCTGGGCCGACTGGCTCGACCTGCGCGACGCCGAAATAGCCGCCTGAATCATCACCCACCCGGTCGGCCGGCTCACTTGGGCGGTCGGGCGGAGACCAGTGAGGCGAACACCACCACGTTGTCGGCGTACCCGGTCGTGCCGCCCACCCACCGACCACCGCAGGTGATCAGGCGCAGGCCGGGGCGGTCGAAGTCGTCGAACACCTGCTCGGTGGGGAGTTCCGACTTGTCGTACCGCTTGACGGAGTTCACCTCGAAGACGGCCACCGAGCGGTCCATCCGGGTGACCTCGATCTCGGCGCCGGGCCGGATGTCGGCCAGGTCGTGGAAGACCGCCGGACCGGTACGGGTGTCCACGTGGCCGACGATGACGGACGGTCCGTACTGGCCCGGGGTGGGGCTCTGGTCGTACCAGCC
Source organism: Micromonospora sp. NPDC004704 (assembly GCF_053601675.1). Classification (NCBI taxonomy): domain Bacteria; kingdom Bacillati; phylum Actinomycetota; class Actinomycetes; order Micromonosporales; family Micromonosporaceae; genus Micromonospora; species Micromonospora sp. NPDC004704. The sequence continues at coordinate 80,693 of NZ_JBSGCD010000023.1, read as the reverse complement.
GGCCTCCTGGTAACGGTCGGGCGGCGGTACGGCGATCGAACCGTCCGGTGCGATCCCGACCCGGTGCACCCGGGCCCGGACGTCGAGCGAGTGGATCGCGACGGCGGTCGGCGGGCTCGGCTCCATGACCGGGAACTTGCGCGGGGGTGGCCGGCTGCCGGAGCTGAAACCGGGCAGGAAGTTGGTGCCGGTCACGTACTGCACCCCGAACCCGGTGATGATCAGGCCCATCAGCACGATGATGATCGGTATCGGTCCGGGGCGTCGGCGTACCTGACGGGTCCGGGTGACCCGCTGGCCGGGCGGCCGGACGGTGCCGACCGCACGGGCCGTCCCGACGGCGTGACCCGATCCGGCCGCCCGGGCCCGGTCGGGGCGGAGCATTCCGGGGGCGACCCGGTCGGCGGTGTCCGGGGTGACGATGCTCGCCGCCGACGCCTCGGTGGCGAGCCGCGCGGCGAGGCGGCACACCCGGCTGTGCGCCGCCCGGACCGGCGCGAGGCGACCGCCCATCGGCCCGGCTGACTCAGGGGCCCGTCGAGGGCCGACGACGGGCGCTGAACAGCCAGAGGCCGCCGCCGAGCAGGATCACGGCCAGGCCGCCGGCCAGCACCACGGGGCCGCCGAAGCCGCCGGCCGTACCGCCACCGCCGGTGGCCGGACCCTGGGTCGGCTTGCTCATGTTCACCACGGTCAGGGTGGTGTGCGCGGTATTACCGTTCGGGCAGGTCAGGTTCACGTCGAAGGTGCCCGGCGCCCGGTTGCCCGGAATGGTGACCGCCCCGGTGAGGAAGCCGTTGTTCGGTCGTACGACCACCCGGCCGAACGCCTGCGACTCCACCGTCGCCTGGTTGTTGTTGGTCTGGTCGCAACTGGCCCGGATGTTCACCCGGGTGCCCGGTTGGGCGGTGTTCGGGGTGACCTCCACGAAGGCGTTGCTGCTCTGCATCGGCGTCGGGGTCGGCGCCGCTGCGGCCGGCGTCGCCGGCGCGGCCAGCGCGATCACCCCGGCCGTCGAGAGGAGCGCTCGACGCACTGCTGATCGACCCTGCATGACCTCCCCCTTCCGGCCATCCGGCCGGCCACCGCGTGGTCCGCGTCGCTCAGGGTGTTCCCACCCGGCTCCGCGAATCACGCCCGATCGCGAGGTCGGTCGGCTCCGGCGGCGGACGCTCCTGCTCAGGGGGTGGACTGCTCCGGCAGAGGTGTCACCGGGTGCCAGTTCAGCGGGGACGAGAGCACCATCGTGCTCGACGGCTGGCCGTACGGGGCGAGCCGGTCGATCACCTGCTCGAACGCGTCGATCGACCCGGCCGCGACCTTCAGCACACTGCACGCGTCGCCGGTGATCCGGTGGATCTCCAGCACTTCCGGCCAACCGGTCACGGACGGGTCGCGCAGGATGCACCGGGGGCCGTAACAGGACATCCGGATCAGTGCCACCACGCTGCGACCGGCACGGGCCAGGTCGACATGGGCGTGGTAGCCGGTCACCACCCCGGCCTCCTCCAGCCGGCGGACCCGCTCGGCGACCGCCGGTGGGGACAGGTGCACCCGCCGGGACAGCTCGCTGTACGAGAGCCGGGCGTCGGCCTGCAACTCGCGCAGCAGCGCCCAGTCCATGTCGTCCACGCGACCGACCTTTCCTTCGTGAGGTGATTTCTCAAACTAGCCGCTGATCCGGAGGGTCGGAACGCTCAGGTGCCGTTTGTTCGGCATTCCGTACGAGCCCTCGCCGGAGAGATCATGACGCTGGGCCGACGGGACGCGATGCCGACGGACGGAAAGGGGACTGGCGATGGGGCACACGGAGAGCGGGGCAGCGGCGGTGGCGACGACCGGGGACCCGGTACCGACCGGCGCGGTGATCCGTACGGTGAACGCCGACGAGCGGGCCGCCCGGGCGGTTGCCAACGCGGGCGAGCCGACGCTGGAGTTCGCCGACCGGACGCCGTACGACGCGTACGTGCACGCCAGCACCCTGCACACGTTGCAGCAGACGCTGAGCAAGGACCCGGGCGAGATGTCGTTCCTGATGATCAGCCAGATCATGGAGCTCTACTTCGGGCTGACCTGCTTCGAACTGCGCGAGACCCGGGAGCGGCTGCGCGACGACGACGTCTGGGGCGCCCTGCCCTCGCTGCGCCGGGCGGCGCTGCACCTGGAGGGGCTGAACGCGGCCTGGCACGGCCTGCGCTGGATGACCCCGGCCGACTTCAACAAGTTCCGCGACCTGCTCGGCGAGGGCTCCGGTTTCCAGTCCGCGATGTACCGCCAACTGGAGTTCCTGCTCGGCCTGAAGACCGCCTCGCTGGTCCGCCCGTTCCGCCGCCAGCCGGCCGTGTACGAGGCCCTGGTCGACGCCCTGCACGCCCCGAGCCTCTGGGACGAGGTCCTGGTGCTGCTCGACCGCCGCGGCTTCGACCTGCCGGCGGCGTTGCTCGACCGGGACCTCACCGAGCCGGCCGAGCCGGACCCGGCGGTCGAGTTGGCCTGGGTCGAGATCTACCGGGACACCGGCCCGGACAACCACCTGCGGATGCTCGGCGAGGCGCTGGCCGAGGTCGGCGAGCAGTTCGGCGACTGGCGTTACCAGCACCTGAAGGCGACCCAGCGGGCGATGGGCGCGAAGGCCGGCACCGGCGGCTCGGGCGGCGTGGCCTGGCTGCAACGGAGCATGGCCCGTACGGTCTTTCCCGAGCTGTGGTCGGCCCGGACGCTGATGTGACGAGCGCCCGACCGACCGGGTACCGGAACCACCCCTTTCGTGAAGTGGACGCACAGATGCACGCTGCCGAAGAAGAAGCCCACCGTCTCGACGCCGCCGATCCGGGGCACCGGGACCTGTTCCTGATCCCGCCGGCCGAGGGCGGCCGGTACGCCGACAGCGCGTACCTGGTTGGCAACTCCCTCGGTCTGCAGCCCCGGGCGACCCGTACCGAGCTGCTGGAGGAGCTGGACAAGTGGGCGGGGTTGGCGATCGAGGGCCACTTCGAGGGGGCCCGCCCCTGGACGCCGTACGTCGGTCTGCTCACCGGCCCGGCCGCGCGACTGGTCGGCGCGCTCCCGGCGGAGACCGTGGTGATGAACACCCTCACGGTCAACCTGCACCTGCTGATGGTCTCGTTCTACCGGCCTTCCGGCGCCCGCACCCGGATCGTCATCGAGGACACCGCGTTCCCCTCGGACAGCTACGCGGTCCGCAGCCAGGCCGCCTTCCACGGCCTCGACCCCGACGACACGGTGGTACGGCTGCGGGCCCGACCGGGCGAGGAGAACCTGCGCACCTCCGACGTGCTCGACTACCTCGACCGGGAGGGTGACCGGGTCGCCCTGGTGCTGCTCGGCGGGGTGAACTACCTCACCGGCGAGCTGATGGACATCGAGGCGATCACCCGGGCCGGTCACGCCGCCGGTGCGGTGGTGGGCTGGGACCTCGCCCACGCCGCCGGCAACGTGCCGCTGCACCTGCACGACTGGGAGGTGGACTTCGCCGCCTGGTGCACGTACAAGTACCTGAACTCGGGGCCGGGGTCGGTGGGCGCCGCGTTCGTCCACGAACGGCACCTCGGCAAAACCGACCTGCCCCGGTTCGACGGCTGGTGGGGCAACGAGCCGGCGACCCGGTTCGAGATGACGGCGGAGATCCGGCCGCCGGCCACCGCCGACGCCTGGCAGATCTCCAACCCGCCGATCCTCGCCATGGGCCCGGTCCGGACCTCGCTGGAACTCTTCGACTCCGTCGGCATGGCCGCGCTGCGCGAACGGAGCATCCGGTTGACCGCGTACGCCGAACGCCTGCTCGACGAGGTGGTCGCGACCCGGCCGATCAGCGTCCTGACCCCGCGCGACCCGCAACGACGCGGCGCCCAGCTCTCCCTGCGGATCGGCCGGGGCAGCGCCGCCGACCTGGCCCGACGGCTCCGGTTCGAGCACGGTGTGTTCACCGACTCACGCGAGCCGGACGTGATCCGGGCCGCACCGGTTCCGCTCTACTCGACGTACCACGACTGCTGGCGGCTTGCCGACGCGCTCGCCCGTACGGTCGGGGAGTAGACCGGCCGGGCGGTATCGCCTCGCCTGCCGGGCGGTGTCCGGTTGCCCGCTATCCGCGCAAAACCCGTCCACGGTACGGCGACGAGGGCCGATCCACGCTCTCGCCGCCGTACCGCACGCAGGTCAGCGGCGGGTGGGATCGCCACCCCGAGATACACGGCGCGCCGCACTCCGATACCGTTGACAACGTCTGAGTCGGAGCGGACCGGCAGCCTGGCCGCCCAACCCTGGGCCGGGTGTTTGGTCCCTATCACGCCTGGGAGCGTTGAGGTTGTCTGCTACCGAGCAGTGGACGGTTACCGACACCTTGCTGTATTTCGTCGGGATCCCGGCCGCCGTGGTGCTGGTGATCGCCGTGCTGGCGCTCGCCGGTAGCGGCGGACGGAGTGCTCGACGGTATCGGCCGGGACGGCCATTCGACTTCACCCCGGTCTGGTTCCTGTCCGCGCCGGAGAACCTGGCCGGATCGGCCGCCGCGGCCCTGCGGGCCAGCGGCCGGACCGCCGAGCTGACCGGCGCGGAGACCGAGACCACGGGTACGCCGAGTCAGGCGGGCACAACGGGAGGCGCAAGTGACCGCTGGTGAGCAGACCATGACGGAGTACAGCCCGGCGCAGCCGGAGCAGACCGGTCACCCGGACGTGCTCGACGGCCCGTTCTCGACCCGCCAACTGCTCCGCATCGACGAGGCCCTCCGCCTCGCCGACCAGGGCAGCGAGTTGACCTTCACGGTCTACGTCGGCGCCCTCGACGAGCCCGTACGCGAACACGCGGTGCGGCTGCTGGACCAGCTCGCCGAGCCGGACCGGTCGGTCCTGATCGCCGTCTCGCCGAACCAGCGGTTGCTGGAGGTGGTCACCGGCGCCGAGGCCCGCAAGCGGATCCCGGACCGGGACGCCAAGCTGGCCGCACTGTCCATGGTGGCCGCCTTCGGTGGCGGCGACCTGGCCGGCGGCATCATCAGCGGCCTCGACCAGCTCGCCAGCCGCGCCGGCAAGGCGTAGGGCAGACCCGCTACACCGTAGACAGAAGACCCGGCCTCGGCACCGAATCGAATCGGTGCCGAGGCCGGGTCTCTTCCGTCTGCTCAGGCGGTCGCGGCGTCGCGGGCCCGAGCCTTGATCGCCCGGACCACACCGTCGCGGCCCTCGGACACCAGCCGGCGCAACGGTGCCGGGTGGCCCTCCTGGGCCAACCACTCGTCGGTGGCGGCAACGGTGTCCGCGCTGACCTGGTAGGCCGGGTAGGCCAGGATGACGAACTCCTGGGCGGGCTCGCTGTCCCGGCTCGCCCACACCCGACCGAGCGCCTCGAAGTACCTGCTGGTGTACGCCGCACTCAGCTCCACCTGCGCCGGGTGCTGGAAGCCCTGCAACAGTGCCCGGCTGCGCCAGTTCGGCAGGATCTCGTCGCCGGTCAGCGACGCCCAGACCTCGGCCTTGTGCTCCGGGGTCGGCACCAGCGCACGGGTCAGCGCGGCCTCGCGCTCACCGCTCGCGGTCCGGTCACCGGCCAGCTCGGCGTCGATCTCGGGGATGCCGGCGGCACCGGTGGCGACCAGGGCCCGCAGCAGGGTCCACCGCAGCTCGGTGTCGATGGCCAGCCCCTGCGGCACGTCGGTGCCGTCGAGCCAGCCGCGCAGCGTGGCCAGGTCCTCCTCGGACCGGGCCGCGGAGGCGTAGGCCCGGGCCCAGGCGAGCTGGAGTCCGCTGCCCGGTTCGGCCAGCCGGACCGCGGTCCTGGCCGTACGCGCCAGGTCCGCCCAACCGGTGGGTGCCCAGTCCGGGTCGGCGTACATGGCAAGCGTGCTGGCGGCCTGACGCAGGGTCTGGGTGACCAGGTTGATGTCGCTCTCGGCGGGCAGCCCGGCCAGCACCAGCGCGACGTAGTCGCGGCCGGACAACTCGGCGTCGCGCACCATGTCCCAGGCGGCGGCCCAGCACAGCGCCCGGGGCAGGGACGACTCGAACGCGCTGACGTGCTGCACCACGGTTGCCATCGAGCGCTCGTCGAGGCGCAGCTTGGCGTAGGTCAGGTCGTCGTCGTTGAGCAGCAGCACGTCCGGCGCCGCCACCCCGGCGAGCTGGGTCAGCTCGGTGGCCTCACCGGACACGTCGACCTCGAGCCGGTCCCGCCGGACCAGCCGGCCGTCGCGCAGGTCGTACAGGCCGACCCCGATCCGGTGCGTACGCAGGGTCGGGTAGTCGGCGGGGGCCTCCTGGCGTACGACGACCCGCTGGTAGGTGCCGTCGGTGGCGATCTCCACCTCGGGGCGCAGCGTGTTGACCTGCGCCGTCTCCAACCACTGGGCGGCGAACTTGCGCAGCTCCCGGCCGGAGGCCGTCTCCAGTTCGGAGAGCAGGTCGTCGAAGGTGGCGTTGCCCCAGGCGTACCGGCCGAAGTAGCTGCGCAGACCGGCCCGGAACGGCTCCTCGCCCACGTACGCGACGAGCTGCTTGAGCACGCTGGCGCCCTTGGCGTACGTGATTCCGTCGAAGTTGACCTCGACCGCCTCCAGGTCGGGCATCTCGCAGTAGACCGGGTGGGTCGAGGAGAGCTGGTCCTGCCGGTAGCCCCAGTTCTTCCGGATGGACAGGAAGGTGGTCCACGCGTCGGAGAACCGGGTGGCGTGCGTGTTGGCCCAGTGGCTGGCCCACTCGGCGAACGACTCGTTCAGCCACAGGTCGTTCCACCAGCGCATGGTGACCAGGTTGCCGAACCACATGTGGGCCAGCTCGTGCAGGATCGTGTTCGCCCGCTGCTCGTACTCGAAGTCGGTGACCTGGGAGCGGAAGATGTAGTGCGTCTCCGAGTGGGTGACGCAGCCGAAGTTCTCCATCGCACCGGCGTTGAAGTCGGGCACCCAGAGCTGGTCGTACTTGGGCAGCGGGTAGCGGACCCCGAACTGCTCGTGGAAGAAGTCGAAGCCCTGCGTGGTGATCAGGTGCAGGTCGTCGGCGTCCATGTGCTCGGCCATGCTGGCCCGGCAGTAGTAACCCATGCTGATGCCGTCGTGGCTGTACCGGACCTCGTGGTACGGGCCGGCGCAGAGCGCGGTGATGTAGGTGCTCATCCGGGCCGACTCGGCAAAGTGGACGGTCTTCGTCGCGCCGCCGTCGGTCTCCTCGGCGGTCACCGGCATGTTCGAGATGGCCCGCCAGTGCACCGGGACGGTGGCGTGCCAGGTGTAGACGCTCTTCAGGTCGGGCTGGTCGAAGCAGGCGAACACCCGCTGGGCGTCGGCCGTCTCGAACTGGCTGTAGAGGTAGGTCTCGCCGTCCACCGGGTCGACGCTGCGGTGCAGACCCTGCCCGCTCGCGGAGTAGAGGAAGTCGGCGTCGACGACCAGGGTGTTCTCGGCCGCCAGGTCGGTCAGGGTGAGGCCCGTCTCGGCGGACCAGGTGCCCAGGTCGACGGGCGTGCCGTTCAGGGTGGCGGTGCGGACCGAGTCCGCGGCCACCTCGATGAAGGTGCCGGCACCCGGCTCGGCGCAACGGAACCTGACCTCGGTCACCGAACGGAAGGTGCGATTGTCGGCGGCCTGGCCGCCGGAGGTCAGATCCAGGCTGATGTCATACCCGGTGACGTCGAGCAGGCGGGCCCGCTCGGTCGCCTCGACCTGGGTAAGGTTGCGCACTCCCGGCACGTTTAGTCTCCATCCGCAGTTCGCCCGCTGTCCCCACTGACAGCGAAGATCCACCCCCGGTGGCTCCCGTCGAGTGTTTCACGTAGGGGAGCGGGCGGGGGTGGTCCAACTCACGGTCTCATCTCGGTGCTGTTCCGGTACCCCCGGGGTGAAGATTTGTTCAGGTGGGAGGCAATCCGCCTTTTTTGAATAGTGAAGGAGGTCGCCGTGCCCGAGCGCGCGAGCGTCACGATGTACTTCGATCCGGCCTGCCCCTGGGCCTGGATGACCTCCCGCTGGCTGCTGGAGGTGGAGCAGGTCCGCCCGGTCGACGTCGAATTCCGGGTGATGAGCCTGGCCGTGCTCAACGAGGGCCGGGACGAGCTGCCGGAAACCTACCGGGAATTCCTCAAGACGGCGTGGGGTCCGGTGCGTCTCTGCATCGCCGTCGAACAGAAGTACGGCCAGAAGGCGGTGCGGGACCTCTACACCGCGCTCGGCAACCGGATTCACCCCGGCGGCGAGAAGCGCGGCCCGGCGCTGTACGAGGCCGCCCTCGCCGACGTCGGCCTGGACCCGTCGCTCGCCGCCGCCGCCGACTCGACCGAGTACGACGAGGCGCTGCGCGCCAGCCACGAGGCCGGCATGCGTCCGGTCGGCAACGACGTCGGCACCCCGGTGATTCACGCCCCCGGCCCGGTCGACGGCGAGACGGTCGCCTTCTTCGGCCCGGTTGTCACCCCGGCCCCCAAGGGCGACGCGGCCGGACGGCTCTGGGACGGCGTGCTCCTGGTCGCCGGCACCCCCGGCTTCTACGAGCTGAAGCGCTCCCGCACCATCGGCCCGATCTTCGACTGACCGGTACGGCCCGGTCCGCCCGGCGGCACCGGGTGGCTCGGCGGTACGGCGTGACCGGGCGGCGGCTCCACTCGTTGGACCCAACGTCCGTGGCGGTGGTAGCCCCGCCCGGTCACGCCGACTCACCGGAGAGACCCCGATGCCCAAGCACGACCATGATCGTGAGCAGCAGACCGCCCCGACACCCGAGGTGGTGGCCCGGAACCTGGGCGGCGCCTACTGGTCGGTGGACCTCCGGTCGCCGGCACTGCCCGAGCACCTGGCGGATCTGGTCGCCCCGCCGATCGTGGTCGGGGCCGCGCCCGTACCGGCCAGTGCGCTGGTGGCGATGTCGCCCGTGGCACGTCGTCGGGGCGGCCGGCACCGCCGTACCGCACCCACCGGCTGAGGCCCGCCCAGCCGGTGGACACCCGCGGGGGATCCACGCTCCGCGCTCCCGGTGGCCCGGTAGCGTCACCGGGCATGACGGTCGTACACCCGATCAACCGGGCCTGGATCACCACCGGCGGCACCGGGGCGCAGAACTACGACGAGTTCGCCGACGACGCGGAGATCACCGCGATCATCGAGGCCAACCCACACAGCGCCCTCGCCATCGAGATGCCCCACCGGGCGCCGGAGAGCCTCGGTCGCTCCTTCGCCGAGGCCCTGCCCGAGGCGGTCGCCCGGCTGGCCGAGGCGAAGGCCGACGGCAGCTACACCCCGGCCGACCGGGTGGTGGTGCTCTACCGGATCAGCTCACCGGTCGACGAGCCCGGTTACGGGCTGTTCGCCCTGGTCGACACCGACGAGATCTCCACCAGCGCGGACGAGCCGGGGCTGGTGATCCGTAACGAGGACGTCTTCATCGCCAAGGTCCGGGAGCGGGTGGCGCTCGCCGAGGCGACCGGGCACCTGCTCTCACCCGTACTGCTGCTCCAGACCGGGCGTGGCGACGAGCTGCACGCCGCGCTCGCGGCGGCGACCGACGCGGCCGGGGCGCCCGCGGCGACCGACACCGACCAGGCCGGGCGGACGCACGCCATCTGGCTGCTCGGACCGGGACCGGCCCAGGACGAACTGTGCGCGTTGGCCGGTGCCGGTGAACTGGTCGTCGCGGACGGCAACCACCGCAGCCTGGCCGCACAGACCGGCGGCCTCCCGCGTTTCCTCAGCGTGATCACCACCCCGGCGTCGGTGGCGATCCAGCCCTACAACCGGCTGGTCAGCGAGCTGACCAGCAGCGCGGAGGACCTGCTCGGGCGGCTGCGGGAGGCGGGCGCCCGGATCGAACCGGTCGCCGGACCACCGGCGGTACCGGCGGCCGGCGAACCGGTCCAGCTCTACCTCGCCGGTCAGGCCTACACGGTCACCCTGCCGGCCGGTCCGGGCAACGTGGTGGAGAACCTCGACCACGCCCTGGTCGAGCGGGTGCTGCTGCGCGACGCACTCGGGCTGGATCCGGGCGACAAGCGGATCACGTACGTCGGCGGCGACTACCCGGCGCAGTGGCTGGCCACCGAGGTCGACTCCGGTCGGGCGGAGCTCGCCGTCCTGATCGCCCCGGTGACCGTGGACGACTTCGTGGCGGTGAACCTGGCCAGGCAGAAGATGCCCCGCAAGAGCACCTGGTTCACCCCGAAGGCCCGTGGTGGCCTGGTGCTGGCGGAGCTGAAGGCATGAGCCGGGCGGGTGCGGGTGTGAGCCGCGCCGGCTTGTCGGCGCCTGCGCGTCGCCACCCCGGTGCGGGCTGAGAGACTGCCTGTCATGCGCGTCTACCTGGGATCCGACCACGCCGGCTTCGAGTTGAAGGTGCACCTGGTCAACCACCTGGCCAAGCAGGGCTACGAGGTGGTTGACGTGGGTCCGCACGTGTTCGACCCGGACGACGACTACCCGGCCTTCTGCCTGCACACCGGCGACAACGTGGTCGACGACCCGGACAGCCTCGGGGTGGTCATCGGCGGCTCCGGCAACGGCGAGCAGATCGCCGCGAACAAGGTCGCCGGGGTACGCGCGGCGCTGGCCTGGAGCGTCGAGACGGCTCAGCTCTCCCGGCAGCACAACGACGCGAACGTGGTCGCGGTCGGTGCCCGGCAGCACACCCTGGACGAGGCGACCGCGATCGTGGAGGCGTTCCTCACCACCCCGTTCTCCGGCAACGAGCGGCACGCCCGGCGGATCGAACAGGTCACCGAGTACGAGGAGACCGGCGCCCTGCCGCACCTGCCGTCCTGACCCCCGCCCGTACACCCGAACCGAGGCCGGTGGCCGTTGGAGCAGCATCGCTCCGGCGGCCACCGCTTGTTGGTGGTGCCTGCGCTACCCCGGATGGGCAGTGGGCTTCATTGAGGCGGGTCGCTGACCTCCATACCGTCAGGGAGTCCCCAGTGAGACTCTCTCCGGAAGGCACCCGCCATGTCAGCGACCTCGACCGACGATGCGGTCAGCATCGAACGTGTCAGCAAGACGTACGGCGGTGAGCAGCCGGTCGTGGCGCTGGCCGACGTCGACGTCCGGTTCCTCCGAGGGACTGCGACGGCGGTGATGGGCCCGTCCGGCTCCGGCAAGAGCACCCTGCTGCACTGCGCGGCGGGCCTGGACCGGCCCACCTCGGGCCGGGTACGGATCGGCGCCACCGACCTGTCGTCCATGTCCGAGAAGCAGCTGACCAAGCTGCGCCGCAGCCGGATCGGGTTCGTGTTCCAGGCGTTCAACCTGGTGGGTGCGCTGACCGTGGAGCAGAACATCCTGCTGCCGTCGCGGCTGTCGGGCCACCGGCCGGACCGGGCGTGGCTGGACGAGGTGATCGGACGGGTGGGCCTCGGCGACCGGCTGCGGCACCGGCCGTCGGAGCTCTCCGGTGGCCAGCAGCAGCGGGTCGCGATCGCCCGGGCCCTGGTCGGCCGACCCGAGGTGATCTTCTGTGACGAACCGACCGGTGCGCTCGACACGCAGACCGCGGCGGAGGTCCTGACATTGCTGCGAGCGGTGGTCGACGAGGCCGGGCAGACCGTCATCATGGTGACCCACGACCCGGTCGCCGCGTCCTACGCCGACCGGGTCGTGGTCCTCGCCGACGGCCGGATCGTGCAGGACATGCCGCAGCCCGGCGCCGAGCGGATCGCCGAACAGTTGGCACTGCTCGGCCGCCGCCAGCCCGTCGCGGGCCAACAGCCCGTTGCCAGCCGGCAGCCCGCCGCAGGCCAACAGCCCGCCGTCAGCAGGCAGTCCGTCGCGAGCCGGGAGGGCTGAGTCGTGTTCGGACTGGCCGCGCAGATGCTGCGCTTCCGCAAGGGCAGTTTCGTGGCGACGTTCGTCGCGATCGCCGCCGGCATCATGATCCTGATGGTGTGCGGGCTGCTGGTGGAATCGGGGCTGCGCTACCACGGCCTGCCCCAGCGGTACGCCGGCACGGTCGCCGTCGTCGCCCACCGCGACCTCACGGTGCCCGGGCCGGAGATGTTCGGCGAGACCGAGCCCCCCACCACGGTGGCGCTCCCCGAACGCGGCGGCGTCCCGGACTCGCTGGTCGAGTCGATCGCGGCGGTGCCCGGCGTGGCCGGTGCCGTGGGTGATCGTTCGATCGTGGCCACGCTGGCGGCGTCGCCAGGGTTGCCGACCGCCGGCCACGGCTGGGGGAGTGCCGCCCTTGCCCCGTACCGGGTGGTCTCCGGCACGCCACCACGGTCGGACGGTGAGATCGCCGTAGACGCCCGGCTCGCCGCCGGCGGGGGACTCGGTCCGGGCGACACCACGACCGTCATCACCGGTGGGAGCACCCACGAGTACCGGGTGACCGGTGTTGTCGACACGGCCGGCGCGGACGGCCGGACAGCGGCACTGTTCTTCACCGATGCGCAGGCGGCCCGGCTCGACCCGCACCCGGGCCGGGTCGACGCGATCGGCGTGCTCGCCGAGCCGGGCGCCGACCGGTCGGCCGTGATCGCGGCGGTGCGCCGGGTGGCGGCCGACGCGGAGGCGAAGACGTACACGGGGGTCGAGCGGGGGCTGGCCGAGCAGCCCGAGGCGGCAGCCGCGCGGGCGCTGACCGTGGAGGCCGGCTCCGCGTTCGGCGGCTACGCCGCGATGATCATCATCTTCGTGGTCGCCGGGACGGTCGGCCTGTCGGTCCGGCACCGCCGTCGCGACCTCGCCCTGCTGCGGGCGATCGCGGCGACCCCCGGCCAGGTACGGCTCATGATCCTCGGCGAGGTGGGCCTGCTCAGCCTGCTTGCCGCCGTGGTCGGCGTACCCGCCGGTTTGGCCGCCACCGCCTGGACCAGGGACCAGCTCGTGACCCGGGGGTTCGTCCCCGACACCTTCACCGTGCGCGGCGGCGTCCTGTCCGCGCTGGCGGTGACCGTGGCGGTGGCCGCCGTCGCGCTGGTCTCCGCCTGGATCGCCGCGCTGCGTACCACCCGGATCCGGCCCACCGAGGCGCTGGGTGAGGCGGCCGTCGAGCCGGCCCGGGGCGGCCGGACCCGGCTCGTGTCCGGACTGGTGTTCCTGGCCGGTGGGGTGTCCCTGATCGGTCTCACCGGCGCCACCGACGGCCAGACCGCGATGGGCGCCGCGGTGGGCATGCTGTACACGTTCGTGCTGGCGATCGCGCTCCTCGCCCCGTGGATCAACCAGGCCGCCGCCCGGCTGCTCGCGCCGGTCCTGGGAACCGTCTGGGGAAACAGCGGATACCTTGCGGCGGCGAACATGCGGGCGAACGCGCGCGGCATGGTCGCCGTGCTGACCGCGTTGGTCCTCTCCGTCGGGTTCGGCGGCACGGTCTGGTTCCTCCAGGACAACCTGGAACGCCAGACGGTGCTCCAGAGCCGGGACGGCACGCTCGCCCAGCAGGCGCTGATCGGCGGCGGCGGTCTGCCCGCGTCGGCCGCCGCCGAAGCCCGCCGGATTCCGGGGGTGCTCGCCGCGACCGGGGTACGCCGCACGTCGGTGATCGTGCCCAACACGTTCGAGGCCCAGGCGGTGGTCGCCCAGGGCATCGACCCCCGGGGTGCGGACCAGACCATGGACCTGCGGGTACGGTCGGGAACCCTCGCCGACCTGCGTACCGACACCGTGGCGGTGTCCAGCTCGCAGGCGGAGTCGTCGGGCTGGCGGCTCGGCGGCGACGCGCGACTGTGGCTCGGCGACGGCACACCGGTCACCCTGCGGATCGTCGCGATCTACGACCGGGGCTGGGGATTCGGTGACGTCACCCTGAGCACCGAGACGCTCGCCGGCCACACCGTGACCGGCCTCGACGACCACGTCCTGATCCGTACCGCACCGGGCGCCGACGTCGGCGCGGCCCTGGCCGACCTCGCCGGTGAATACCCGGCGAGCACCGTGGTCGGCACCGACCGGCTCACCGGTGAACTCGCCCGGGACCTGGCGATCAGCGCCTGGCTGAACAAGCTGCTGATCACCGTGCTGGTCGGGTACGCGGTCCTCGCGGCGGCCAACACGCTGAGCATGGCGGCCCTGGCCCGTACCCGCGAGCTGTCCCTGCTGCGGCTGGTCGGGGTGACCCGAGGCCAGGTGAGGCGGATGGTCCACGCCGAACAGGCCGGCCTGCTCGGCGTGGCGATCTCCATCGGTGCGGCGATCGCGGCGGTCACCCTCTCCTCGATCGTCAACGCCGTCGCCGGGCAGCGCATCCCGTACGTGCCGGCCCCCGGCTGGATCACCATCGTCGCCGGCACAGTCACTCTCGCGCTGGTCGCCACGATGCTGCCGATCGGCCGGGTGCTGCGTACGCCGCCGGTCGAGGGGATGGGCATCCGTGAGTAGGCCCCCCGGTCCGTCAGAGGCCGCCGACGCGGGTTCCGCAGGGGCGTACCGGGTCCAGGGTGAAGTCGACCGTCGAGACCAGGCCGGCGGTCACCACCTGCCGCTTGCCCTGCGGCTTCCATCCGTCCCGGGCGACGATCATGTCGTACCGGCCCCGGGGCAGCCAGATCGCGTACCGGCCCTGGTCGTCGGCGCTCACCGTGTAGCCGGTGCCCGGATCGCTGGCCAGGTTGATCTGCACGGTCGCCGGCACCGGCACCGGGTCGCCCGTACAGGGTTGGCCGAGCACGGTGCCCTGGATCTTGCCCCAGTTCGGTGGCGGCGCGACGTTCGTCCGGATCGCCACGGTCGGCGTCGGGTAGGGGACGTCCGCCCGGATCCCGACCGCCGCGGCGTAGCCGCCCGGTTGGTCGACCCCGTTCGCCGGGGTGGCGGTCAGGCCGACCGTCACCACCTTCGACTCGCCCGGTGCCAGGGCGAAGGCGCCCGGCGCCAGGGCCAACCACGGTACGTCGAGGTTCTCGTCACAGGACTCCATCCCGCCGAGCCGTTCCGCCTCCCCGGACGGCTCCCACGGTTGCGGCATCCCGCCGAGCTTGTACGCCCCGCACGCCCCCGCACCCCGGTACTGCGCGAACTGCGACGAGGGCAGCTCCCGCCAGCTACCCAGCGCCGGGTTGTACGCGATGGTGCGGTTGGTGATCGCGTCCTGGTCGGCGAGGATCCCACCGTTGATCACCAGCAGCCCACCAGCGGCGGCGTACTGGGAGCCCCAGAGGGCCACCGGTGGTACGGGCAACGGGGTCCAGGCGTCGGTCGCCGGGTCGTAGACGTACGCGTCGTTGGTCGGTTCGTCGGCGCTGCCACCGGCGCAGTAGACCTTGCCCGCGACGCCTGCACAGGAGACCCAGGAGACCTCGCGGGGATAGGCGGCACCGGTGCGGAACTCCTGCGTCGCCGGGTCGAAGATCACCAGATCGGCCGATCTTTCGCAGGACGCGTCGACACAGCCACCGACCAGGTAGACCCGGCCGTCGACGACCGCCGTGCCGGCGGCGGCCCGGGGCGCCGGGTTCGTCACCCCGGAAAGCCGCTGCCAGGTCCCGCCAGTGCTCAGGTTGTAGACGACGACGTCCGGCAGCGGGGGTGCGTTCCAGTCGTCCTCGTCCTCCTCCCAGCCGCCGACCACGTAGATCCTGTCGCCGTACACCGTCACCGACGGCTTGGCCCGTCCGATCGGCAGGTCCGGCAGGGGACTCCAGGTGTCGGCCGTCGGGTCGTACACCGTCACCTGGCGGGCGTTGCCGATCCCGATGCCACCGCCGACTGAATAGACCTTCCCGTCGAGCACCGCGGCAGCGTTGTCGAACCCGGCCGACGGCAGGTCGGCGATCCGTTGCCAGCTCTCGTCCTCCGCCGCCGTTCCGGTTCGTGGCGCGGTTCGCGCCCCGGCTCGGGGCGCGGCCGGGGAGGCGAACGGGCCCGGTCGGCTGATCCGGGAGGCCGTACTGACGCCGGTGAGCTTCCGTTCGACCAGTGCGGCGCCGGGCCGGGAGAGCAGGTCGAACGTGCCGGGCCGCTCCAACAGTTCCACCTGCGCCGGGGCGGTCCCGGTGTTGGTCACGGTCACCGTGGCGGTACGGGTGCTGCCGTACGGCTGGTGCACCTCGACACCGCCGGAGCTGACCGTGAGCCGGCCCGCCCGCAGCGCGAAGTCGGCCCGCCTGACGGCGTTCGCGACCACGGTCACCCCCGCACCCGCGGTGGCGTACGCCGACCGGCCGGCCCGGAACTGGAGGCTGCCGAGACGGTCGGAGAAGAGCCAGTAGAACCCGTCGGCGAGGTTCGGGTCGTCCGGGGTGGCCGCGGACAGCCCGTACGGGTGCCCGGGCAACCAGTCGGCCCGGATCACCCGGACGCCGTTGAGCGCCGTACCGGTGTTGTGGTCGGTGGTGAACCCGACGACCAGGCCGCCCGGCACCGGCTCGCACCCACCGGCGGCGGCGCGGTAACCGGGGGCGGTGCAGTCCGCGCCGACCGGCACGGCGATGTTCGCGGTCCGGCCCGTGGCGCCCACCTGGAGTGCGGTGGTGACCGGCGGGTAGCCGGGGTACCGGGCGGTGGTGGTGAGCTGGTAGGTGGTGCTGCCGGGCACGGTGAAGCTGAACGCGCCGGTGAACGGGTCGGTGAAGACCGGGCCGCCGGGACGGCCGGGGATGTCGATCGCGGCGTACAGCGGCCAGCGGTGGCCGGAGCCGTCGCTGACCCTGCCCGAGACGGTCACGGTCGGCGCCGCGACCAGGGCGAAGTCGCGGTTGACGGACCCGTCGACGGGAACGGTCACCGGCTCGGTCCGGGCGACGAAGCCGTACGCGGCGGCGGTCAGCCGGTGCTGACCGGCCGGCAGCGACAACACGTAGCGGCCGTCGGGGCCGGTGGTGACCGTGTGGTCGGCGGTGCTGACCGTGGCGCCGGCGATCGGGGCGCCGTCGGCCGCCGCGGTCACCGTCCCGGTGACCTGGCCGACCGGTCCGCGGGGGGCGGCCTTGACCGCCTGGTACGCGTTCAGCCGGCCCTCGCCGAAGGTGTTGTTGTCGTCCACGGTCCCGCCGCACTCGACCGAGTCCACGTCGGTGGCGGTGTTGTCGAGCAGCGCCTCGGTGGCGGCCAGGTCCCCGCGCAGCGTCGGCGACGCCGACCAGATCAGGGCCACCGTTCCGGCGACGTGCGGGGCCGCCATCGAGGTGCCGCTGAAGTAGGCGTACGCGTTGCCCGGCACGCTGGACCGGATCTCCTGCCCGGGGGCGGCGATGTTCGGCTTGATGCCGCCGTCGACCGTGGACGCGCCCCGGCTGGAGAAGTCGGCGATGCTGTTGTCGATGGCGTACGCACCGGCCGAGTAGGAGTTGGGGTAGTCGCCGGGGGAGCCGGCGGTGCCGCACTCGGGGCCGGCGTTGCCGTTGGAGAAGTTCGGGAAGATCCCGACCGCCCGCCAGGCGTCGACGGTGTCGGCGTACCAGCGGTCGCCGGAGCCGCCGCCCCACGAGTTGTTGACGATGTCGGCGTGCAGGTCGGGGCGGGGGTTCAGTCCGTTCGCGTCGGTCGGGGCGAGCACCCACTGACCGGCGGCGAGCAGCGAGGCGTCGGAGCAGCTACTGCTCTCGCAGCCCTTGGCGGCGATCCACTTCGCGCCGGGCGCGACCCCGATCTGGTTCTCCGGGCCGTCGTCGCCGACCATGGTCCCCATGGTGTGGCTGCCGTGCCCATCGTTGTCGCAGGGGTTGGCGTCGGGGCAGGCCTTGGCCGGGTCGTACCAGTTGTAGTTGTGGTCGAAGCTGCCGCCGCCGAGGTTGCCCCGGTACTTGCCGACCAGCGCCGGGTGTTCGTAGTCCACCCCCGTGTCGATGTTGGCGACCACGACGTCCGCACCCCGTACGCCCAACTCGTCCCAGACCCTCGGCGCTTCGATGCTGGTCAGACCCCACTCGGGGGCGTCGACCCCGGCCCGCGCGACCGGCTTCGCCGGTTTCGGCTCAACCAGCTCGTAGCTGCGCGACGGGGCGATCCGCTCGACCTCGGGGCGGGCCGCGATGGCGTCGACCAGCGCCCGGTCGCCCTCGACCCGGACCGTGTTGCTGATCCAGTACGCGGTGTGCCGGGCCTTCCGGTTGCCCAGCTCGGCGAGCAGGCCGCCCTGGGCGCTGCGGGCCGTGTCCGTGAGCCGGCGGTACACCTCGGCGGCCCTCACGTCCGGGTTGCCGAGCCGGGCCGCGCCGGTCAGATCGGCCCGCTCCCTCAGGTAGACCAGGAAGGTGGTGCTGGTACGGGTCGCCAGCGCGGCCGACACCTCCGGGCTGACCGGGGCCGCCGCTGTCCGCGTACCGGTGGCCACCGTTCGTCCGCCCGCCTCGGTACGGCCGGCCGGTTCTGCGCTGGCCTGCGCGGGCAGCGCCGTGACGGCGAGTACGGCGGCAAGCATCACGGCGTACGAGCGCCAGAGTCCACCGCCGTTCCCGCCGGGGTTGGGTTGTGAAGCCGACATCCGTGCCCCCTGCCTGAGGCCCCTGGCCCCAGCGCCGGTGGCGGGTGCCGGTCAGGTCCGGAGAGCGACCACCATTGGCACGCCGGAATGTCCGGCTCGGACGGGCTTGGGACACCACTTTGTGCGGAACGTACGGATCGGATTTACGCAGAGTCACGACGCGTACGGCAACACGAGTGACCGATCTACGACAGCCAGCCGACCCGATCGGCGCCCACCCTCCGGCAACCGGCCGCCCCACCCCACCCGATCGCCCGCGCGCCGCACCCCCCACCCCACTCCGCCCTCCCCGTCCCTCCGCCCGCCCCGTCGTCGATCTTGCAGTTGTGGTTCCCGGTAACGCCTGTTTCACGGCTTTTGGGAACAGCCATAACTGCAAGATCGACGACGGGCCGGGACGGGAGAGCAGGGGACGGGGGAGCAGAGGGCGAGGGGACGGGGGACGGGGCTAGCGGGGGTTGCGGGGGAGGTCTTCGCGGGGGACCCAGTTGCGGCGGATCACGACCACGCGCTGTTCGGCCTCGGCCAGGTCGGCTTCCGTCGGGCGGGAGGCGTCGCGGGCGCGCATCGCGGCGCTGACGCCCACCTGGGAGGCACCCGAACCGATGAGACCGCGCAGCCCACGCTCACTGTCCCGATCGTCGCCGCCGTGCCCGCTGCCGCCGTGCCCGCCACTGCCGCCGTGCCCGCCACTGCTGCCGTGGCCGCCGGTGCTGCTGCGGCTTCCGCCGGTCCCGGGGCCGTGGGCCGTGCCGCCGGTTCCACCGCTGCGATCGGTGCCGGACCAGCGGCGGGGGACGTCCTGTTCCGGGGTCGGGTCGTGGACCTCCGAGGTGGTCGCCGTCCGGCCCTCGGTGGTTGGCTCGTCGCTGCCGTCGGGACCGCCGGGATTGTGTCGGAGCCGGCGACGCCGACGCTCGGGATCAGCCATCTGCCGACCGTACCCGTCCGGCGGGCCACCTGGGCGATCCAGCGCCGGGCGGTCCATGAACCCCGATTCCGAGCCGGTAGGCGGACGGTCGGCGGGCCGCCCGGATCGCCCGATCTTCCCTACGGGGCGGTGGTTCGTCGATGCCGGCGCGGCGGATGCTTCGCGGGCTGGTTACCCTCGAATCGGGACGGGTCACCGGCCCGATGGGGGAGGACAGGGACAGATGGCAGACCAGACGCAGCCGTGGGCCGAGCAGACCGTCGAGGTGCCACCGCAGCGGGACGGCTTCCGCCGTGGGGTGGCCCCGGTCGCTCCGCGGGCCCCGCGTACCGAGCGCAGCACCGAGTCGTTTCCGGTCGCTCCGCACGAGGAGACCGGCACCGGCTGGCCGGTGGTGGACGAGGAGCCACGGCAGCGGCTGCCGCTCGCGTACCACCTGCGACAGTTGCGTATCGGCGGGCACTGGAGTGCCCTCGGTGGGCTCTTCGCGTTCGTCTGCTGGGGCATCTGGGCGATCTCGGCCCGTGGAGACTTCACCAGTCCGGTGGTGGCCTTCCTGCTGACGCTGCTGGTGGCGGTGGGCCTGTTCGCCCTGGCCCGGCTGCTCGGCCGGGTGGTGCTGGAGCGGCAACTGGGCCGGGTACGGCGCAGTGCCCGAGGCGCTCACCTGGTCGCCGGGGTGTTCCTGACCGGTGTGGGGGTGGCGTACCTGCGCCAGACCGAGTGGGTGGTCGACGCCTGGAACTGGGTGGCGGGTCTCTGACCCACGGACCTGCCCGGTCGCTGCTCCACCCGCCTGCAAGGTCTGCGGCACGACCGGCTGGTGAGGATCGTTCGAGTCGGCCCGCGCCCGGCGCCCGCCGTCACCGCGCGCTCAGACGTGCAGGGCCACCTCGGCCTCGATCTCGACCGGGATGCCGAACGGCAGTTCCGCCATACCGACCGCGCTGCGCGCGTGCGCCCCGACCTCCGGTCCGAAGAGTTCCAGGATCAGGTCGGAGCAACCGTTGATCACGGCCGGCTGCTGGTTGAACTCCGGGGCGCTGCGGACCATGCCGAAGATCCGTACCCAGGCCCGGATCCGGTCCAGGTCGCCGAGGGCGCGTTGCAGGCTGCCCAGCATCGACAGCGCGGTCATCCGGGCGGCCTCGTAACCGTCCGGCACGTCGAGGTCGAGGCCCAACCGGCCGAGCTTGCCGCCGATCGAACCGTCCGGATTCTGCGGCGAGTGCCCGGAGATCAGCGCCCGGTCACCGAGGACCCGTACGGGCTGGAACGGCAACTGCACCCCGGGTGGGGGTTGCATCGCCGGCGGCAGGACAAGTCCCAGGGATTCGAGCCTGCGCGCTACCTCGCCCATGTCGTCTCATCTCCGGTTCCCCGTCGTGGCTGCCGATGACCATGAAGGTACCCCGCCGTCGGACGGGGAGCGGTTGACCGGTCGACATCCTCCGGTGAAGTAGCACCGCGTTGGGCGGATCCGCCCGAGCGGATCGACGGGACAGCGGCGACGGGGTCCGATCAATACGCTGTCGGCAACCGGACGACCGCGCAACGTTGTGGGCGTGCCGGTCGTTAAGCATGTGCCTGATTCCAGGCCAGTCGGGGTCTGACCATCCCGGCCCGTGCTCCCCGGAGGTCGAGACCGGTGGTTCTGCTCAGTGTGATCATCCCGGTGTACCGGGTCGAGGAGTACCTCACCCGGTGTCTGGATTCGGTCCTGCGGCAACCGTTCACCGACCTCGAGGTGGTCGCCGTCGACGACGCCTCGGACGACGGCTGCGCCGAGATCCTGGCCCGGTACGCGGCCACCGAGCCCCGACTCCGGGTGGTCACCCTCGATCACAACCAGGGGCTGGGAGCCGCCCGCAACGCCGGTCTGGCGAGCGCGACCGGAACGTACGTCTGGTTCGTGGACAGCGACGACTGGCTGCCGGACGGCACCCTGACCGCGGTCGCCAACCGGCTCACCCAGACCCGCCCCGACCTGCTGGTCACCGGGTTCAGCCGGGTCTACTGGGACGGCCGGGTCCGGATCGAGTCGGTGTCGAGGGCCGCCGGGCCGCCCGGCTCGCCACCGGTGTTCGCGCTGCGGGACCGACCCGCCCTGCTCTCGGTGCTGCACATCGCCTGCAACAAGATCGTTCGGCGCCGGTTCCTCACCGACCTGGGGCTCACCTTCGCCGACGGCTGGTACGAGGACGTCTCGTTCAGCTTCCCGCTGATGATCGCGGCCGAGCGGATCAGCCTGCTCGACCGGGACTGCTACGTCTACCGGCAGCGCCGTACCGGCGGGATCACCCACACGGTCAGCGGTCGCCACTTCGAACTCTTCCCGCACTGGGACCGGGTCTTCGCATTCCTGGCCGAGCGCCCGGAGATCCCCGCCGAGCTGCGCGGACAGATCTTCCAGCGGATGATCTGGCACTTCCTGCAGGTGCTCGGGCACGCCCAGCGGGTGCCGGCAGCCCGCCGCCGGGAGTTCTTCACCGGCATGGTCGTACGGTTCCGCAAGCACCGGCCGGTGACCGGGTACCAGGTGCCGCCGGGCGCGGCCGGGATCAAGCACCGGCTCGTCGCGGGTGGGGCGTACCGGCTGTTCGAGGCGTTGCGCCGGGCGAACCGGGTCGGCGGCGTACTGGCCCGTCGGCGTACGCCGGTGCGCAGCGGTGCGGGCGTACATCCGGCGGCGACGTCCCGGGTCTGGCCGGCAGGTGAGGTCTCCATTCCGGGCGAGGTGGTCGTACCCCGGAAGAAGGTCAATCCCGGGGAGCTGCCGGACCGGGTGCGCTGAAGCGACCATCTCGCCGCCCGTCCGAGCCTGCGGTACGTCCCGTCCGGTCCCGCCCCGGCCGACGTGGGGGCAGCCCGTGCTCGCCCAGCGGACCGACCCGCCACCCCCGCCGGGCGCACTCGTCCAGCAGGTACGGCAGCGCCGCCAGACTCGACCGCCAGGCACCGGGGGCGGAGGCGCAGTCGGAGTCGTGCAACAGGATCGTCCCGCCTCCGTTCAGCCCGGTACGCAGCGTGGCGAGCACCGAAGCCGGTGTGGCGGTACGGGTCCAGTCCCGCCCCCAGCAGGTCCAGAGCACCGGGCTCAGGGCCAGCCGGCGAGCCGCCAGCAGGGCCGCCGCGCTGAGCACCCCGTACGGCGGGCGGTAGAAACGGGGCGTCTGGCCGGTGGTTTCCTGGACCAGGTCCCGCGCCCGCAGCAGGTCATGATGGGTCGAGTACGGCCCGCGCAGCAGCAGGTTCCGGTGCGCCCACCCGTGCACGGCCACCTCGTGACCGGCTGCGGCGAGGTCCCGCCCCACCGACGGCGCGTCGGCCAGGGTGGAACCGAGCAGGAAGAACGTCGCCCGTACCCGGTGGGCGGCGAGTGCCTCGGCGAACCGTGGCGTGGAGGCCGGGTCCGGCCCGTCGTCGAAGGTCAGCGCCACATGGTCGGTGGTTCCGAATCCGCTGAGCCGGGGGAAGAGCCGCAGGCGCAGGCTCGGCAGCACGGTGACCGCCGGTACGGCGTTCGCCACCGCGCCGAGCGTGGCCATCAGCGCCGCCCGCCGCCCCGACCGGCGCTGACCACCGTTCATGCCGTCGGCCCGCCGGGCCCGGGGGTGGCACCGGGCCCGGAGTCAACCGCCGCCGGGCCCGCCTCGAGCCCCCCACCAGCCGTCCTCCACCAATCCACGCCCCCACTTACCCCCTCCCCACCCCCTCATGCCCCTTACCTCCTGCTTTCTCCGCTGCGCTCTCCCGCTCTCTCCGCTGCGCTGGGGCGATGCGTGCCTGATCGAGACCGTTCACTCCCGGCCGGCGGGTGGCGCGGGCGGCGCGGGTGTCACGGTGGCGCGTCTCCTGGCGAGGAGGGCGTCCAGGACCAGGAAGGCGAGCAGGGTCGCGCCGAAGGTGGGCAGCGCCCAGGCGAGGGCGGCCACGAGGAGCAGGGCGAGGACGAGCAGGGGACGGGGCAGGAGGCGCCAGGTCCCGCGTTCCGGTGGCGGGCCGACGAACGTACGCCGGTCGGACCGGGTGGGTCGACGCTGCCACCACATCCGGTACCCCCAGACGATGACGCAGAGCAGACCGATCGCGAGCGCGCCGAGCAGCACCTGGTTGACCCAGCCGAAGAGCCGGCCCATGTGCGCCTGGATGCCCAGCTTGCTGAGCTGGGCGAGCAGCGGCCAGTCGGCGAAGTCGCTGCGGGCGACCGGTCCGGTGACCGGGTCGACGGCGAGCTGGTCGAGCCGTACCGGCCAGGTGTAGTCCGCCTGGGTCACGGTCCAGGCCAGACCCGGCTCGGCCGGCGTGATGATCTCGACCGGCCCGGTGAGCCCGGCCTGGCGGGCGTGTCCGAGGACCCGCTCCACCGTGGCCGGGTCGATTGCCGTCGGGTCCGCCCCGGCCGAATGGTGCTGCCCGTGCGGACCCGGCGCACCCTCGGGCAGGGCCAGGTCGAGCGTCGGGGATTTCGCGTCGAGCGCGGTCAGCGCGGTGTCGAAGTGGGCGCCGGCCCAGCGGGACCAGGTCAGACCGGTCGCGGAGAGGACCAGCAGGCCGACGCTGAGCCAGACCCCGGTGGCGGCATGCAAACCCCGGGTACGGCGTACGTTGCGCGCGGCCAGGTCCGGCAGCAGTGCGCGCCGCAGGCGGGACCGACCCCGTCGGTGTTGCCGGAGCCAGAGCACCAGTCCACCGGCGACCAGCACCCAGAGCCAGCTCGCCGCCAGTTCGGAGTACATCCGACCGAACCAACCGAGGTGCAGGTTGCGGTGCAGGTCGTCGAGCCAGGTGGTGAGCGGGGTCGAGCCGAACCAGGTGACCAGGGTGCCCCGGACCCGCGCGGTGTACGGGTCGACGTACACGGTGTGTTGTCTGTCGCCGAGTTCGGGCAGTGCGAAGACCACCTGCGTGGTGGTGTCCGGCGCGGTGGCCGGGATGACCGTGGTGAGCGTGCCCGTGGGATGTGCCGCCCGTGCCGAGGCCACCTGTTCGGCCAACGGCCGGGCCGGTCCGGCGACGGCGGCGACCCGCAGTTCGTCGGCGTAGACGAGGCTGTCGAGTTGCGGGGTGAACACGTACGCCAGGCCGGTCAGCGCGGCCACGACCAGGAACGGGGCGACCAGCACCCCGGCGTAGAAGTGCAACCGTCGCAGCAGCGGTACGGCGAACCAGGCCCGCTCCCGGGTCCGCCGCGTTCCGCCGCCCGCCCCGTCCGACGGATCGTCTGCCAGCTCGTGCGCTGGCTCGTCGGCCAGCACGGTCGGCAGCCCGTCAAACAGCTCTTTCGACAACTCGTGCGGTGGTCTGTCATCCGGTCCGGCGGGTGGTTGGAGGTCGGCAGCGGTGGACACGGGTCGGCTCCTGTCGTCGATCGACTCAGGTGCGCACTCCGTGATCCCACGCGCCGCCGGACGGGACCCCGGACCCGGAGCCAACCGTCGGCGTGGCGGCTCGGGCCGTGCGCGGACGTACCGCAATGGACGCCCGCACCGATAGTCGCCCCCCACCCACCTTTAGTTCCCCACCCCCGAACCTTTCCCCCCACCACACCCGCCCCCACCGCGTTGATCATGAAGTTAGCGACCCGCCAAGCGCCAGATCTCGTCGCTAACTTCATGATCAACGGAAGGGTCGCGGGGGGTGGGGGTGGGGTGGGGTGGGGGTTACTGGTTGTGGCGGGCGTATTTGGCGCGGAATTTTTCTACTCGGCCGGCGGTGTCCAGGAGGCGTTGGCGGCCGGTCCAGAAGGGGTGGCTGGCGGAGGAGATCTCGACGTCGATCACGGGGTACGTGTTGCCGTCGGTCCACTCGATGGTCCGGTCGCTGTTCCCGGTGGAGCGGGTGAGGAAGGCGAAGTCGGCGCTGCGGTCGCGGTAGACGACGTAGCGGTACTCGGGGTGGATGTTGGGCTTCACTGTGGTTCGGTTCCTTCCGAAGGTGATTCGAGTTCCCGTTCCTCGTCGGGGAGCGGGAAGCAGCCGGCGAACGGGTCGGGATAGGTCATCCATTCCAACTCCCCGTCGGCCAACTCGGTGTCGCTGAGCAGGCAGCCGGCGAGCAGCCGGTGGATCTCCACCGGGTCGAGGTCGAGCCCGATGAAGACCAGGTGGCTGTGCCGGTCCCCGTAGTAGGGGTCCCAGTCCAGGTCGGCGGCGAGCCGGCGCTGGTCGCTCGCCCCGGTCCAGCGTTCCGGCGGCAGGTTCACCAGCCAGCGACCGAGGGTGCCGAGGTTCAGGCCACCGCCGGCGAACTCCCACGCGACCACGGTCTCCGGTTGGCTGGCCAGCCAGAGGTGGCCCCGTGAGCGCAGCGCCTCCCCGGTCACCGTCTCCAGCACGTCGTGCAGCCGGTCCGGGTGGAACGGGCGGCGGGCGCGGAAGACCGCGGAGACCACACCGGAGTCGGCCAGTGGTTCGTGTACGCCGAGCGGATAGCCCTCGATGCCACGGGCCAGTACGCCGGGCGTCTCCGGACGGTGCCGGTGGGTGTGCCGCAGTTGCCGGCTCAACGCGGTGGCGTCGACGAGTCCGTCCTCGGCGGCGGTGACGTGTACGGCCCACGGCGCGATCCGGTGCAGCAGGATCGCCAGCCGGTCGCTGTCGTACGCGCCGTCCGGGGACCGTCCCCAGAGCACGACGGTGTCGGCGTACTCGATCTGTCGGGTGATCACGTCGGCGAGTGCACGGTCGTCGTCCTCGGCGGCCTCGATGCCGAGGGTGACCAGGTCGTCGGTGCTGCCGAGGCCGTCGAGCAGGTGTTCGGCGTCGACCACGGTCGCGTACGAGTCGACGCGTACGAGGTCGGCGAACGGCACTCCGTCGAGCAGGTGGTGGGCGCAGGCGGCGGCCACCGCCTCGGGTTCGACCACCTCGGGCAGCATCAGCACCAGGTCCCGCCGGGGGTGGGTGCGGGCCAGCCGGGCGACGGTGGGCAGGACGTCCTCGCGCAGGGTGCACGACACGCAGCCGTGCGCCAGGGTGACCGACTCGTCCTCGACGATCCCGGTGTGGTCCCGGACCACCCGGCGCACGTGGCCGTCCCGTACGCCGGTCAGGTCGTGCCGGACGAGCAGCAAGGTCGGGTCGTCGGCGAGCAGGGCGCGGGCGACGGCGAAGGTGGCCCCCGGCCAGAAGCCGGAGAGCACGGTGACCGCCGGTCGCAGGTCGGTCCGGGCCTGCGTGACACCCGCCGGGGCAAGCGATGACGACATGCGGGTCCTTCCATCCGAAATGAAAATCGTTGTCATCATGGCATGGCGCGGGGGAGGATTCCCATCCACCCGAAGTATGAAAATGAAAACGGTTTCCGTTAGGGTGTGGGCCGAAGGAGGAACACCATGTCCAGACGATGTGCTGTCACCGTTGCCGAACCGAGCTTCGGCAACGCCGTTTCCCACTCCCACCGGCGCACCCGCCGCAGGTGGAACCCCAACCTCCAGCGCCACCGCTACTGGGTGGCCGGCGAACGACGCTTCGTCACGCTGACGCTCACCGCAAAGGCGCTGCGTACGGTCGACCGCAAGGGGATCGACCGGGTCGTCGCCGAGCTGCGGGCCCGCGGGGTCAAGCTCTGATGGCCCGCCAGACCGACGTCCGCCCGGTGGTCAAGCTCAAGAGCACCGCCGGCACCGGCTACACGTACGTCACCCGGAAGAACCGGCGCAACAACCCGGATCGGCTGGTCCTGCGCAAGTACGACCCGCTGGTACGCCGACACGTCGACTTCCGCGAGGAGCGCTGATGGCCCGCCGGAGTCTCGGCATCCGGCAGGCCAGACGGGCCGACCTGGTGGCCCGGTTCGCGAACCGTCGCACCGAGCTGAAGCTGCTGATCAGCCACCCCGACACCGATCCGGGACTGCGGGCCGAGGCGGTCCGGCGGCTGGGCCGGCTGCCCCGCGACACCAGCCCGGTCCGGCTGCGGTGTCGCGACCAGATCGACGGCCGCCCGCGCGGGGTGCTGTCCCGGTTCGGGCTGTCCCGGGTCCGGTTCCGCGAGTTGGCGCTGCGCGGCGAACTGCCCGGCATCCGCAAGTCCTCCCGGTAGCCGCCCCGATCGAGGTGCTTTCCGGGGCGGATGAGCGTTGGGCCGTGTGTCACGGACGATCCCGGTCCATCGCTCGACGCTGACGCAACGTCGATGCCGCAGGCACGGTACGGCGTGCTCGCCGTGAAGCAGGTCACGGCCCGGACCCGTACACTTGGCCCCGCTCGTACGCCCGAGTCGGGAAGGTGTCGCTCGTGATCAATTCCATGCCCGGGGTCACTCGCAACACCCGGCAGCGTGGCGAGGTCGTCGCCCTGCTCGGTGAGGTGACCGAGTTCCGCAGCGCCCAGCAGCTCCACGCCGACCTGCGCCAGCGCGGTGTCGGGGTCGGACTGACCACGGTCTACCGGACCCTGCAGACGCTGGTCGACGCGGGCGAGATCGACGTCATGCGGCTGCCCAACGGGGAGCAGCTCTACCGGCGGTGCAGCCCGACCCACCACCATCACCTGGTCTGCCGGCACTGCGCCCGTACGGTCGAGGTGGCCGGACCGACGGTCGAGACCTGGACCAAGCGGGTCGCCGACGAACACGGCTTCACCGACGTGGGGCACACGCTGGAGATCTTCGGCACCTGCGCCCAGTGCGCGGCCCAACGGCAGGACTGACGACCCGGTGAGTGGTCGGCTCCGGGAGATCGGCCGGCAGACCGTCGAAATCGCCGAGTCCGGCCACTACACGAGCCCCGCCGGTACGCGGATCAGCATCGCCGAGGCGGTCGGCGCCGCGATCGCCGGCACCCGGCACTACCTGCCCGACACCCCGCTGCCCGAACCCGCGCCGCGACCGTCCCCGCCGACAGCGGACGAGGCGGGGAACGGGCAGCCGCTGGAGCGGCCGGCGGTGACGGTCACCCGTGAGTCGACCCTGGGCGCCGCCGCGCGGTTCGGTCCGGACGTGGCCTGCCTGGTGTTCGCCTCGGCGAAGAACCCCGGTGGTGGTTTCCTCGGCGGCGCCAAGGCGCAGGAGGAGGACATCGCCCGCGCCTCGGCCCTCTACCCGTGCCTGCGCAGCGCCCCGGAGTTCTACGAGTTTCACCGCAACCAGCAGGACCTGCGCTACAGCGACCGGGTGATCTACTCACCGGGGGTCCCGGTGTTCCGGGACGAGCGGGGTCACCTGCTCAACCGGCCCTTCCGGAGCACGTTCCTGACCTCGGCCGCGCCGAACCTCGGGGCGATCGTGCGCAACCAGCCGGCGGACGCCGCCGACGTACCCGGGGTGCTGGGGCGGCGGGCCGAGCGGGTGCTCCGGATCGCCGCCGCGCACGGCCACCGCCGGTTGGTGCTCGGGGCCTGGGGCTGCGGGGTGTTCCGCAACGATCCCGGCACCGTGGCGCGGGCGTTCGCCGAGGCGCTGCGGGTGGTCGACCGGTTCGACGAGGTGGTGTTCGCGATCTACGACAAGATGCCGGGCACCCCGGTCCACGCCGCGTTCGACGAGGTCATGCGGGGGTGGCGAGACCGGCCAGGGTCGCCTGGATGATGTCGCGGGCGTCCTCGCCGTGCCGGGCCACCTCGTGCAGACGGTCGAAGATCCGCCCGAATCGCAGGGCGTCGGCGGCGGTCTGCCAGGTCTGTTCCTCGGCCCACGTCTCGACCGTGACGGTGTCGTCGAACATGACAAAACCGTGCAGCGGGGCGAGCGGCAACCGGGCTTCGGTGGGGATGACACCGAGTTCGACGTTGCTCATGCCGGTCAGCGCGGTGAGCCGGTCGAGCTGCCCGCGCATCACGTCGACCGGGCAGAGCGACATGCGCAGTACGGACTCGGTCACCAGGAACCGGAACTGCTTGGTCGAGTCGTAGAGCACCTGCTGGCGCTGGATCCGCAGCAGCAGCGCGTCCTCCAGGTCGTCGCCGGGGGCACCGTGGAACTCGACGTTCTCGGCGAGGCGTACGCGGGCGTAGTCGGCGGTCTGGAGCAGTCCCGGCACCACGCCGAGTTCGAAGTTGCGGACCAGGGTCGCCTCCGCAGCCAACTCCATCATGGAACGTTGGGTGCCGGTCTGTGCCGCGTCCACCGCACCGCGCCGCCAGGCGATGTGTTCCCCGCGCAGTGCGCGCAACTGTCGCAGCAACTCGTCGAGGAGGGGTTCGTCGGCGTCGATGACCGCGCCCCAGGCCCGTACGTCGTCCTCGGTGGGTAGTTGCCGACCGGTCTCGATCCGGGAGACCTTCGACTGGACCCAGCCCAGCCGGCTTGCCAGGTTTATCCCTGAAATGCCCTCGCGTGCCCGAAGCTCTCGCAGCCTCGCCCCAAGCGCTCCTCGGTCGCTGCCGGTCTGGTTGCTGGACATCACCTGCTCCTAAGCTGCGCTTGGGTAGGCGTCACGGTACAGCTCACAAGGCATCGCAGGTGGTAGAGCGGCCGAGTGACCAGCCAATGTCGGGCTGACCGGTCCGGGTACGGCACCGGCCCGGTGGTGGATCCTCCGCTGTCCAGCTTAGGTCGATCGGCTCACCGGCGGGATTCTCGCGGGTGCGCGTACTCCTGGTCGGTGAGCCGATCTCAGATAACTACATGGCCTTGGCGATCTCCGCCAGTACGTCGACCGGCACCTCGACCACAGTCTCGTGCGCGGGTACGTCAAGCTGTGCCAGGGCTTCGGGGTCGGACACCCGCCATCCCTGTACGACGAAGGTGTCGCGGTCGGTGCGATATAGCGACGGGCAGTTGTTTACCTGTGACAACGCAGTCTTGCGAACGAAGGTGAGCTTCACGGCTCCACCTCTCACTCTCGATATGCCGCTTTTGGCCGGATGCCAGGCGACCTGCGTTGCATTATGCGTCTGCGCGATGGGCGGCTAACCCAGTTTGCGGCGCGACACGGCATTAAAAGTGCCTTAACTTTGGCTCAGTCGAACATATCCGACACGTACCGCAATGATGCATGATCCATTCAGGATCGAACATGCATGATTCGCGCATTCGGTCAGAGGTGGTCGTTCGGAGCGGGGGCCGCGCCGACGTGCATCTTGTAGATCCACACCGGATACTCGACCGCCTGCACGCCACCGTTGAAACCCGCGGTGCGGTTGATCTGGGGGACCGGGATCCACAGGTCGCCGGCGCTGTCGAGCCACATGGCATCGGCCCAGACCAGGCGCGGATCGGCGACCACCGTCTCCACCTCCCGGTCGGGGCTGATCGCCAGCACCCGCCGCTGGTTGGTGTCGCTGAGGTAGATCACGCCGTTCGCGTCGATCGCGGTGCCGCCGGTGGTCGGCGTGTCCAGCCAGGGTTCGACCTGGTCGGCCAGCTCGCCGGGAGTGACCGAGGGGTCGTCCAGCCACCGGGTGCCGATCCGGGACATCGGTCCGGACCCGGGCTGGTAGTAGAGCTGCCCGCCGTCCGGGGAGACCTCCAACTGGTCGGCGTGGACCAGCAGGTCGTCGCCCTCGGGGCCACGGGCCTTGCGGTGGTCGGCGTACAGGGGGCGCTGGTCGGTGGTACTGGGATGGTCCTCCAGCACCCGGCGCAGCTCGCCCGAGCCCAGGTCCAGGACGATCAGTCCCGGCTCGCCTGCGTCGGTGAGGTAGACCTGGTCACCGTTGAACCGCAGGTCGTCGAGGTAGCTGCGGGGGCGGACCGCCGGACCGAGGTCGTAGATGTCGGCGACGCTGTCGGTGGTCAGGTTCACCACGATCAGCCGGGCGCCGCCCGGAATCGCCGCCCGGCCGACGCCCGGCGCACCCGCGTCGATGATCCAGAGCCGGCCGTCCGGCCCGATCCGTAGGCCGTTGACCTGGACAAACGCGCCATCGGGGTGGTGGTCCTCGCGGACCGAGTTCCAGGCGGCGTCGGGGTACGGCACGTGCTGGCCGTCGGGGCCGAGTTCGGCGACCTGGATGCCGGGGCGGTCGGCGTTGGGAAAGCTGACGAACACCCGTCCGTCGCCGCTGGTGGTGACGCCGCTCCAGACCCGGTCGGACCGGTACGTGGCCTGCAGGCGCGGGTCGTTCTCGGTTGGCAACTCGATCATCCGCCGACTCCTCCCCCGTACGACCGGGGGCGATCGGCGCGCCCCGGTGCTGACGGTGGGGGCGTACCCGCTGTGGGTCGGCGTACCCCTGTCGGGGTCAGTGCTCGCGGCAGGCGTCGTCGTCGACGGCGGTGTTGATCCGGCTCAGCAGCCGGTGCAGGGTGGCGACCTCGTCGGCGTCGAGGTGGGCGAGCAGTTCGCGCTCCACCGCGTCCATCGCGGCGTCGACCCTGGTCAGAACCGAGCCGCCGGCGTCGGTGAGGACGACGATGTGTCGTCGTCGGTCGGCCGGGTCCCGGCGCCGTTCGACCAGGTTGTCCCGTTCGAGGTCGTTGAGGATGGCCACCAGGGCGCTGGGATCGACACCGAGTGCCTCGACGAGCGCCTGCTGCCCGATCGGACCGTTCTCGGCCAGGTGCATCAGGGTGATGCCCTGCCGGGTGCTCAGGCCGGTGGCCTCCAGCGCGTCGCGCATCCGGGCGTTGCTGATCCCGCCGTGCCGGGCCAGCAGCAGGCCGATGCGGTCCGTTGCCCGCCGGGACCGGGTCTCCTCGACCGTCATGCGGGTTATGTTAGCAGAGCCAAAATGATTTGCGACCACGGATTATTTGTCGAGACAAACGATCTGGTACGGTCGTCCGCATGAGTCGCGCTCGCGCTCCCCGGCAGGCGAAGGCACCGGGTGAGCATCTGGTCGAGGAGCTGAGGTGGATCCACGGCGTACTGCGCCGTGACCTCAACCAGCTCCGCAAGCTTGCCGACCAGATCGGCCGGGGCGCCGCACCGGACCGGGTCCGCTCGACCGTCCGCTCGTTGCAGACCCGTGGCCCGCTCTGGCAGCTTCGCACCAACTGCCTGAGCTACTGCCGGCTGGTGCACTCGCACCACGGCAACGAGGACGTACGGCTCTTTCCGGCCCTGCGCCGGTCCAATCCGGCCCTGGTGCCGGCGGTCAAGCGGCTGGAGGCCGACCACCGTCGGATCTCCGACCTGCTCGACCAGGTCGAGGCGCTGGCCGACCTGCTCCGCGGCGACGACCGGCCGGAGACCAGGAAACGGCTGATCGCCGCCCTGGAGGCGGTCGGCACCGAGCTGCTGGCCCACCTCGACCTCGAGGAGAAGACGGTCATCCCGACGCTGCGGCAGTGGCGGGACTGGCCCCGCTGACCCGTCAACCAGCTTGATCGCCGACCTGATGACCAGCAGAGACAGGAAGATCGTGACCGACACCGACCACTGGCTGACCGGCCGTACCGGACTCGCGCCCACTCCGCCGCCGCGTACCCGGCACAGCAGCACCGAGGTCTGGGACGAGAGCACCCGACCGACCGCGCCCGAGCCGGAGCAGGAGGTGCGGTTCACCGGCCGTGGCGTTTCCGCCGGCAAGCACCTGATCGACGTGCACAACCACTACCGGGAGGAACTCGCCCGGGTACGCGACATCCTCGACCAGGTACGCGCGAACGCCCTCGACATCGGGGCCGCCCGGGGCGAGGTCAACGCGATGACCCTGCGGTCCAACAACTGGACCCTCGGCTCCTTCTGCCAGTCCTACTGCGTGTCGCTGACCCAGCACCACACCATGGAGAGCGGCAGCATCTTCCCGTACCTGAAGGCCTCAGACCGGGGGCTGGCGGCGGTGATCGACCGGCTCGACCAGGAGCACCAGGTCATCCACGAGGTGCTCGAAGCGGTGGACCGGGCACTGGTCGACCTGGTGAGCCACCCGGACGACCTCTCCGGCATCCAGGAGGCGGTCGACGTGCTCACCGACGCGCTCCTGTCCCACCTGGCGTACGAGGAACGCGAGCTGATCGGGCCGCTGTCCCGGTACGGCTTCTTCGGCGGCCAGGTCTGACGGTCTGACGCACGGATGATCTGAAACAGTTCAATCTTCGGAAGTTACCGGCGACTTTGTATGCAAGTCAACCGATCACGCCTCCCCACTGGCAAAAGCACGCGCCGGATTGGGGAAGGCGTTGTTTTCCTTGACACCTTCGTAACGTCCTGGATATCTTGACCGCGGTCTATTGAAACGGTTCATCTCCTTTGCGGAATCCCCCCGCTCCCTTCAGGAGGCTCCGACATGCCGCACGCACCCCTGTCCCGCTCCGCCCGACCCCGGTCCTGGCCCTGGCGGGCCGCCGGCTCGGCCGTGGCGCTGCTCGCCGTACTCGCCCCACCGGGTCTCGCCCGCGCCGAGTCCCCGCAGGCTCCGGTCGCCGCCCCGGCCCAGATCGTGCCGACCGTGGTCACCACATTCGACACCAGGGCCGCCGGTGGCGGATCCCGCCCACTGTTCGGCGACGTCACCGGCGACGGTCGGCTCGACATCGTCTACATGCAACCGCACTACGTCGCCGACGACCGGTACGAAGGCGCGCTGGTCGCCGCGCTGACCGCGTACGACCTGGACGGTCGGCTGCTCTGGCAGGCCGGCACTCCCGATCCCCGGGGTCGCAACAACGGCAGCGACATCCCCGCCCAGGTGCACGACGTCGACGGGGACGGGGACAACGAGGTCGTCGGGATCATGCACCCGGGCGGCGACACCCGTCAGCCCGGTCGGTTCATGATCTTCGACGGCGCCACCGGGCAACTCGTACGCGACTTCGCGCTGCCCGACCGGCTCGCCCACGACGCGATCATCTTCGCCAACCTCAGTGGCCGGAACACCGCCCAGGAGATCATCCTCAAGGACCGCTACGACACCGCGTGGGCGTTGTCCGGCGACGGCACCCTGCTCTGGACCCACCGGGGCAACACCGGTCACTACCCCTGGCCGTACGACATCGACAACGACGGCCGGCAGGAGGTGATGATCGGCTACGACATGGTCGGCCCGGACGGGCAACTGCTCTGGCAGCACCGGGGCGACGGCCACGCCGACACCATGTGGATGGCCGACATCGCCGGTGACGCCGAACCCGAACTCATCCTCGGCGGTGACGCGGCGGTCGCGCACGACCTGCGTACCGGTGCCGAACTCTGGCGCAACAGCGACATCGTCGAGACGCAGAACATCATGACCGGTGACTACATCCCGGAACTGCCCGGTCTGGAGTCGCTCGGCCTGGACCGGATCGACCGGACCGCGAACGGGTACGACGGGCTGTTCCTCCTCGACGAGCAGGGCGGCATGGTCTGGCAGGAGGCGCGGACCACCCGAGGCTGCTGGGGGTCGATCCCGGAACCGATCCACAACTGGACCGGCGACCACAGCGACCTGATCATGGTGTGGAACCGGGGTTGCGGCGAGCCGACCACCATCATGAACGGCAGCGGGGACGTGATCAGCGTTCTCGACCCGGCCGCCCGGCTCTGGCACGCCGACTTCTGCGGCGACGACAAGGAAGAGGTCGTCGAGTACATCCAGGGCGCCTCCCTGACCATCAAGAGCAACGGCCCGTGCGACCTGGCCGCGAAGGTGACCGGAACCCCGTTGCCGCAGGCGAAGCGGCTCTACAACTACACCCGCTACACCGCGGGGGACACCCCGGTCGACGTCTCCGCCGGCCGTCCCGCCACCGCCACGGGTGCGCTGCCCGGACACGCCGCCGCACTGGCCACCGACGGCGACCCGGCCACCGCCTGGAAGGCCGCCAGCACGTCGGCCGGTCAGCGGTGGCAGGTCGACCTGGGACGCTGGCGCACCCTCGCCGGGATCGAACTGACCTTCCCGCGTACGGACGTGCGTGACGCCTGCACCCGTACGGTCGGTGGCACCCATCCCGGCCCGCTCACCGTGACCGACGGGGTCACCTGCCTCACCGGCACGGTCAGCGGTCCGGTGACCGTACGCCCCGGCGCTTCGCTGGTCGCCGACAACGCCACCATCGCCGGTCCGGTCTCCGCGACCGGGGCGGTCGTGGTGCGGGTGACCGGCAGCCGGATCGCCGGCCCGGTCTCGGTCGGCGGCACCACCGGCCAGGTCGTGCTGACCGGCAACCAGGTCGCCGGCCCGGTCAGCCTCTCCGGCAACCGCACCGGCAACCGGCCGGTGGTGGTGTCGGCGAACACCGTACGCGGGCCACTGGCCTGCACCGGCAACCAGCCGGCTCCGGTACGCGACGGCGATCCGAACGCGGTCGCCGGTCCCGCCACCGGCCAGTGCGCCACCGTCCCGACCGGTGCCGGCGAGGCCGCCCAGTTCGGCTACGGCTACACGGTCGAGGTGTCCAAGGACGGCCTCACCTGGACGAAGGTGCTCGACCGGGCAGCCGATCCGGCTGCCGGACAGACCCAGCGGGGACTCTTCACCGGCCTCGGGCGCCATGTCCGGGTCACCCTCACCGACCTCCCCGACCTTCCGTTCGCCCGACCCGGGCTGGCCGGGGTCAGCGTGCTCGGCAACCGCTGACCGATCCTGGAGATGTTCGCCCACGGACATCGACGCCGGGAAGAAGTGGGGTGTGCGGGCCCGTTGTCATCGCTGCGGCGGTGGCAACGGGTCCTTCCTCGTCACGGGCTCGGGCGGGTCGCCGCCGGCTGCCGCCAGAGGGTCAGGGCCACCCAGGCCAGGCCGACCGCGACCAGTACACCGTGGCCGATCCGGACCGCCGGTGGTGTGTAGAACTGGGGCAGGAAAAGGGCGAAACCGAGCGCGAACGGGATGCCGGTGGCCCGGGGGAGCAGGCCGGAGCGCCAGATCGCCACCGCCGCGAGCACCGCGCCGACCCCGAGCAGGACCAGGCCGATCCCGAAGGTGGTGATCGCGACCGGGCCGTAGCGTACGGCGTCGACCAGGTCGAGCAGGTCGAGCGGCTGCCCGTCGGCGGAGCGGCCGGCGATCGCGTTCAGGGCGAAGTCCTCGGCGCCGTAGTAGGGCAGGGTCAGACCCGCGCCGATCCAGGTGGTCACGACACCGGCGGCGGCGAGGGCTTCGCCGGCCGTACGGGCGACAAGCGACCGTACGGCGAGCAGCGCCAGCGGCAGCAGGATGAACCCGATCATGGCGAACAGGTGGGAGGCGACCCACCGCCCGGAACTCATCGCCTCGGTGGCACCGGCAACCGTGGTCTCGTCCGTCCACGGCCGTACGGCGGGGTAGAGCAGGAACATCAGCGCGGCGACGGCGGCGGCGAGCGCACCGAGCCGGATGCGCGTGTCTGGGGTGGACATTCCGGTGTCTCCTTCGGTGGAGGGGCGGAGCGCGGTCACGGCCGGGGCAGGCTCGCGACGAACATCCGGATCAGTTGCTCGTACGTCTCGTCCAGGTCCTGGGGCAGGCCGAATCCGCCGCCGGCCTCGATGGAGACGAAACCGTGGCCGATCGAGCGCAGGCACCGGGTGGCGTGGATCGCGGCGTTGTGGTCGAGCCCGTAGCCGCGCAGGACCGCGAGGAAGACGTTGAGCAGCCGGGTGGCGGCTTCGACCACGGCGGGATCGTGCAGCGGGTCGGCCGGCATGGCGGCGTACCGGGCGGGGTGTTCGCGGACGTAGTCGCGGTAGGTGTGCATCAGCACGGTCACCGCCTCGTCGCCGCTGCGCCCGATCACCGCGTCACCGAAGCGCTCGGCCATCTCCGTCATCACCCGTACGCCGACCAGGGCGCGCAGTTCGGCGATGTTGCCGACGTGTTTGTAGAGCGAGGGGGTGGCGACCCCGGTGCGGGCGGCGACGGCGGCGAGGGTGAGGGCGCCGGCGCCCTGTTCGTCGACCACGTCGAGCGCGGCGCTGACCACGGCCGGGGTGGAGAGCCCGGCCCTAGGCACCCGGTGCTCCGGTGGCGTGACGGCTGACCGGGATCGTCCGGCTATCTCTCATAGCCCAAAAGCTAATGGCCATAGCCGAGAACTGTCAAGTGGCGGTTCTTGACATCCGGGGGAGGAAAATAGCTATTGTGCTAGTAACCTAGTTGAATCGAGATGATGGTGATCGAGTTTCACCTGGACGGCCGCTCCGGCGTCTCGCCGTACATGCAGTTGATCCACCAGGTGCGTCAGGCCATGCGGTTGGGCCTGCTGCGCGAGGGTGACCGGCTGCCCACGGTCAAGGACGTCGTGGCGAAAGTGGCGATCAACCCGAACACGGTGCTCAAGGCGTACCGCGAGCTTGAGTACGAGGGACTCGTGCAACCCCGGCCCGGCGTCGGGACTTTCGTGACCCGGACGCTGAGCGACGAGTCGCTGGCCGCGCACGGCCCCCTGCGCCTGGAACTGGAGCAGTGGCTGACCAGGGCCCGAGCAGCCGGCCTGGCCGAGGAGAGCATCGAGGCCCTCTTCCTCAGCACCTTCCGCGCGCCCGCCGAGGAGAAGGCATGACCCCGGTCATCGAGACCAACGGCCTGGGCAAGCGGTACGGACGCCGCCAGGCGTTGTCCGACTGCACCCTGAGCATTCCGCCGGGACGGGTGGTGGGACTGGTCGGCCCCAACGGCGCCGGCAAGTCGACCCTGTTGCAGCTCGCCTGCGGACTGCTGGCACCGACCTCCGGCACCATCGAGGTCCTCGGTGCGCGTCCGGCGTCCGGGCCGGCGCAGGTGGCCAGGGTCGGCTTCGTCGCCCAGGACACCCCGACGTACGCCGGACTGTCCATCGCCGACCACCTGCGCCTCGGCGCCCGGCTCAACCCCGGCTGGGACAACGCCCTGGCGACCGGCCGGATCAGGCAACTCGGCCTCGATCCCGGTCAGAAGGCCGGCAAACTCTCCGGCGGTCAACGGGCCCAGCTCGCCCTGACCCTGGCCATCGCGAAGCGGCCCGAGCTGCTGATCCTCGACGAGCCGGTGGCCAGCCTCGATCCGCTGGCCCGGCGCGAGTTCATGCGGACCCTGATGGAGTTCACCGCCGAACACGAGGCCAGCGTCGTGCTCTCCTCGCACCTGGTCGCCGACCTGGAGCGGGTGTGCGACTACCTGATCGTGCTGGCCGCATCGAAGGTGCAGGTCGCCGGGGAGGTGGACGAACTGCTGGCCACCCATCACCGGCTCACCGGGCCCACCCGTGACCCGGCCACGTTCCCGGCGGGTCACCAGGTGATCCAGGCCAGCCACACCGAACGGCAGTCGACCGTCATCGTACGCAGCTCGGCACCGATCGACGATCCATCGTGCACCGTGGACAAGCTCGATCTGGAGGACCTCGTCCTCGCCTACATGACCCAGGCCGCCACCGTCGGCCGTGCACCCGTGCTGGAGACGTCCCGATGACCTGGCTCACCTGGCGCCAATTCCGTATCCAGGCGTGGATGGCGCTCGCCGCCCTGGCCGCGCTCGTGGTCGCGCTGACCGTCACCGGACCGAACCTGGCCCGGCTGTCCCGCACCACCGGGCTGGCCGCCTGCCAGGCGAACTGCACGGCAGCCGCCGACAGCTTCGTCAACGAGGCGATGACCGTGGTGAACAGCCGCGTCTACGTCGTCGCCCTCGTGCTCATGTTCGTGCTGCCCGGGATCATCGGGGTGTTCTGGGGCGCACCGCTGATCGCCCGTGAGCTGGAGACCGGCACCCACCGGCTGATCTGGAACCAGAGCGTGACCCGTACCCGGTGGTTGGCGGTGAAGCTCGTCGGAGTCGGCCTGGTCAGCATGGCCACGGCCGGTGTGTTCAGTCTCGCGGTGACCTGGTGGGCCGCGCCCATCGACAAGGCCAATCTCGACCGGATGCTGCCGCTGGTCTTCCCCGGCCGGGGCATCGTCCCGATCGGGTACGCCGCCTTCGCGTTCGTGGTCGGGGTGACCGCCGGCATGCTCGTACGTCGCACCATCCCGGCCATGGCCGTCACCCTCGTGGTGATCGTCGCGGCCCTGGTCGCCTCGCCCCTCTACCTCCGCCCGCACCTGGTCACCCCGGTCAGCTTCACCGCGCCGCTGGACACCTCGGCCATGCAGTCGGTCATGATCTCCGAGACCGACATGATGGTCACCGGGCAGGTGAACCAACCGGGCGCCTGGGTGGTGTCGAACACCACCGTCACCCCGAGCGGGCAGCCGTTCACCGGCCCGGCCGATCCTCAGACGTGCGGCCGGAAGACCTTCTCCAAAGAAGGGTGCATGGCCTGGCTCGCCTCGCTCGACCTCCGGCAGCAGGCCTCCTACCAACCGGCCAGCCGGTTCTGGGCCCTCCAGTGGTACGAGACGGCCGTCTTCCTCGCCCTCAGCGTGCTCCTGTCCGCCTTCTGCTTCTGGTGGGTACGCCGCAGGCTCGCCTAGCCCCGCCGGTCAGCCCGGAAACGGAGAGCGCACCGTCCGTGCCGGTGCGGGCGCTCAGATCGCGCGGAGTCGGCGACGGGTCGGAGGATCCTTGATCCAGCCGATGAACCGAGCCTCCACCTGCTTGGCGGTCAGTTCGGGCAGGGCGGGTGCCGCCTTGTCGCGGAAGTGACGCATGAACGCGGCCAACCGATGGGGGTCGTTCGGGTAGAGGATCCACATCCGGCGCCGGAAGATCGGACAGGGCCATTCCAGGCCGTCGTCCCGGCAGAGCCAGTCGTCGCCGGGGCGGTGCGGGGCGCTCAGGTCGTCGTCGATCTCGTCGGTCACGCCGGCGCTCCTTTCTTCGTGAGCCGTGGTCCGTTCCCCATCAGGTACGGCGCACGGGCACCCAGCCGATGAAGCGTTCGTCGAGAACGCGGGAATCGGGCGGGGCGCGGAGCTTCGGGGCGATGGTGTCGAGGTCACCGAGCTCCTCGACGAACTGGCTGGCGAGGAGCAGGGTCAGGCTCGGCGTCCTGTCGCGGAAGCCGTCGACCAGGGCGAGCCGCGCATCGGCGCAGGGCCAGGGCTGGGCGACGAGGCGGCAGATCCACAATGGACGTAAGGGTAGATGTAGGGCAGGCGCGATGATCGACCGGGCCACCCTCACACCCCACACATTCCGGGTACGGCAACCGCCTGCGCTGGTGCGTACCCCGGGAGCGCCTGCACCCGGACGATCAGCGCGCGGTCCGGTCCGCCGCCTCCGCCAGGCAGGATCTCCACGCCGATCAGCGAGATCCAGTCCCCCTGCCAGGCGTCGGCGCCCTCGGGCACGTGCGTGACCCGCGGCCGCAGGGTGCCCTCGCCGAGGTCCTCGGCCTCGTCGCGTACGCCAGACAGCGCCGACCCGACTCGGCGCATGTTCTTTGCGGGGCGGAACGCTCGGCAGGGATGCCGCCCTGGTCGAGCGTTCCGCGTGGTCCGCCGTCGGGTCCCGCCGTGGACTAGAGCGGGCGGCGGTGGTCGCTGAAGATGTAGACGGATGGCGCCCCATCGGCAGCCCGGCGGTACCACAGATTTCCAGCCGTACTGGTGCAGACGCCGTTGATGGTGTACGTGTACTCGTCGAAGGCGTAACCAGTTGGGTCGGCGCTGGCGGCATACCACTCGCGGAACGGCGCCATGTCCTTGAATCGCATTTGCTGCCACTGGATGGATTGGCAGCCGGCAGCGCTCGCAGGTTGAGGAATGGCGACGGCACCCATCGAGAGTGTGGCGGTCACGACCGCTACCTGTAGTAGACGCCTCATGATTTCTCCCCGCTGTCGGTAGTAACTCCACATGGCTCTGAATGAGTCCATGGGTACGTGATCGGGCTCAGCGTATTGACGCCGGACGGTTGGGTGCCAGCGTCGATGCGTGTCCCGGACAGCGGGGGCGTGTCCGGCCTGATTGCAGGCTTGTTCGGTGGTTGTCCCGGACAGGAACTGCCGATCCGAGCAAGCCTGTCAGTAGGAAGGCCCCGGAGGTGTGGCGAAGATACGGGCGTAGATGGCATCGATAACGTCGTTCTTCGCCAGGTTATAGTCGCCGGGTCGGTCTGCGGTGTTCCGGGCGAGGCGCCGCTTGGTTGTCGCGTACAGTTCCCGGTCCTCCGGATGCGAGCGCAGCCAGTCGCGGAACAGCCGGTGCCGTACGGGTTCCGGCGCGTCCTGGGGCCACACGTGCAGGTTGACGTCCTCGGCGGTGCTGACAAGCATCCGATGCCCGTGCCACCACGGCTCGCGGAGGACGAGTCGGTAGCCGAGCGTTTCCAACGCGGGGACGTAGCGGGACTCGTCCGTCGTGTCCTCGACGAGGAGATCGATGTCGATGACGGGCTTCGCCGCCAGTCCCGGCACCGACGTGGACCCGACGTGTTCCACTCCGACGACCAGGCCGCCGAGCGCTTCGGTGAGCGACGAGCTGGCGGCAGCGAACCGGTCCACCCAGGCCGGGTCGTAGTCCTCGATGACGATCGACTGCCACCTCGCCGGCGGATCGCCCACCAGCGCGGCAACCATCTGCTCGGCCGTGCCGTGATAGCGCTGCATGACGTCCTGCGGATACTCGCCCACCCCAACCTCCCCGAAAAAGCAAAGTCCGCCAGACTACGACACCCGACGCACGAGCGCCCCGATCAGCCCGGCGATCTTACACTTGTGGCTGTACGCAAACCCCAATAAGTCAGGCATTCCCAGGCGCCACAACTGCAAGATCGACGAAGGGAGTGGGATGGGAGAGTTACCTACGTGAGGATTGGGCGGGCGGGTGTGGACGACGTTGTGGGCTTGGCTCGGTTGTTGTGGATGGACACGCTCGAGGAGGAACCGGCGCGGGGGGCCGTTGACGGGTTCGGGGCGGAGCTTGCGGAGTGGTGGGCGGCCCGTCGGGACTCGCATGTGGCGTTCGTTGCTCGGCTCCGGCGGCCGGAGATCGTTGGTATGGCCTGGGTCGCGCTCGTGCCCCGCGTCCCGAGACCCGGCGCGACGAGTCGGCTGTCCGGAGACATCCAGAGCGTTTTTGTCATGCCGGAACATCGGGGCCAGGGGATCGGCTCGGCACTCGTGCGGGCTGCTTCGGAG
This sequence comes from Micromonospora sp. NPDC004704, assembly GCF_053601675.1. Taxonomy (NCBI): domain Bacteria; kingdom Bacillati; phylum Actinomycetota; class Actinomycetes; order Micromonosporales; family Micromonosporaceae; genus Micromonospora; species Micromonospora sp. NPDC004704. The sequence continues at coordinate 38,622 of NZ_JBSGCD010000023.1, read as the reverse complement.
CATGCGACCCAGCTCGGGTCCGTTCGCGTGACGGTCCATTCCGGCCGCAGGGCGGTGCCGGTGTACGAACGGCTGGGCTTCGAGTCGTCCCGGCAGCTCCTACAGCGACCGCCGGACTAGCGCGGCGCTCAGGGGCGTGGCGTCTGGCCAGGTCGGGGATTTATGCGCTCTTCCCGTACTCCGGCAGGTGGCGGGCGACGTCGTCCGGGGAGGGCATCTGGGCGATCTCCTCGGCGATCGTCCGGGCCGCGTCGCGGTGGCCGGTGTGTCCGTCGCGCGGCAGCAGCTTCCGTACCTGTTCGGCGACGGCGTCCGAGCTCACCTCTTCCGGGAGCAGTCGGAGTCCGGCGCCTGCCGCGCTGACCGCTTCGGCGTTGGCGAACTGGTCGGCCCCCTGGGGCAGGAACAGCTGCGGGGCGCCGACGCCGAGCGCGCCGAGAGTGGTGCCGCTGCCGCCGTGGTGCACCACCACGTCGACGTACGGCAAAAGGTCCGCCTGCGGTGACCAGGTCTGCACGGTGACGTTGTCCGGCAGGTCGCCGAGCTGCTCCGGGCGTACCCGGCCGGCGGCGACCACCACGCGCGCGTCCAGCGTCGCCAAGCCCTCGATGGCCGTGGTGAGCAACTCGGGGGTGCCGAACGCGGTGCCGAGCGTCAGGTAGATCAGCGGCTGCGAGCCCCGCTGGATGGCCCCGGTCGCCGCGGCGGCCGGGGCGGAGAACGGGACGGGGCGCAGGACGAGGCGTTCCTCGGTGGCGAGGAAATGCTCGTCCTGTAGGGAGGGCGGGCAGATGTCGACGTGCGGGCGTCCGGGCGCCTCGGTGTTGCTCGTGGGCAGATCGAAGCCGATGCCTTCGGGGATCATGCGTCCGAATCCGTGCCAGATGCCGGGGATGCCGGCCCGCGCGGCGGCAACCGCCGCCCCGGGCAGGCCCCATTCGTGTACGACGAGATCGGGCTTCAGTCGGGCCAGTTCGGGTTCCAGGTCCTCGGCGTAGATCTCGTAGAACGAGTCCGCGGGGCGGAAGGGCCGCAGTCCGTTCGCCGCCAACGCCCCGTGCACGTCCTCACCGGCGGCGAAGTGGACCTCGTACCCGGCGTCGCGTGCGGCGATCGCGAGGGGGATCAGCGGATAGGTGTGTCCCACCGAGGCAAGGCTGGCGAACAGTACGCGCATGCCGAGGAATCTACGCGGGACACTGTGCAGCCCGGTCCGGGCGGCCTCGGGGGATCAGGCGACGGAGAACGTGATCGTTCCGGTGTAGGAGCCGGCGATGGCGGACAGGGGTACCTCGATCGTGACGGTCGGATCCCAGGTCGCGGTGTTGTTGCCGACGCCGTCGGTGAGGGTGTAGGCGATACGTTCCTCGTCGATGATCTCGGCGTCGTCCTCCGTGGGTTGGCCCGAGGTGAACGTCCCCGCGCCCGTGGTGTCGGCGATTCCCGACCAGTAGGAGACGTACTCGTTCGAGATCGTCGCGAGCGGGACGTCGGTGTTGGTGAAGTCGGTGGCGACGACCGTCGCGATCCACGACGGTTCCGACAGGAGGCGCTCGTCCGTCACCGTCACCGGGCCCAGGTTGTCCGACAGGATCCCGTCGGGGCTGGCGCTGCCCAGGTCCACCGGTGCCGGCGCGGTGATCGACAGCTCCCCCGGTACGGCGCAGGTCGATGCGGTGATCGTCGTGGTGTCCAGGCTGACCTGGCCGCTGCTGGCCAGCGCCCGACCGTCGACCTCCGCTCCTCCGGCGCTGCTGATCGAGGCGGACGCGAGGATGTCACCGCGCAGTACGGAGTCGATGCCGAGCGTCGCCGAGCTGCCGACCTGCCAGAAGACGTTGCAGGACTGCGCTCCGTTGGCCAGGGTGACCGTGCTCGAGGTGCCGGTGGTGAGGGTGGAGGCGGCCTTGAAGATGAAGACGGCGTTCGGGTCACCCTCGGCGTCGAGGGTCAACGCCCCGGAGAGCTCGAACGCTCCCGAGACGGATTCGTACACGCCGGTGGGCAGGGTGGTTCCGCCGAGGTCCTCCGCCACCGTGCCGGTGGTCGTACGCCCCGCGGCGTTGTTGTACGCGGTGGTCAGATCGATCTGGGCCTGTATGGCCGCGGCGTCGTCCGGGTGGATGTCCCCGTTGACCACGCCGGGAGGGAATCCGCTCACCGTGGCGCCCGGACTCACCCCGAGGTCGCCGTTGACCACCGAGAGCCCGGTGTTCGTGACCGTCGTGCCGGCGAGCACCGCGAAGTCGGCGGCCGTGCCCAGCGGCACCGGCACCGTGAGCGCGTTCGCCACGGGTGACCTGACCAGGACGATCACGACCGTCGTCGCGAAGATCAAGGTCAGGGCCAGTGCGGTCCGGGCGGCGGCGGCGATCGTCCGGCGGGCACCCGTGGGCCTGGGGGGCGGCATGGGTCTCCCATCGGTCGCCGGCATACAGAAGGAACGGTCAATCACGAGTGATTTCACCTTAAGGACTTGAAGTGGGCTAAGTACCCCAAACTCTTTCATCGAGCCCTTACTGAGCGGCCAGGTGTCCAGCGGCACGATGTCGTCGTCGGGTCTGCCCTACCCCGGTGGCCCGGACAGCCCTACCCGCAACCGGGGTGTGAGCCGGATCGATCGAGGCCCGCCCAGCTCATAGCGTCGAAGCATGACCACGACGACCGTTCTCCCGCCGCCGGTACCCCGGCCGGACCCGTACACCCGACCGGGCCGGCACCGGCCCGGCAACCTCGCCGCGCGGGTCGCCGGATGGAGTGCCCGGCACCGCACCACCGCCATCGTCGGCTGGCTGCTGTTCGTGGTCGTCGCGACCGCACTCAGCGCCATGCTCGGCACCGTGCAGGCCGCCGACAGCTCGTACGGACACGGCGAGTCCGGCCGCGCCACCGAACTGATCGCTGCCGCCGGGTTCCCCGACCGGGCCGGGGAGATGGTGCTGATCCAAAGCGACTCCCAGGTCGCCGGCACACCCGCCTTCACCGATGCCGTCACGGCCACCGTCGCCGCCGTCGAGGGGACCGGCCGGGTGGAGAACGTACGCGCCGACGCGGTCTCGGAGGACCGGCACTCGGCCCTGGTCACCTTCGACCTGTCCGGGCCCGCCGACACCGCCGCCGACCGGGTCGGTGCCGTACGCGACGCCGTTGCCGGGGTGCAACGGGAACACCCGGACCTGCTGGTGGCCCAGACCGGGGACGCCAGTTTGGACAAGTCGATCAACGAGATCCTGGCCGGGGACATGCACCGGCTCTCCATGCTCTCCATCCCGGTGACACTCGGCATCCTGATCGTGGCGTTCGGCGCGCTGCTGGCCGCCGTACTCCCGATGGGCCTGGCCCTGACCGCGTTCCTGGCGTCCCTCGGCCTGCTCGCCGCGGCCAGCCGGCTGGTGCCCGCGGTCGACACCACGATGCACCTGATGCTGCTGATGGGTCTCGCCGTCGGCGTCGACTACTGCCTGTTCTACCTGCGCCGGGAACGGGAGGAACGGGCGAAGGGCGCCGACCCGGAACGGGCCCTGGCCATCGCGGCGGCCACCTCCGGCCGGGCCGTGCTGATCTCCGCGCTGACCGTCATCATCGCCACCTCGGGCATGTTCCTGACCCGCGACACCGTCTTCGCCAGCCTCGCCACCGGCACCATCCTGGTGGTCGCGATCGCCGCCCTCGGCTCGCTCACCGTGTTGCCGGCCGTGCTGTCCAAGCTCGGCGACCGGATCGACCTCGGCCGGGTGCCGGGGCTCTACCGCCGCGACTCGAACGGCCGGGGCTGGGCCCGCTTCCTCAACGCGGTGCTGCGTCGGCCGGGGCTCTCCGCGGTCCTGGCCACGGCGGCGCTGCTCGCGCTCGCCGTGCCGGCACTCGGCATGCGCACCGCCGAGGAGGACATCACCGCGCTGAAGACCTCCGCCCCGGCACTGGACACGTTCCTCCGGGTCGAGTCCGCCTTCCCCGGCGGCGGCGACCCGGCCGTGATCGCCGTCCGGGCCGACGACGTGACCACCCCGGCGGTCACCGCCGCCATCGACCGGTTCAAGACCGAGGCCCTGGCCGCCGGTGCGCTGCACGAACCGATGACGGTCGAGGTCAACCCCGACCGGACGCTCGCCGTGGTCAGCGCCGGACTGTCCGGCACCGGCATCGACACCACCTCCGAACAGGCCGTACGCACCCTGCGCGAGGACGTCATCCCGCGCACCGTCAAGGGTGTCGACGGTGCCGAGGCCCTGCTGACCGGTCGGGCCGCCGACTCGGTCGACTACAACTCCGCGATGGGACGCAGCGCCCCACTGGTGTTCGCGTTCGTCCTCGGCCTGGCGTTCCTGCTCCTGCTCGTCTCGTTCCGGTCGCTGGTGGTGGCACTCACCGCGATCGTGCTCAACCTGCTCTCCGTCGCCGCCGCGTACGGCCTGCTGGTGCTGGTCTTCCAGCACGGCTGGGGCGAGGGGGTGCTGAACTTCGAGTCGGCCGGAGCGGTCACCAACTGGGTGCCGCTGTTCCTCTTCGTGATCCTGTTCGGGCTCTCGATGGACTACCACGTCTTCGTACTGAGCCGGATCCGCGAGGGCCACGACCGGGGCTGGCCGACCAAACTCGCGGTGTCTCGGGGCATCCGCGGCACCGCCGGCACCATCACCAGCGCCGCCCTGGTCATGGTCGCGGTGTTCGGGCTGTTCACCACCGGCTCGCTGGTCTCGATGAAGGAACTCGGGTTCGGCCTGGCGGTCGCGGTACTGATCGACGCGACCATCGTCCGGGCCGTCCTGCTGCCGTCGGTGATGGTCCTGCTCCGGGAACGGAACTGGTACCTGCCGGTCTGGCTCGGCTGGCTGCCCACCCTCTCCCACGGCGAGGCGCACGACGAGGACGACCGGGTACGACAACCGATCGGAGCCTGATCGGCGTCAACGGGGGAGGACGGACGTCGTACGGGGCCGGGGGGCTCGTACGGCGTCCGTCCTCGTCCACTGTCTACCGGTGCGGTCGGTGGTGCCTCACCACTGGTCGGTCGGCCGGCGCGGGGTGCCGTAGAGGGTGCCCCGGGAGGCGCGGGCGCGGGCGACCGGATCGGCCTCCTGCCCGTGGTACCCGTCCGGCGCCGGGTAACCGGCGTACGCGTCCGGCGCCGGCCGGGCCTGCGGCAGGTCCGTCTCGTCCACCTGGTCCGGGGAGAGTCGGGCGCGCCGGGCCCGGAGCAGCCGGGTGGTCACGAACCAGCCCACCGCAAGTACGCAGACCACGATCACGACGTTCTGGAGGATCCCGACGTAACCCTCCACCACGTGCCAGTTCTCGCCGAGCAGGTAACCCGCCATCACGAAGACGGTGTTCCAGATCAGGCTGCCCAGCGCGGTGTAGAGCAGGAACGTGGTGACCCGCATCCGTTCCACCCCGGCGGGGATGGAGATGAGGCTGCGGAAGACCGGGATCATCCGGCCGAAGAAGACCGCCTGGACCCCGTGCCGGAGGAACCACGCCTCGGTCCGGTCCACGTCGGCGAGCTTCACCAGGGGCAGTTTCGCGGCGATCGCGCGTACCCGGTCCCGGCCGAGCAGCGCACCCACGTAGTAGAGGGCGAGCGCGCCGACCACCGAACCGATGGTGGTCCAGATGATCGCGCTGGCCAGGCTCAGGTTGCCCTGGCTGGCGGTGAATCCCGCCAGCGGCAGGATCACCTCGCTCGGGATCGGCGGAAACAGGTTCTCCAGGGCCACCGCCAGACCGGCACCCGGACCACCGAGTTTCTCCATCAGACCGGTCACGAAGCCCACGATGCCGCCCGAGTCGGGCGAGGGATCGGCGGCGAGCAACGAGCTGGTGTTCCACTCCCAGGTTCCATTCACCCGGAAAACGGTACGGGGCCATCCTGAGCGTCACCATGAGGTGCACCGCCCTCCTGGGCGGTGGAACCTCAGCGCCCGGCTGCGGTAAACCGCACCCCCTCGGGACACCTCGTCGAACCGGCAGCAGCGGCGGATGAGCGCCGGCCGGTCATGGCCCGACCACGCCTGCCGTCCCCGGTGCCGGGTCGCTGCCGTGTTCGGTCGCCCAGGCGCAGATCGCGGCGAGTGGTTCCCGTAGCGTCTGGCCCAGCTCGGTCAGGGCGTACTCCACGTGCTGGGGTGCCGTGTCCTTGAGGACCCGTCGCTGCACCAGTCCGTCGGCCTCCATCCCGCGCAGCGTCTCGGTCAGCACCTTCTGGGTGATTCCGGGCAGCCGGCGGCGTAGCTCGGCGTGCCGCTGCGTGCCGGCCAGCAGTCCGTAGATCACCAGCACCCGCCACTTGGCGCCGAGTCGCTCCAGGGCCTGCCGTGTGGTGCAGCTCTCCACCAGCACGTCCGGGATCACCAGGGTCATCGTTACCTCCTGCGGGCGCGACGGGTGAGCGGGCGGACGGAGGGGATGGGCACCGGAAAGTGCCTTCTGGGCAACGGATCGGGACGCGCCTACCGTCGGGATCAACGCTAGCCGATGGCAGGGGAGTGGGATGTCCGAGCCGATCGAGATCCGTACCGAGCGGGTCAGTTTTTCCTGTGAGGGCATCGAACTGGTCGGCCTCCTGCGGTTGCCGGTCGCCGATCGACCGGTGCCCGCAGTGGTTCTCACCGGCCCGTTCACCGGCGTCAAGGAGCAGGTCACGGGTGGTTACGCCGACCGGCTCGCCCAGGCCGGGTTCGGCACCCTCGCATTCGACCACCGGGGTTTCGGGGAGAGCGGCGGACGCCGGGGGCACGAGGACAGCCAGGGAAAACTGACCGATCTGCGGGCGGCGGTCGGCTTGCTGGCGGCGCGGGACGAGGTGGACCCGGCCCGGCTCGGTGTGGTCGGGATCTGTCTCGGTGGCGGGTACGCGGTCCGGGCCGCGGCGGCGGACTCCCGGCTCCGGGCGGCGGTCGGCATCGCGGGTGCCTACAACAGCCCGGAGTGGTTCGCGCGGCAGTCGGGGATCGGGGGGTACCGGTCCGCGCTCGGCTCGTTCCTGGACCGGTACGACGAGTACCTGCCGGCCGTGGCGCCGGACGGCGGCGAGGCGGCGATGGGCGGTGCGGAGCCGTACGCGTACTACGGCACCGCCCGCTCCGCCTCGCCGTCCTGGGAGAACCGGGTGACCAGGGGATCACTGCACTCGCTGATGACCTTCGACGCGCTCGGCGCCGCGCCGCTGCTCGGTGCGACGCCGCTGCTGGTGGTGCACGGCCGGGTCGACGACTACTGCCGGCCGGAACTCGCGACGCGGTTGTACGAGCAGGCGACCGGTGTGAAGGAGATCGTCTGGCTGGACACCGACCGGCACATCGACCTGTACGACACCGAGCCGTATGTCTCGCGGGCGGTCGAGGCCTGTGCCGACTTCCTCCACCGGAACTTGGCGACCGCACAGGACCCACAGCGTTCGAGGTTTTTGTCCGATACAAGGTGATTTCTGGATACCCTCCCCCTGGACCGGAAGCGGGGTGGTGTGCGGTGAAGTCGTACGTCGGAGAGGTGGGGACCGCCGACACGGCGGTGGTACGCGGCCCGGGAGAAGTGATGATCACGCTCTCGGTGAACGGCGTCCCGCGTACGCTCCCGATCGAACCCCGGGTGAGCCTGCTCGACGCGCTACGCGACCGGCTCGACCTGACCGGCACCAAGAAGGGCTGCAACCAGGGCGCCTGCGGGGCCTGCACGGTCTGGGTGGACAAGCGCCGGGTGCTGGCCTGCCTCACCCTGGCGATCACCTGCGAGATGCGGGAGATCACCACGATCGAGGGGCTCGCCGGCGACGGCGAACTGCACCCGATGCAGACCGCGTTCATCGAACGGGACGCCTTCCAGTGCGGCTACTGCACCCCGGGACAGATCATGTCGGCGGTGGCATTCCTCGCCGAGGGACACCAACCGGACGACCCGCAGATCAAGGAATGGATGAGCGGGAACCTGTGCCGGTGTGCGGCGTACCCGCACATCCGGGCCGCGATCCGCCAGGTACACGAGGCCAGCATGGCCGGGGGCAGCGATGCGGCCGGTTAGTTACTCCCGCGTCCCGGACGTCGCCACCGCCATCGGCGCGGTCAGCGCCGACCCCGACGGCACCTTCCTGGCCGGCGGCACCACCCAGGTCGACCTGCTCCGGATCTACGTCGAACAGCCGGGCCGGCTGGTCGACATCAACGACCTGCCGCTGCGCCAGGTCGAGTCGGTCGACGGCGGCGGGCTGCGGATCGGCGCGGTCGCCCGGATGAGCGACGTCGCCCAGGCACAGGTGGTCCGGCACGGGTTCCCGGTCATCTCCCAGGCGCTGCTGCTCGGTGCCTCCCCGCAACTGCGCAACATGGCCTCCATCGGCGGCAACCTGATGCAGCGGGTCCGCTGCGGTTACTTCCGCGACCTCGCCGCCGGCTGCAACAAGCGGGCACCGGGCAGCGGGTGCGCCGCGCTGCACGGCATCAACCGGGGGCACGCCATCCTCGGCACCAGCGAACGCTGCATCGCCACCCACCCGTCCGACCTGGCCGTCGCGCTGGTCGCGCTGGACGCGGTGGTGCACACCCAGAGCGCCTCCGGTGAGCGGGCGATCCCCGTCGACGACTTCTTCCTGCTGCCCGACGACACCCCGGAATGGGAGCACCCGCTCGACCACGGCGAGCTGATCGTGTCCGTCGAGGTGCCGGCCACGAAGTCCGCCGCCAGGTCGCTCTACCTCAAGGTCCGGGACCGGGAGTCGTACGAGTTCGCGCTGGTCTCGGTCGCCGTCGCGATCGACCTGCACGGCGGGGCGATCAGTGAGATCCGGCTGGCGCTCGGCGGTGTCGCCACCAAGCCGTGGCGGGCCCGCCAGGCCGAGCGGATGCTGATCGGGGCACCTCCCACCACGGAGAACTTCACCGCCGCCGCCCGGGAGGAGTTGCTGCCGGCGGTCCCGTACGGGATGAACGAGTTCAAGATCGAGCTGGCCCGGCGCAGCATGGTGCGCGCCCTGGAGGCGATCACCGCCGACAACTGGCAGACCGCCACGGCCACCGGAGGTACCGCATGAGCCCCACTATCGGTCTCGCCCTCGACCGGGTCGAGGGACGGGCGAAGGTCAGCGGTACGGCCCGCTACACCGCCGAACTGGTGCTCCCCGGACTGGTGCACGCGGTCCTCGTCGGCGCCCGGATCCCCAGCGGCCGGGTGATCGGGATCGACACCGGGAAGGCGGAACGGGCCGAGGGGCTGATCGCCGTACTGAGTCACCTCAACCTGCCGCCCATCCCCGGAAAGCCGCGCCTGCTGCCCTCGCTGGTGGGACTCGCCGCACCGGGGGAGAGCTTCTTCCCGATGCAGGACGAGGTGGTGCACTACGCCGGGCAGCCGGTCGCGATCGTCGTCGCCGACACCATCGAGCGGGCCGAACACGCGGCCAGCCTGCTCCGGATCGACTTCGCGGAACTGCCCGCCCACACCGTGCTCGACCAGGTACGCGACCAGGCGTACGAGCCGCAGCGGATCTTCGGCGGGATGCTGCCGGGTCGGAACTCCCGAGGGGACGTCGAGGCCGGGCTCGCCCGGGCGGAACACCGGGTCGACCAGACGTACGCGTTCTCGCCCAACCACCACAACCCGATCGAGCCGTCGGCGACCACGGTGGTCTGGGACGACGTCGACCGGCTCACCGTCTACGACAGCACCCAGGGGCCGACCGCCACCCAGATGACCGTGTCCCACCTGCTCGGCCTGCCACCCGGGCAGATCAAGGTGATCAGCGAGTACGTCGGCGGCAGCTTCGGTTCGAAGGCGATGATCTGGCCGCACGTCACCCTGGCCGCGCTCGCCGCCCGCGAGGTGCGACGGCCGGTCCGGCTCGCCCTCAACCGGGAGCAGATGTTCCACTCCTGCGGTCACCGGGAGGAACAGGAGCAGCGGATCACCATCGGCGCCCGTGGCGACGGCCGGCTGACCGCCCTGCGCCACCACAAGCTCTCGCTCACCTCGCCGTTCGACGACTGGGCCGAACCGTCGCTCCAGTCGCCCGGCATCTTCTACGACTGCGCGAACTACGAGGGCGTCTACCACCTCGCCCGGGGCAACACCATCACCCCGACCTTCATGCGCGCCCCCGGCGAGGCCTCCGGCATGTTCGCCCTGGAGTGCGCGATGGACGAACTGGCCGAGCTGGTCGACATCGACCCGGTCGAGCTGCGGCTGCGCAACCTCGCCGAGTCCGACCCGAGCACCGGCAATCCGTGGTCGAGCAGCGGCCTGCGGGAGTGTTACCAGCGGGCCGCCGAACTCTTCGGTTGGGACGGTCGGGACCGGGCACCGGGAACCCGGCGCGACGGGCAGTGGCTGATCGGTACGGGGATGGCCGGGGCGGCGTACCCGCACGCGGTGCCGCCCAACCAGCAGCGGGCCCGCGCCCGGCTCTACGCCGACGGCAGCGCCGTGGTCGAGGCGGGGGTGTCGGAGTTCGGGACCGGAGTCACCACCGCCATGCGGCAGGTCGCCGCGGACGGACTCGGCCTGCCCGTGGACCGGGTCCGGTTCGTCGGTGGCAGCAGCGACCTGCCGAACATCACCGCCGCGGTCGGGTCCGCCGGCACCGGCGCGGTCAGCGCCGCCGTGCACCTGGCAGTCACCGAGCTGCGTCACCAACTGATCGCACGGGCCGTCGCCGACCAGCGGTCACCGTTGCACGGGGCGGACCCGGGGACGGTGACGGTGGAGGACGGCCGGATGCGGCTGCACGACCGGGCCGAGGTCGGCGAGACGTACGCGGAGATGCTGGCCCGGGGCATGACACCCGACGTCGAGGCACTCGGGGTGTGGAACCCGCCGCCACTGACCACCCCGTACGGCATGCACACCTTCGGGGCGCAGTTCGCGGAGGTCGCCGTCGACGCCGACCTGGGCCTGGTCCGGGTACGCCGGATGGTGGGGGTGTTCGCGCCCGGTCGGGTGCTGAACCGGAAGACCGCGCACAGCCAGTTGATGGGCGGGATGTTGTGGGGGATGAGCCAGGCACTGCTGGAGGCCACCCTGATGGACCCGCGTACGGGCCGGTGGGCGAACCCGAGCTTCGGCGACTATCTGATCCCGGTGAACGCCGACGCGCCGGACGTGGTGGTGGAAACGATCGAGGTCACCGACACCGTGGTCAACCCGCTCGGGGTGAAGGGCGTCGGTGAGATCGGGATCGTCGGTGCCGCCGCCGCGATCGCGAACGCCGTACACCACGCGACGGGGCGGCGGATCCGCAAGCTGCCGATCAGCCTGGAGGATCTGCTGTAGGCGGGCCGGTCAGGCGCGGCGGGGGTGGCGGCGTGGGCGCGGGCCCCGGTCTTCGCTGATCTCCTCCACGACCTGGCAGGCGTTGTTGACCGGGTCGAGCTGGTCCGCGTGGATCGCCACCTGCTGGAGCAGGCTCTTGAAGGTCTCCTGGTCGCCGCCGAGGACCGAGAGGATGTCCGCCTCGGCCTTGGCGAAGGCGTTCTGCCGGTCCTGCCAGAGGGTCTGCCCGGCCTCGGTGGCGACCACCCGGCGGCTGCGCCGGTCGGCCGGGTCGGGCTGGCGGGAGACGAGTCCGGCGGCCTCCAGGTCGTCGATCAGGTAGGTGAGCACGGTCCGGTCGATGCCCAGTTGCGCGGCCAGGGCGCCCTGGTTCATGGCGAGGTTCTGGCTCGCCGAGGCGACGACCTGGTAACCGCGGGGACCACCGGGCACGTCGTTGACGATTTCCTCCACCGCTCGCAGGTAGCGCCGAAGGATCACCCCGAGGGTCCACCCGAAGTCGTCCTTGAGCAGCTCGGCAGCGATCTGCTCGCTGCGGTCGGCAGACCCTGGAGCGCGCTGGGCGGTAGCTGCATCGTGGGGCACGGGACCAGTGTACTCACGGGAAAGATAATCTGTTAACAAGATGTTCTTGGGTGCCATAGTGTTGTAATCGAGATGATATAAGTCACAGCCTGGCGGATGAAGAGATGTTCTGTGCTTAATTTAATCGTCAACGCAGAACATCTTCTGGAGGTAGTAGTGAGCTTGTTCCGACTCGACTCGAGCATCCTTGGCGAGCGGTCCACGAGCCGCGCGGTCGCCGACACGGCTGAGAAGGCCTGGATCCGCACCCACCCGAACGGCCGGATCGTCCGGCGCGACCTGGTCACGTCGCCCATCTCGGCGGACGTCTGGACCACGGCGGTCTCGGCCGGCTTCGTCCCCGCCGACCAGCGCACCGACGAGCAGGCTCGGGCCAAGGCACTCGTCACGTCGCTGGTGGACGAGCTGCTCGACGCCGAGGCGTACCTGCTCGCGGTCCCGCTCTACAACTACGGCGTCTCCCAGCACGTGAAGTCCTGGATCGACCTGCTCCTGACCGACCCCCGGATCCAGGGTGCGGCGACGCCGCCGCTGGCCGGACGCCCGGCGGCACTCGTCACCACCCGTGGCGGCGGGTACGGCCCCGGAACTCCCCGCGAGGGCTGGGACCACGCCACCCCCTACTACCGCCGGATCTTCGGCGACCTGCTCGGGCTGGACCTGCACGTGAGCGAGGTCGAGCTGACCCTGGCGGAGTCCAACCCCGCGATGGCCGAGCTGCGCGACCTGGCCAAGCAGCAACTGGAGGCGGGCCACTCCTCCGCCGGCAAGCACGGCGAACTGCTCGCCCAGCACGTCCTCAGCCAGACACGCTGAGGTACGTCCTCGGGTCATGCCCCCGCGTCCGGTTCGGGCGCGGGGGTAGTGGCGGTCGACGACCATCCCCGATCGGGGCTGTCCAACGCCGGCGGCGGTCGGGACCGTCAGCGCAGGCGCCACTTCGACGGTTGCCGGGGCGCGGCGGGTTCGGTGGGGTTCGCCGGTGCCAGGGTGCCGGTGAGCAGCAGCAGCGCGATCGGGATGGCCACCGCGGCGGCGAGCGCGACGGTCTGGGCGACCGCGTCGACCGGCGGGAAGTGGGCGAGATGGTTGGTGTGGAAGATCAGGTGCGGCACCGCGAACACCAGGTAGGCGCCGAGGGCCGTACGGACCAGCCGGCGTTCCATGGTCACGGCCGCGACACCGAGCACGAGGACGTACGCGAGGGTGCCCGTGCCGACGTCCCGCATCAGGTGCTCGTTGTACGGCGGCAGCAACGACACCCACGGGTGCCCCGGCCAGGGAAAGTCGTCGTAAAAGACCTTCGGCAGCAGCAGTTGGGTGGCGCCGATCAGGCCCTCGCCGACGGTGAGGAGGATCAGGCCCGCCCGGAGCCAACCACGGGCACTCATGATCGCCTGCCCCGGTCGGAGCCGTCGCGGACTGACAGGATCGATTTCAGCACTCTTCCTCCTGGTGGTTCGCACACACCCGTCGGGACGGGCGGGGCGCCCGGAACGTGACCGGGGTGGACGGACCGAGAATCCGCGGGTACTCGGCGAGGCCGGGATGGGTCGCCGGGTGGATCGGGCGACCGTCAGGTGGGTGGGGTGGGGGTTTCCGGCACGGTCCGGCCGCGCGACCGGAGCGCGTCGGCGATCGCCACCCCGGCCAGTACGCCCGCGGCGGCGGCGCTGACCCCCAGCGGCGGTACGTGCAGCAGGCCCGGCACCAGCAGGACCAGCGCGATCAGCCCGCCGATGCGGGACCAGGACACCCGGGCGAACACCTGGTATTCGAACTGGGACCGGCCGGCGAGGAAGAGCGCGGGACCGCCGAGGATCGTGTAGAGCCAGACCGGCGTGGTGTGCCCGAGCGGGTGGGCGATGGAAAGCTCGTAACCGACCGCGGTGAGGACGATGCCGGCGATCATGAACAGGTGCGAGAAGGACATCGACCGTCCGAACCGGCCCGGCTGCCGGGCCGTGGTGATCGCCAGCGGCAGCAGGTGACCGGCCTGGTGGAAGTAGACCCGCCAGATCAGCACGCTGGTCAGGAACGCGACCAGGAACGCGGTGGTCCGGTCGATGGCGAAGCTGGACCCGCTGAAGGTCAGCCCGATCACCAGGATCGACTCGCCCAGGGTGATCAGGAGGAACTGCTGGTAGCGCTCGGCCAGGTGCTCGCCGGCGATCGGGACCTCGGTGGTGCGGGCCGGGCCCAGCACCGGGAGGGGCCAGCCGGTGATCGCCCCGCCGTAGTCGATCAGGATGGCGATGGTCCAGAGCACCCCGCGTACGGTGACGTCGTCGACGACCCCGCCGAGCAGCCAGGGCACCGCGCTGAGGCCGAGCCAGACCGACACCCGGACCCCGACGTCGCGTTCCGCCCGGTGGGCGAAGAAGAGGAACACCGTACGGCCGATCTGGACCGTGATGTACGCCCCGGCGAAGATGATCGCCCGTTCGCCGAAGCCCTTCGGCACCGCGACCGCCATCACCATCGCGCCGAACATGGTGCCGACCACCACGAGTTGGATCGCCGGCTGGTCCGGGTCCAGTCGGCTCGTGACCAGCGAGGTGAACGTCCAGATCAGCCAGAGGGCCAGGAAGAGCAGCAGGGTCTGGCCGGCCTCGGACAGCAGGATCCGCCGCTCGGAATTGAAGTCGGTGATCAGCCGCTGCGAGATCCGGGTCAGCGCGAAGACGAAGACCAGGTCGAAGAAGAGTTCGAGGAACGTGGCCCGTTGTGAACTCTCCGCGTCACGGAGCAGGCCGGCCTCCCCGGCACCGGTCACGGGGCGGCCATGCCGAAGACGTGCACGGCGCCCCCTCACCGATCGGCGATGTCCCAGTCCCAACGAGCCAGGACCCGTACGGACGTTGGGCCGCCCACCGGCCGGCGTCCTGTGCCGGGTCAGGCGGGTTGGTGGACCTTCGGGTAGCTGACCGCGCTGAGCTGCTCCGAGACGTCCCACAGACGGGCCGCGTCGTCGGTGTCCAGTGCCCGGCGGGGGATCCTCGCCGGTGCGGGGCCGCCGGTGAGTTCGAAGATCCCGTCGGGCCCGTAGTAACCGCCGCCCTCGGCGTCCGGGCTGATGGCGGCGTAGAGGGCGGGCAGGATGCCGGTGGGGATCTGCTGCCACATCCAGGGGATGCGGTAGGCGACCCGGTTGACCGCCGTGCCGAGCCGTGCCGACGCGCCGCCGTGGGTCGGGCCGGTGACCTGGAGGTTGGTGACCGTACCGCCGGGATGGGCGGAGTTGCTGCGGATGCCCCACCGTCCGGCCCTGCTGCGCCGGTCGAGTTCCCGGGCGAAGACGAGGGTGGCGAGCTTCGACAACCCGTACGCTCGCGCCGGCCGGTAGGCCCGTTCGCTCTGGAGATCGTCGAAGTCGAACCGGCCCCACCGGTTGGTCAGGCTGCTCATCGTCATCACCCGTGCGGTGCCGGCGGCCCGGAGCAGGGGGAGCAGGTGCCCGGTCAGGGCGAAGTGGCCGAGATAGTTGCTGCCGAACTGGAGCTCGAACCCGTTGTCGGTCTCGGCCCGCCTCGGTGGGGTCATGATCCCGGCGTTGTTGATCAGAAAGTCGATCGGGCGGCCCTCGGTGTTCAGTTCCGCACCGAGGGCGGCGACGCTCGCCAGTGAGGAGAGGTCGAGGTGACGCAGGCTCAGCCGCGCGTCCGGCACCTCGGCCCGGATCTTGTCGATGGCAGCGTCGCCCTTTTCCCGGTTCCGCACGGCGAGTACCACCTCGGCGCCCTCACGGGCGAACCGTCCGGTCAGGCCGAATCCGATTCCGCTGTTCGCGCCGGTGATGACCGCGAGCTTGCCGGTGAGGTCGGCGACGTTGATGTCCGGTGTCGTGCGAGGCATGGGATCCCTCCGAGCCGTTGCGGGTGCTGTCGCCAAACTGTAACGACCCAGTGGTCTGTTAACAAGAGACCGGGGGTCTGCTAGCCTGGGTGGCATGGCTGACGAGGTGGTCGGGTTCCAGCGGGCACGCCGTCCGGAGCAGGTGAAACTCCGTCGGAACACCATCCTCGACACGGCCGCGGCGATGCTCGCCGAACGACCCGTGGTGGAGATCAGCCTGCGGGAACTCAGCGATCGGGTGGGGTTGGCGAAGTCCAACGTCCTGCGCTACTTCGACAGCCGGGAGGCGATCTTCCTCGAGGTGCTGGACGCCACCTGGACCACCTGGCTCGACAGTATCGAGGTCGAGTTGGGGACGGTCGTCGAACCGGGGAACCCGGCGCCGTACCAGCGGGAGACCCGGGTCGCGACCCTGATCGCCGACTCGCTGTCGAAACAGCCCCTGCTCTGCGAACTGATCAGCACCATGGCCGGCACCCTGGAACGGAACATCTCGCTCGACTTCGCCCGTACGTTCAAACGCCGGGCCTCCGCGAACACCGACCGCCTCACCGACCTCGTCCGGGCACAACTGCCCCACCTGGGTCGCCCGGCCGCCGCGCACTTCGCCGGGGCGGCGTTTGTCATCGTCGCCGGCCTCTGGCCCTACGTGGCCCCCACCGAAGCCGTCGCCACCGTCACCGCCGAGCTGGGTGCCCCACCCGCCGAGGTCTCCTTCCCGCACAACCTCCGCGAAGCCCTGGTCAACCAGCTCATCGGACTGTCCGTACGGGCCAAGCTCGCGCCCGAGCACCCGTAGACCGGGTTCGCCAACTTTTTCCCCGGTTGGTGCAACCACCCGGCCACACCGGCCCGTCTATGGGCGACGAAAGGAGCCGGGACGGGTGAGAGAGCAGGACGAGGAGGACTTTCGGCAGTTCGTCGCCGCGCGGATGGACTCGTTGCGCGGGGTCGCGTACCTCACGTGCGGTGACTGGCACCGTGCCGAGGATGCGGTCTCGAACGCGCTGACCAAGCTCTACACGCGCTGGGGCCGGGTCAGCTCGCCGCACAGCTACGCGTACCGGATGGTCGTCCGGGCCGCGATCGACGAGGTGCGGCGGCCCTGGCGACGGGAGCGCTCCGCCGGCCACACAGTGGTGGAGCAGGCCGAGTCCGACCGGTCCGACGTGGTCGCCGAGCGACTCCGGATCCAGGCCGCGCTGCGCCGGGTGCCACCGGGCCAGCGCGCGGTGCTGGTGCTGCGCTTCTTCGAGCAGCTCAGCGTCGAGGAGGTGGCCGAGGTGATCGGGCGCAGTCCGGGGACGGTCAAGAGTCAGACCGCGCGGGGTCTGGCGACCCTGCGCTCGGTCTTGTCCGCGCAGGACGTCACGTTCGTTACAGGGGAAGGAGACGGAGAGAATGACAAGCGATCTGCACCAGTTGTTGACCACCGCGCAGTCGGACCAGCCGGGCGCGCCGTACACCGTTGACGACATCGTCGCGGCCGGACGTCGGCGTCGCAGCCGGCGGAAGTTCGGGCAGTGGACCGGGGCGACCGGCGGCCTCGCGGTCGTCGCGGTAGCCGTGGCCCTCGTCTCCCAGACGGGCACCGCGACCCCCGTCCGTGCGCCGGTGACCACGGCGGATGCCGGGCTCGCCGCGGCGGGGGCGGGGAGTGCCACCGCCGGGCCGACGCCGCTGACGTACACGTTCGCCGGCTACCGGGTCGGCGACTTCCGGGTCACCGACCCGTCGATGGCCACCCCCGGATACCAGAGTTCCATGATCTTCCAGGACAACGTGTACGTCGGCGACGGTCCACCGATCGAGGACCACCTCGGCACGATGACGGTCTACCGTCCGGGGGTCTTCCGGCCGGACCTGTTCCGCGCCGGCACGCCGATCACCGTCGGCGGACGCCCCGGCTTCCAGACGGAGCTGCCGCGGAAGATCAGGGTGGGCAGTGGCGACCCGAACAGCCGTGAGGTGATCACCAAGCCCATCTCCGCTCCCGCCGTCGCCTGGCAGTACGGCGACGACGCCTGGGCGGTCATCGAGGCGCACGGGATCGGCCAGCGGAGCCTGCCGGTCACCGCGATCCGGCAACTGGCGGACGCCTTCCGGACCGCCGCACCGGCGCCGGTCCGGACGCCGTACGAGATCACCTACGTGCCGGCGGGGTGGCGGTTGGTGGCGGCGGGCAGCCACAACCTCATCCTCGGCGACGACGCGATCTCCCGGGTGGTGCTGGTCCGTACCGGCACCTCGTTCGACGCGCTGACCGCACCGCTCAACTTCGAGGACGGGACGACGCCGACCGTGCAGATCATGGTCGCGCCGTCGGGCACCGAGGGTCCGTACCCGCACCCGGTGACGCCGGCCTGCCCGGAGGGGCAGTTCTTCTGCGACCTGCCGATCGGTGCCAGCGGCTACTACGTCGAGGTGCACGACCAGTCGAGCACCCTGTCCGGCGCGGAGATCCGGAAGATCGCCGACGGTCTGGTCTTCGCGACCGTCGGCCAGCCGAACACCTGGCACGACGCCGTGACCGGCTGATTCCCGGCCGCCGGTGCCCCTACCGGCGGCGACAACGGGCCGGAGCCAGGGAAAATCCCACGGCTCCGGCCCGTTGTGCGTCTTGACCGGGCCGCCGGAACAGACCTTCCGGCACACCGCCTCGGTTCTAGTCGGCGCGCTCCGGTAGCTGGTCCGCCCCGTCGAACGAGCCGGTGAAGGTCGAGGGACCGGCCCCCCGGCCGGCGACCACCGGCTCGTCGGTGCGGCGTTCCGGCTCCACGCCGTCCGCCCGGCGGATGTCGGCGAAGGCCCGGCGCAGCGACGTCCGCAGGGCGCGGCCCACCGGCTGTTCGACCAGGCGGTGGATGACGTACCCGACGGCGAGGACGGTCGCGACGGTCAACACCAGCAGGACCGCGTCCGGGAGGCGTCCGTGCAGTTTCCGGAGAATCGCGTACGCGAGGAAGAAGTGGACCAGATAGACCGGGTACGTGAGCGCGCCGATCGTCGTCGACCCGCGCCACCGCAGCCAGGAGAACCACCCGAGGGCAATGGCCGTCATGACGGCGAAGAACACGGTCAGCAGCACGAGTGCGACGTTGAACCGCATCGGCACCTGGTGTTCGGCGAACACGATCCGCAGCGAGTTCGTGCTGAATATCCACGACGCCACGAGCATGCCCCACAGGAGCGGATTGGGGCCGAACCGGTGCATCAGGTAGAGCACGATGCCGGCGACGAAGAAGTAGGTGTAGGTCGGTTCGAGAACGGTGGAGAGAATCCCGATGTTCTTGACCTGTACGAGGAGCGAGGCGGTCGTCCAGAGGAGGCAGAAGGCGACCACGCGTCGGTAGGTCAGGCCGAGCCGTACCACGATCGCGAAGAGCAGGTAGAACTTCAGTTCCACGAGCAGCGTCCAGTACACGGTGTCGATGTTCGGGACGCCGAGCAGGCCCTGCACCATGGTGAGGTTCGCGAGTACGGCGACCGGCGACGGCCGTTCCGCGGCGGGCCACCAGAGCGTCAGCAGTGCCGTCGTGAGCAGCACCGCCAGGACGTACGCGGGCATGAGCCGGGTGACCCGGGAGATGAAGAACTCACTGGCGGACCGACCCCAGGAACTCATGCAGATGACGAACCCGCTGATGATGAAGAACAGGTGTACGCCCATCCAGCCGTACCGGAAGCCCTGGGCGATCAGGCGACCGAAGTAGGCGTCGGCGTCGACGCCGTAAACGAACTCCACGATCGGGATCAGGTGGTAGCCGAGGACCATTATGGCGGCGGAGAAGCGCAACAGGTCCAGCACGTACAGTCGCTGGTTCGCTGGTTTGCCCGTTTTTGTCGCGGTGGCCGCTGGTACGGCTATTCCTCGGGTGGCGTCCTCGATGGTCGCTGTCACTGGTCGCCGCCCTCCGCTTACTACCTGGCCCGCTTCGAAGCAGCACACTAGAGGCGCCGCCGGCTCCGCCACAACCCGACTTGACCACCGGGCGAACCGGGAAGCAGCGGAGCCCCGGTCGACCTGTTCGGGGTCGACCGGGGCTCCGCCGAGCGGGGCCTTCCTTCAGTCAGGTCAGGGGAGCTGCCAGATCTGGTTGCTCGTGTTGTAGCAGTCCCAGATCTGGAGCCGGGTGCCGTCGGCGGAGTTCTTGTCCGTGACGTCGAGGCACTTGTTGGACGCTGGGTTGATCAGCGTGCCGTTGCTCTGACTCCGCCAGATCTGGGCGCCGCTGCCGTTGCAGTCCCAGATCTGGATCTTGGCGCCGTTGGTGGTCGAGGCACTGGTGACATCCATGCACTTGCCCAGGCCCCGGATGGTGCCGTCGGTGCTGACCGTCCACCGCTGGGCGTTGCTGCCGTTGCAGGCGTAGAGCTGGACGGCGGCGCCGTTGGCGGTGCTGGCCGCCGCGATGTCGATGCACTTGCCGGCCAACCCGGTGATCTGGCCGGTACGGCCGGTCGGCGGCGGCGTGGTGCCACCCATCACCGTGTCGTAGATCGCGCTGACCAGCGAGGTCGAGGTGTTCGTGTCCTGGGACAGCTCCCAGTTCATCATGCCGCCGGCGTTGGCCAGGGCCCACTGGGTCTTGCGCTTCACCGTCGGGATGCCGTTGTAACACTGCTGGGCACCGTTGGCGGTGGTGCAGTCCCGGTTGGCGTTCGCCGGGTCCAGCGCGACGAGCTGGGTGTAGGTGAGGTAACCGGGGCGGCTGTAGAACGGCACCCCGAGGACCGTCTTGCTCGCCGGCAGGCCGCGGTTCTTCCAGCCCTGGGCGTTGCTGATCGACCAGTCGTAGTTGGCGTGCGGCTCACCGCCGTCGTACAACATGATGTTGAGGAAGTCGACGTAGCCGAAGACGGCCGGCTGGATGCCGTTGGCGGTGCCGCCACCCGAGACGACGGCGGCCGTGAGCAGCTTGCCGCGGCTGTGCATCGCGGTGCTGAGCTGAGACATGAGCAGGGTGTAGTTGTTGGCCGAGGTGCCCGGGTCGGGGTACTCCCAGTCGATGTCGACGCCGTCGAGGCCGTACTGGTTGACGAAGTTGACCATGTTGTTGACAAACGTCGTACGGGTGCCGGAGTTGGCCGCCAGCGCCTCGAAGGCGGAGTCGTTGCCGTCGTTCCAGCCGCCGACCGCGATCAGCACCTTGACGTTGTTGGCGTGCCCGAGCGAGACCAACTGCTGGAGCTTGCCGGGCTGGTCGACCGCCTGGAGGCTGCCGTTGGAGTTGGGCAGTACGAACGAGTAGTTGATGTGGGTCAACTTGTTGTACTGGATGTTCGCCACGTTGCCGGCCCACGAGGGCATGTAGCCGACGCTCTTGAAGCCGTTGGGCAGGACCGCGGCGGCGGCCGGGGAGGCCGGCGCCAGGGCGGTCACCGAGCCGGCGAGCGCGGTCACGAGAGCGAGCGCTCCGGTGAGGAGCCGGGACTTGCGAGTCCGCCCGGTTGGGCTGGAAGCGGGGGATGTGTCGGACATGTTTGACCTTTCGCGGCGTACACGCCATCGGCCCCACGCCAGGCGGGGCGGTGTCTTCGAGCGCTCGGCCGACCAGGGCCCGGGGCCGGATCGAGGCGGGGGTTTGGGGGTACTGCGTGGTGCTTCGCCTCAGGTGGCTGAAAGCTTAGGAAACTTAACTATTAAAAGTCAATGGATGTGAATTCGTCGAACCCGACGGCGGCGGGTGCGTGCGGGGCGGAGCGTGCGCTACGCGGAGTCGCTACGGAGTGGACTCGACGCGGTGAGCGATGGCGAACACGGCCCTCGGGCCGACGACGATCACCCGCGACCCGGGCGCGGGTGCGGGTGCGATCGGGACCTGGCACGGGCCGACCCCCGAGGCGTACCCGGTGCGGCCGACGGACACGAAAAAACCGGGTGGGGTGCTCCGAATCGGAGCACCCCACCCGGCAGATCAGATCTGGACGTCAGGGACGCAGCGCGTCCTTGGTGTCGTGGGCGGCGTCCTTGACGTGGTCGCCGGCCTGCTTCATCTGCGCCTCGGTGCGCTGTGCGGCGCCCTCGGCCTGCAGACGCTCGTTGTCGGCGGCGTCGCCGACCTTCTCCTTGACGGTGCCGGTGACTTCCTCGGCCTTGTGCTTGATCTTGTCGCCAACGCTCACGGTGTCCTCCAAGTTTCGCTTCGAACAGTTTCGGTCTCCGCTGCCGGCATTAGTGCCCAGGACCGTCGGCGACGAAACACCCCCGCAACAGCGAGTGCCCGAGGACACCGCGGCACGAGCGACCCGAGGACACCGGTACGCGAGCGCCCCGAAAGCCCGGTTCCGGGCCGAGCCCGTACGGTGGCGGGGTGACATCCACGGTCAAGGTCACCTGGTGGGGGCACAGCACGGCCTGGATCGAGGACTCCGGGGTCCGGCTGCTGACCGACCCCGTCCTGCGTGACCGGGTCGCCCACCTGCGGCGGATGCGGGGGCCGACCCCGAAACTGCCCGGCGACCCGGACGCCGTACTCGTGTCGCACCTGCACGCCGACCACCTCGACGTCGCGTCGCTGCGCCGGCTGCCGGACCGGGTCGCGCTGATCGTGCCCGCCGGATCGCGCCCGTTCCTGCGGCGACGGATGGGTACGGCCGCCGCCTCCCGCGCGGTGGAGCTGGCGCCCGGCGAGGAGTTCCGGGTCGACGCGATCACCGTCCGGGCCGTCCCGGCGGCGCACGACGGCGGCCGTGGCCCCTGGTCACGGCACCGGGCAATGGCCATCGGCTACACCGTCCACGGCGAGGCCAACACCTGGTTCGCGGGCGACACCGGACTCTTCGACGGCATGGCCGACCTCGGGCCGCTCGACCTGGCCCTGGTCCCGGTCGGCGGCTGGGGGCCGACGCTGGGGCTCGGTCACCTCGACCCGGTACGGGCGGCCGAGGCCGTACGACTGGCCGCCCCCCGGTACGCGGTACCGGTGCACTTCGGCACATTTTGGCCCGCCGGGCTGGTCTTCCGTCGGGGCATGTTCCACGAGCCCGGCCGACGGTTCGTCGAACACGTCGCCACCGCCGCACCGGGCACCCGCGTCACCGAACTGCAACCCGGGGAGACGCTGACGGTGGACCCGGCACCGTGAACAACGCCATCGGGGTGCTGACCTCCCTCTTCGCGCTGGTGGCCTTCGGCGCCGTGCTTCCCGTCGTACCGACCGGTGCCGCGGTCAGCGCGGCGGCGGCGCTCGCCTTCCACCAGCACTCGCTGATGGTCGTCCTGGTGGTGCTCGCCGGTGCCGCGGGCGCGTACCTCGGCGACGCCGTCACCTACGTCGCCTGCCGGTACGGCGGGGAGAAGCTGGCCCGCCGGCTGCGGTGGCTGCGCAACGGGCAGCGGCTCGACGGCCTCGCCGCGCGGCTGCGCGAGCGTGAGGTGTCGGTGCTGCTGATCTCCCGGCTGGTCCCCGGCGGGCGGATCCCGGTGCTGCTCACCATCGCCCTGGCCGGTCTAGGCTGGCGGCGCTTCGCGCTGGCCAACGCCCCGGCCTGCGGGCTCTGGTCGGTGGTCTACGCCGCCTTCGGTGTGCTCGGCGGTTCGATCTTCCCCGAGCCCTGGCAGGGAGTCCTGGTCGCGGTGGTCATCGTGCTGGTGGTCACCCAGGTCGTCGCACTCGTCCGGCGCCGCTCCGGCGATTGACCGGCCGACGGCCGACACCTGCGCCGGTACGACGGCCAGGTCCGGAACCACCGCCAGCTCCGTGGTCACCAGGTGGTCCGGTACGACCTTGTCCTCCGGAACGGCCTCCTCGCGCAACCCGAGCTGGTGCAGCCAGGTCACCAGTTGCCGGTGTACGGCCACCGGCCCGTCCAACGGCTCCTCGGCGACCGGCCACTCGGCCGGGTGGAGCAGGAACGCATCGGTCTGCCAACCGCCGAGCCCGCCGTGGCTGCCGACCAGCTCCTCGAACGCGGCCACCTCCTCGGTGCCCGAGTCGACCGCGCTGATCAGCACCAGATCGCCGACGTGCTCGACCTCCTGGTGCCGCAACAGGTCGGCGCGTGCCCTCGGCCCGTACGCGGACAGCGGGTCCTCACCGCTGACCCGCCCGTCGCACAGGTGGTGCTCGCCCCGGTTGCCGATCGCCACCGGACCGGTCCCGTCGTCGACCACCACCAGCCCGATGCCGGGGTGCGCGGCGAGACCGTCCACCAGCCCCGGATAGGCGGCGTCGATCTCCGTACGGGTGGGTTTGCCGGGGTGCCGGGTGAAGTAGATCATTGCGAGGTTGCCGGAGGCGACCACCAGCACGTCCGTACTGGAGATCTCGTGCGCCTCGCCGGCGCCGGCCAGCCCGATCGGCGACTTGCGTTCACCGGCCGGGCCCAGGGTCACCTCCCGGTCGACGGTGCGGGACCGGACGGCGGCACGGGTCGCGGCAGCCCCGGCACCCGGCCGACCGCTGATCTCGGTGAGCAGGGTGTTCACCGGTCCCCACGGCTCGACCGGCCCGGTCGCCGCGGACGCGGTACGGTCCGCCCGAGCCGACCCGTTCACCTCGCTCCGGCCGGTCTTCGCCGCGCCGGCTGCGGCCGGGGTGTCGGCCTGCGCCCGACCCGAGCCGTTCACGATCCGGTCCACGGTCTGGGCCAGCGACTCGCCGTAACGCTGGCGGAAGGTCTCGCCCTGGCTCTGGCCGTGGTCGGAGAGGACCACCAGGTGATAGGTGCGGTCGGCCTCGGCGGAGAGCCGCTCCAGCACGCCGAGGACCTGGTCGAGCCGGCCGAGGGCGTCCAGCGACTCCGGCCGGGCGGGACCAGCGTGGTGGGCGACCTCGTCGTAGTCGACGAAGTCGCAGAAGATCACCGGGGCGCCCAGCGCCATCTGCTCGGCGATCAGCGAGACGTTCATGTCGCGCAGCATCCCGGCGAGCGGGCGCAGCACCAGGAACGCCCCGGACCGGCTGACCCGGGGACGGATGTCGCGCAGCCGCTGCCCACGGGCCTGGTGCAGCTCCTTCAGGATCCGGCCCAGGCCCAGCACGATCGCGCGGGCGAACCCGTACGGGCTGATCATGAATTCGGCGTACCCACGGGACGACCGGCCGGGCAGGGTGGCCCGGCTGACCGTGAACAGGGTGGCCGGGGCGTCGCCGGAGAAGACGTTGCTGATGCTGACGCCGCCGTACCGGAGCAGCCCCGCACCGTCGGTGATCTGGCGCTCGACCTCGGCCGCGTCCCGTGGCCGGTTGGCCACCATCAGCCGGCCGGTCCCCTTGTCGTACCAGCGGAACGCCGGCACCGACCGGTCGTCGCCGTGCAGGATCCCGGCCTGCGCGCCGGGTGTGGTCGCCGGCAGCCCGGTGTGCCAGGTGCCCAACCGGTGGCTGCGCACCCGCAGCCACCGGCCGATGTTCGGCAGGTTCCCGGCGTGGATCGCCCAGCGCAGCAGCGGGGCCGACACCCCGTCGAGCTGTACGACGAGCAGCCCCTCGCCGCGCGCCGCCGTACCCCGTTTCTGGGCCGCCCGGCTGACCTTGTGCATCAGCCGCAACGCCTCGCTGACGAAGGCGTCGTCGGTGCCCGAATCGGTCAGCCAGCTCACGATCGCGGCCAGCGCGACCGCGAACCAGGACGCCGCGAAGGCGGCCGGCAGACCGGACAGGTCCGCGTCCGGGGCGAGCCGCAGCGCCACGTACAGGATGATCGTCTGAAGGCTGGCGCCGACGATCATCGCGCCCAGCCCGCCGAG
Organism: Micromonospora sp. NPDC004704; assembly: GCF_053601675.1. Lineage (NCBI taxonomy): Bacteria > Bacillati > Actinomycetota > Actinomycetes > Micromonosporales > Micromonosporaceae > Micromonospora > Micromonospora sp. NPDC004704. Next base: position 13,232 of record NZ_JBSGCD010000023.1, on the reverse strand, counting down.
CACGGTCGCCAGCGCCAGGAGCAGCGGTCGCAGCAGGGCCCCGACGATCGCGACCAGGACGACCACCCAGAGGATCGCGGTCAGCCCGTTCACGTCGATGCCCGGCATCAGCCAGAGCGTGCCGGCGAGCACGATGAACGAGGTGACCGCGCTGCGCAGCAGGCCGGTCACCCGGGCCAGGGTCGGGCGCCAGGACCGCAGCTCCCGCAGCACGAGTCGCACCCGACCGGGCCGGGGCGGGCTCGACGGGCGGGCGGGGGTGGGGGCGGTCACCGCCCCACCTTGGCACAGTGGCGCAGCCCGGAGTCCGGTGGCGAGGTACGGGCCCGGCTCGATGTGACCAGTGCAACAGTCGCCCGCTCGCGGCGCCGCCGCGACGGTGACGCCACCCCACCCCGACCGACCGGGAATTCCGCGCGGCGGGCGGCCCTGAGGTGACGGGTACGCCGCCGGGCCTTACGGTGACTCCAGCTTCATCACGGTACGAAGGCGGGGCTGAATGGCCGAGGCTGTCCGGGTAGACGAGCTCAGGCTCGGGGATCACGGGTGTTTGACCTTTTCCGACCCACAGGAGCGGCTCGATCTGCTGGCCGCGTTCGTCCGTGACGGCCTGCGCCAGGGGCAGAAGGTCCTGTGCTGGACCGACTCGGTCGACCCGGAGCAGTTGGGCCGCCAGTTGGTGGCCCGGTCGGTGCGTACCGGCGGGGCGGTCCGGCGCGGGCAACTGCGTTTCGCCCCGGTCGAGGCGACGTTGCTGGACGGCCGGCAGGCGGACGCGCAGCAGATGGTCGACCTGCTCGCCGAACAGCTCGACCTCGCCGGACGGGAGGGATATCCGGGACTGCGGGTCACGGCCGACATGTGCTGGGCCACCCGACCGCTCACCGCCCCCGAGGAACTGCTCACCTTCGAACAGGAGGTCGGCGCGTTGTTCGCCGACGGCCGGCTGTGCATGATCTGCCAGTACGACCGGGAGCGGTTCGACGCCGTCACCCTCGCCTTCGCCGCCAAGGCCCATCCGCGTACGGTCGCCGCGCTGGCGTACCACGACGACGCGCTGCTGCGTATCTGCCGCCAGTACAGCCCGCCGGGGATCCGGATCGCCGGCGAGTTGGACTACCAGCACCTGGACGAGCTCAACCGGGCGCTCACCGAGACGGTACGGCTCGACCGGCACCCGTACGTGAACCTGACCGGGCTGGACTACATCGACGCCGCCTGCGCGTCGGCGATCGCCCACGCCGCGCTGAAGCTGCCCGGCACCCGGCGGATGACCGTCACCTGCCGTGGTCTCGTACACAAGATGATGGACCTGGTCGGGTCGGACGGCACCGGCCGACTCAGGGTGACAGCGGTCCGATGAGCGGCCCCGACCCGCGTACGGCCGCCTCGGAGCTGGGGGAAGTCCCCGCGCCGGAGGAGGTCACGCTCGACCACTCCTTCGACGGCGACGGCCTGTACGGCATGCGGGCCACCATCGCCGCGCACGCCGAGCGCCTCGGTGTGGACGACGAGCAGTTGCAACAGTTGCTCATCATCGCCGGTGAACTGGCGAGCAACGCGGTTCGTCACGGCGGAGGTAGCGGACGGCTGCGCCTCTGGCGGGCGGACGGCCGCATCCACTGCCAGGTTCGGGATGCGGGGCCGGGCATCGACGAGGCGGCCACCGGGACCACGCAGCCCGCGGCCACCCAGATCGGTGGCCGGGGCCTCTGGATCGTACGGAGCCTGAGCGCCGCCATTTCGATCACCAACAACGATCCCGGCACCACCGTCACGGCGGTCATCGGCCCCGGCTGACACGGGGTCCTACCGTGCGGGGCATGGCAATCACGTCGGCGAATGGGTCGCTGCCCCAACTGATCTTCGGCCTGGTCCTCTGGCTCGGCGGGCTGTTCCTCCTGTACTGGGTGATCCGGCTCGCCGTACGCCACGCGATCGAGGACGCGGACCGTCGGCGGGCCGCCGAGCGCCGCCGGCGCGGCGTCTGACGGTCGACATTCCGTACCTCCGTCCGGGGTCGTTTCGGGGTTGACATGTGACCTTTGGGTCACATAACTTGGAGTCATGACGGACGACGATCGGGTCTTCAAGGCGCTGGCCGACCCGACCCGTCGCTTCCTGCTCGACCTGCTCTTCGCACGCGAGGGCCGGACCCTCACCGAGCTCGAATCCGAGCTGGAGATGACCCGGTTCGGCGTGATGAAGCATCTGAAGGTGCTGGAAGAGGCGGGTCTCGTCATCGCACGCCGGTCGGGCCGGGAGAAGTTGCACTTCCTCAACCCGGTACCGATCCGGCTGATCCACGACCGGTGGATCGACAAATACACGGAGCGTCACGTGACGGCGCTCGTCGACCTGAAAAACCAGTTGGAGGAACAACCATGAGCACGAGCACCGACACCGTGACCGACCAGACCACCCAGGTCTACCGCGTCTACATCAAGGCGACGCCGCAGAAGATCTGGGACGCCATCACCGAGCCCGAGTGGAACGCGCGCTACGGCTACGGCGCCCCCGGCGTGTTCGACCTGCGGCCCGGTGGTGCGTACACCTCCACGGCCAGCGACGAGATGCGCAAGTACGCGGCCGAGCACGGCCTGCCGATGCAGGACGTCATCGTCGACGGTGAGGTGCTCGAGGTCGACCCGCCGCGCAAGCTCGTCCAGACCTGGCGACTGCTCATGGACGAGAGCACCGCCAAGGAGCCGTTCACCAAGCTCACGTACGAGATCTCCGAACTGCCGGCGCAGCCGGGCGTCTGCCGGCTCACCGTCACCCACGACGTGGCCGGCGCCCCCGCCACCGGTGCCATGACCGGCGGCGCCCTCGAGGAGTCGGGTGCGGGCGGCGGTTGGGCCTGGGTGCTCAGCGATCTCAAGACCCTCGTCGAGACCGGCTCCGCCTTCTCTTCCTGACCGACGCCCGAGCGTGGGGACCCGTGGCGCGACACCGTCACGGGTCCCCACGCTCGTTGTCGATCTACTCTGTGGGGATGACGCTGGTGGGAGTGGCACTCGGAATCGCCGCGGTCCTGATCGTGGCCTCGATCGCGTACGTCGGCCGGCGTGATCGCGGTCGGCTGTCCTCGGCCGACGACAGCGCCGCGCACCGACGGGCGACCACGGAGGCGGGACGCTACGCCGCCGAAGCCCAGGTCAGGAACCCGGACACCGGCGCGGGCTGGTAGAGGTAGCCACCCTCCGCTCACCGGTTGAGGAATGCATCGACGCCGAACATGTAGCCGGCGAAGAGGGCGAGGAAGATGACGATGCCGTACCGCATTGGCCAGCTCTCTCCACACGTCGGGTACCTGCTCGCCGTCGCCGCGTCGAGACCCATCGCGGTGCCGGCCCTGGCCGAGATCCGGGTCTGCGTACCCGGGCTCGTCGCTGCCTCGCGCAGCCAGCCCAGTGCGAGTTCGTCACGCAACGGGATGCCGATACGGACCCGGCTCGCATCCCTGACGATGAGGTAGTGGCCCACGAAGTTCAGCCGGCCGGCGTAGTCCCGCACGCCCATGTCGCGGAACCGGATCGTCATGATCTGGTCGAGGTCGATCGTCCGCCAGCCCGTGAGGGTCTTCGCCGTCAACAGGTGAGCGTCCCGACCCGCCCCGCGCCGGGCGGGCCACTCGCCTTGGCAGGAGTACGCGGGAAAAATGACTATGACCAGTCCGCCGAAAAAGGCAAAGCTGATCGATATTCCGCTCGGTTCCCGGTTCCGTACCAGTTCGAAGATGCTCGGCCCGTAGCTGACGGCGGCGAGCGCGGCCACGGCGAGGCTGTTCCTGACCAACGATCGTCGTCTCGTCCGGAGCGGCGGCAGCACCTTCTCGGCCACCCGGTGCTCCATCTCCTGCCAGGGTTTTGTCCGCTTCGCCAACCGGTCGCCTCCGCTCCTGCCCGCCCCGACCCCGCCGAGGTGGCGATGACACTGTCGCTGACCAGCGTTCCTCGATCTCATCCGGCCGCCCGTGCCGGTTGGGACCTAACCCACCGGGGACGGTGCCGGAGTGGTCGAGACCTTTACCGTGTTCAAATAAGCGGCGATCGGTACGAGGCAGTGGCGGCCCTATGGGAGGCCCACCTGGCGGCAGACTTCCCGGCCCGACTGAGGGGCGTGGGACTGCTGGGCCAGGACATGGTGATGCTCGACGCCGACACCGCCGGCTGTGTTAGCTCCTGGTTGGGCGCAGACGGCAGCTTGGACGGATGGCGCCGGATGCGCTCGTACAGTGCCTGACCGCCCTCGACGGAGTCCTGCCGCTCCTGGCGTACCCCGACGAGACCGCGTATTACGGCAGACTGCGCGACGTGGCGGTGGCGGTACTCGGCCGCTGACCGAAATCTGCCGGGTCGCACCCTCCGCGAGGTGCTCTACGCTCGGTCGCATGGGGAACGTGACCGCTGCTGTCAGGGAGGACCTGGCGTCGACGGGCGTACTGCGGGCCTCGATCAATTTGGGCAATCCGGTGCTGGCCCAGGGCACACCGGCGGCGCCGACGGGCGTCACGGTCGACATCGCCCGTGAGGTCGGCGCGCGGTTGGGCGTACCGGTGGAACTCGTCTGTTTCGACGCGGCGCGGAAGTCCTACGAGGCGATGGCGTCGGGCTGCGCCGACATCTGCTTCCTGGCCGTCGAGCCCGCACGCGAGGCCGAGGTGGCGTTCACCGCGCCGTACGTCGTGATCGAGGGTGTGTTCGTCGTGCCCCGGGACTCGGCGATCGTCACCCCCGCCGACGTCGACCGCCCGGGCGTACGGATCGGTGTGAAGAGCGGATCCGCCTACGACCTGTACCTCACCCGCACCCTGGAGCACGCCACCGTCGTACGCGGGGACGAAGGGGTTGCCGAGTTCCGCGCGCAGGGACTGGAGGTCGCGGCCGGCATCAGGCAACCGATGGCCGAGTTTGTCGCGACGCATCCGGAGGTACGGCTGATCGGGGAGCGGTTCATGCAGATCCGGCAGGCGGTGGGGACGACCAGGACCCGGCGGCCCGCGAGTCTCCAGTTCCTCCGTGACCTCGTAGAGGAGCTGAAGGCCGACGGATTTGTCGCCGAGGCCCTCGGACGCTCGAACCAACCCGACGCGACGGTCGCCCCACCCGGCTAGAAAAGGACCGGCGCGGTAACTGGTGACAACCGGGACCACTCAGTACCCACAAGGTACGAATCCTGGGCTCAACCAGGCAATCAGCAGAAATCGATCATGGGGCGGGTGCGCCCGTGGACGTGTTCCGAAGCTGTGCGAGGCTGTCACGCCCTCGTTCCTCCGCTAGGACGGTCCTCCTTGCTTTCCACGCTCCAACGCACCGTTCGACGAGCAACGATGTCCGTGCCGTTGGCCGAGTCATACACCGGACGCGCGAACAGCTTCGGCTTCCTCCGGCTCGCGTTCGCGTTCGCGGTGGTGCTGACCCACACGGCCGCGCTCGGCTACGGACGGCTCCTCCTGCCGGGAATCGACGCAGGGAGCCTGACAGCCGGCTTCTTCGTGGTTTCCGGATTCCTCATCACCCGCAGCGCCCGGCGGATCTCCGTACCCCGCTTCTTCTGGCACCGCGCCCTTCGACTCTGGCCCGGCCTCTGGGTCGGCCTCCTGTTCATCGGCCTGGTCGTCGCGCCCCTGCTGTACCACCAGCGGCACGGCACGCTCGACGGGTTGTGGCGCAGTCCGGGCGGCGTGCTCGACTACCTGCGCCTGAACTGGTGGGGCGGCCTCCGGCAGGCGGGCATCGCCGACCTGTTGGTGGGCGACACACCGTTCTGGCGGTGGCGGGGCGGCAACGCGCTGAACGGCGCCCTCTGGACCCTCGCGTACGAGATCTTCTTCTACCTCGTGGTGGCCGTCCTGGCCGCTCTCACCATCCTGCGCCGGCAACTCCGCTGGCTGCCGCTGATCGTGCTCGTCGTCCTGTTCTGCGTGCTCTGCTGGAACTACTACCAGCAGGTGACCGGTGGTCAGGGGGCGATCTGGACCACGGGTGACATCGGTCCGCTGCCGCTGTTCGGTGCGCTCCAGCGAAGCTACATCCTGTGGTTCGGGTTCATGTTCCTCAGCGGCTGGGTCGCCGAGCTGTACAGCGAGCGGTTGCCGATCAGCGACCTCCTCGGCGTGCTCGCCCTCGCGGTCATCGGCTGGTTCGCCTACCACGGGATGGTCTTCGGCCCCGGTCTGCTCGCGTACGCGTACGTCATGATCTGGCTCGCGGTGCGCCTGCCGAAGGCCCTGCACCGGGTCGGGCGGGTCAACGACTACTCGTACGGGGTGTACATCTACTCGGCCGTGGTGCAGCAGGTGATGGCCAAGGCCGGGGTGCAGGCGATCGGCTTCGTCGGCTTCTTCCTGGTCAGCGCCCTGGTGAGTACCGGGTTCGCGATGCTCTCCTGGCACCTGGTGCAGAAGCCGGCGCTGCGGCTCAAGGACTGGACGCCGACGATGCTGCGGGAGCGACCCGACAACCCGGGCCCACCGAAAGCGGATCGCCCGATCGCCGACGTACGGGATGAAAGCGCCACCACGCCCGCGGCCTCCCTTGGCACACCGGCAATCGACCGGGACCCGGCCGCCGCACCAGCGGCTGTCTGAGGCCCACACCCACCGGTACTCGCCCGGCGCCGGCGGGGGCCACATCAGCCGGAAAGTAGCTGGGCCCGGATCGGGAAGCTCCCCGATCCGGGCCCAGCACTGGAGCGGGCGACGAGAATCGAACTCGCGTAGTCAGTTTGGAAGACTGAAGCTCTACCATTGAGCTACGCCCGCATACGCCCCGGTGACCCGTGACGTCCCGCCAGCTTACTGGAGGCGCCCCGACCGCTGCCAGGCGGTATCCGCCCGACTGCGGCAGGCAGGCGATTTCGCGTACAGATGGATCTTGAAAAGGCCTGGTCACGGCGGTGGGTACGGGGCGGTCGGAGCGCGGCCGGGCGTGGCGGGCGGATACCAGGCGGCGCGGGTGGGCGCCGACGGCATACACTGCTGGTCGCCACGGGGTGTGGCGCAGCTTGGTAGCGCACTCGCTTTGGGAGCGAGGGGCCGTGGGTTCAAATCCCGCCACCCCGACTGTGATCCACCACCGCGGTGTCGGGCGCCGCAGGGTCTTCCAGACAGCTCGCCTACACTCGATGGGCTGAATCACGCCCATGACAAAGACCGAGATCCGTCAAGGAGTACGCCTGTGAAGAGCACCGTCGAGACTTTGAGCCCGACGCGCGTGCGGCTCGCCATCGAGGTGCCGTTCGTCGAGCTCGAGCCGAGCCTCAGGAAGGCGTACCGGGAGATCGCCCAGCAGGTCACCGTCCCGGGCTTCCGCAAGGGCAAGGTTCCATCCAACGTGATCGACCAGCGGGTCGGTCGGGGCACCGTGCTGAACGAGGCCGTGCAGGAAGCCATCCCGGAGAACATCCTGGCTGCCGTCCGTGAGCACGACGTGAAGACGCTGGGCCGACCCGACGTCGAGATCACCGAGTTCAACGACGGCGACGCGCTGAAGTTCACCGCCGAGGTCGACGTACGCCCCGAGATCGCGCTGCCCGACTTCACCACCGTCGAGGTGACCGTCGACGAGCTGAAGATCGACGACAGCGAGGTCGACGAGCAGGTCAAGGGCCTGCGGGAGCGCTTCGCCACCCTGAAGACGGTCGAGCGGGCCGCCCAGGACGGCGACTACACCCAGATCGACCTGGCGGCGACGGTCAACGGCGAGGAGGTCCCCGGCGGCTCGGCGACCAACATCTCGCACGAGGTCGGCAGCAAGCAGCTCCTTCCGGGGCTGGACGAGGTCCTGGTCGGCCTCTCGGCCGGCGACTCGACCACCTTCGTGACCCAGTTGGTCGGCGGTGACTTCGCCGGTCAGGACGCGGATGTCGCGGTGACCGTCCGGACCGTCAAGGAGAAGGAGCTGCCCGAGCTGGACGACGACTTCGCCCAGCTCGCCAGCGAGTTCGACACCCTGGAGCAGCTCCGCGACGACCTGCGGGACCGGATCACCCGGAACAAGCAGGTCGAGCAGATCTACGCGGCCCGGGACAAGGCGCTCAAGCAGCTCGTCGACGCCGCGGAGGTGCCGGCGCCCGAGGGTGTCGTCCGCGACGAGGTGGACAACCGCAAGCAGGCCATGGTCGACCAGCTCGAGCGGATCGGCGCCTCCCTGGAGGAGTACCTCGCCGCCGAGGAGAAGACCGAGGAGCAGATCGACACCGAGCTGACCGAGGCGGCCACCGAGGGGGTCCGGGTGCAGCTGTTGCTGGACACCCTGGCCGACGCCGAGGACGTCCAGGTGTCCGACGACGAATTCGGACACGAGATCGTGCACCGGGCACAGCGGGCGGGGATGGCCCCCCAGCAGTACTACGACCAGCTCGTCCGCTCCGGCACGGCCGGTGCGGTCTTCGGTGACGTACGGCGCGGCAAGGCGCTCGCCTCGGTGATGGATCGGATCAAGATCACCGACTCGGCGGGCAACGCGGTCAGCCTCGACGCGCTGCGCGCGGTGGCCGACGAGGAACACAACCACGCGCACGAGCACTGATCGACGGGCGTTCTCCGGCCGCCGCGCGGGTCTCCCGCACGGCGGCCGGAACCCTTCCGGGGTACGTCTCCGGGTAGCTGCGCTGAGAGCGAACAGTGCCCGGAGGAGGAAGCTCGGACCCCTCGCAGCGGTTAGTGTCGGCGTAAGACGGTACGGAGAGCGAAGGGCTGCCATGACCGAAATGAACATCCCAGCGATGCCCCTGCGGGCGATCGAAGCCCGCGGTGGGGACTCGATTGGCAACCTCGACGACTCGGTCTACAACCGGCTGCTCAAGGAACGCATCATCTTCCTGGGCAGTGAGGTGACCGACCAGGTCGCCAACCGCATCTGCGCGCAGCTCCTGCTGCTCGCCGCGGAGGATCCCGACCGCGACATCAACCTCTGGATCAACTCGCCGGGTGGCTCGGTCTACTCCGGCATGGCGATCTACGACACGATGCAGTTCATCGACAACGACGTTTCGACCGTCGCGATGGGCATGGCCGCTTCCATGGGCCAGCTGCTCCTCTGCGCCGGCACCAAGGGCAAGCGGTACGCGCTCCCACACGCGCGGATCATGATGCACCAGCCGTCCGGTGGGATGGGCGGCACGGCGTCGGACATCGCGATCCAGGCCGAGCAGATGCTGTACACGAAGCGGATGTTCCAGGAGCGGGTCGCGTTCCACACCGGCCAGGACCAGGCGGCCATCGAGGCCGACTCCGACCGGGACCGTTGGTTCACCGCGGCGGAAGCCAAGGACTACGGCTTCATCGACAAGGTGATCACCGGAGCCACGCAGGTTCCGGAAGGCGCCGGGACCCTGAGCTGAGGAGCTTGACGATGACTGACCTGACGCTGCCGCCGCAGTTCGCACCAGTGCACAACCGATACGTGCTGCCGTCGTTCGTCGAGCGCACGTCGTACGGGGTCAAGGAGTCGAACCCGTACAACAAGCTGTTCGAGGACCGGATCATCTTCCTCGGGGTCCAGGTGGACGACGCGTCGGCGAACGACGTGATGGCCCAGCTGCTGACGCTGGAGGGCACCGACCCGGACCGCGACATCATCATGTACATCAACTCGCCCGGCGGTTCGTTCACCGCCATGACGGCGATCTACGACACCATGCAGTACGTCCGCCCGGACATCCAGACGGTCTGCCTCGGGCAGGCCGCCAGCGCGGCAGCGGTGCTCCTCGCCGCCGGCACGCCGGGCAAGCGGATGGCGCTGCCGCACTCCCGCATCATCATCCACCAGCCGGCCACCGAGGGCGGCTACGGGCAGGGCTCGGACATCGAGATCCAGGCCCGGGAGATCCTGCGGATGCGTACCCAGCTGGAGGAGATGCTCTCGCGGCACTCGAACCAGCCGGTCGACAAGGTCCGCAAGGACATCGACCGTGACAAGATCATGACTGCCGAGGAGTCCCGCGAGTACGGCCTGGTCGACACCATTTTGACCAGCCGCAAGAAGGGCCTGCTCGCGGCGAACGCCGCCAGCTGACGAGTGTTGTCCGGGGGTGGCCGGGGTGCTTTGGCCCCCCGCCTCCGGACACACCCGGTTTTGGGGGTCGGAGAATGCTCCGGCAGCGAGTAACGTCGGGTCTGCACCGCTTCGCCGGTCAGCCCGGCGAGCGATCTAGACCAACGAGGCGTACCGTCCTCAGGCCAGGGCCGGGTTGATCCGGCCGATGAGCGCAGGGAGAACGTAGGTGGCACGGATCGGCGACGGCGGCGACCTACTTAAGTGCTCCTTCTGTGGCAAGTCACAGAAGCAGGTCAAGAAGCTCATCGCAGGCCCAGGGGTCTACATCTGTGACGAGTGCATCGACCTCTGCAACGAGATCATCGAGGAGGAACTGGCCGAGTCCGGCGAGGTGAAGTGGGAAGAGCTTCCCAAGCCGATGGAGATCCGCCAGTTCCTCGACAACTACGTGGTGGGCCAGGAGCAGGCCAAGAAGGCGCTCTCGGTCGCGGTCTACAACCACTACAAGCGGATCCAGGCAGAGGCGGCCGGAGCCCCCGGTGCCGGCAACGACGCGGTGGAACTCGCCAAGTCGAACATCATGCTGATCGGCCCCACCGGATGCGGCAAGACGCACCTGGCGCAGACCCTGGCCCGGATGCTCAACGTCCCGTTCGCCATCGCCGACGCCACCGCACTGACCGAGGCCGGCTACGTCGGCGAGGACGTCGAGAACATCCTGTTGAAGCTGATCCAGGCGGCTGACTACGACGTCAAGCGCGCCGAGACCGGCATCATCTACATCGACGAGGTCGACAAGATCGCTCGCAAGTCGGAGAACCCGTCGATCACGAGGGACGTCTCCGGCGAGGGCGTGCAGCAGGCTCTCCTCAAGATCCTCGAGGGTACGGTCGCGAACGTACCGCCGCAGGGGGGCAGGAAGCACCCGCACCAGGAGTTCATCCAGATCGACACCACCAACGTGCTGTTCATCTGCGGTGGCGCCTTCGCCGGTCTCGACCAGATCATCGAATCCAGGACCGGGCAGGGCGGGACCGGCTTCGGCGCCCACCTCCGCGCGGTCTCGGAACGGTCGACCGACGACATCTTCGGCAAGGTGATGCCCGAGGACATGCTGAAGTTCGGCCTGATCCCCGAGTTCATCGGCCGGCTCCCGGTGATCACCAACGTCCGGAGCCTGGACCGTGAGGCCCTCGTACGGATCCTGACCGAGCCACGCAACGCCCTGGTCCGGCAGTTCCAGCGCCTGTTCGAGCTGGACGGGGTGGAGCTGGAGTTCGAGCCGCCCGCGTTGGCCGCGATCGCCGACCAGGCGATGCTGCGCGGTACGGGTGCCCGTGGCCTGCGCGCCATCCTGGAGGAGGTCCTCCTCTCCGTGATGTACGAGGTCCCGAGCAACCCCGACGCCGCCAGGGTCCTGATCACCCGTGAGGTGGTCCTGGAGAACGTCAACCCGACCATCGTGCCGCGGGAGTTCACCGGCCGGCGGCGGCGTGACCGCGAGGAGAAGTCGGCCTGAGCGCAGGCCTGGTCTGAGGTGGGCGGCGGCCCGTACGCTCGTTGCATGCGTGTCGCCGTCTGCCAGCTCAACGCCCGCGCTGACCGGCAAGCCAATCTCGCCGCCGCGTCCGACCTCCTCGACCGGGCCGCAGCGGCCGGAGCCGATCTGGCGATCCTGCCGGAGTACGTCGACTATCTCGGTCCTGCCCTGGGGCAACCCAAGCCCGAGCCCGTCGACGGCGAGTTCGCCGAGTTCTTTGCCGCCGCCGCGCGCCGGCTCGGCATCTTCGTCCACGCCGGGTCGTTCCACGAGGTCGGCCCCGACCCGCAGCACACCTACAACACGTCGCTGGTCTTCGACCGCGCCGGCGAGCTGATCGCGACCTACCGCAAAATCCACCTGTACGACGTGGAGATCCCCGGTCGCGTCTCCTACCTCGAGTCCAGGGGAGTGGCTCCGGGCCCGGAACCGGTGACCGTCACCATCGACGGCGTACGCGTCGGTCTCTCGATCTGTTACGACCTGCGCTTCCCCGAGCTGTACCGGCAGCTTGCCGTGGCTGGAGGGGCCCAGTTGCTGGTGGTGCCCGCCGCGTTCATGACCCACACCGGTCGGGACCACTGGGAGGTGCTACTGCGCGCCCGGGCGATCGAGAACCAGTGTTTCGTGGCGGCCGCCGGCCAGATCGGTGACCACGACCCGGGGCGGAACTGTTTCGGCCGGAGCATGGTGATCGACCCCTGGGGGACGGTCCTCGCCCAGGCCCCGGACACCATCGGCGTGGTCTGTGCCGATCTCGATCTCGACCGGCTGCACACCATCCGGGCAGAGCTGCCCAGCCTGGCCAACCGTCGGCTCTGACCCCGCCTGCCCGAGCTCGCGGTGCCGAGTGTCCCCGTAACCCCGCGCGAAGCGATTGGACTCGCTCTCCGACGTGACGACGAGGCGGAACCGTCCGGTGGGTCAGTGTCCTTCGAGGAACACTCCGATCAGCGCAAGCCCGACGATGGCCGCGGCCGTGACGAGCAGACCGGTGGTCATCCGGGTGGGGCCGCGCCGAGCCAGCCGGCGCACCGACATGACGAGAGCCAGCAGTACGAGCCCACCGATGACCAGCTGCCAGATCGGCAGCAACAGCCCGGCGATGGCGTCCGCGGCAAGTCGGTGTTCCTCCGGTACGGCAACCATGGCTGCCACTCTGGCACGGCTGAGGCGTCAACGTGGTGATGGACGTTGATTTGCGTTCCGGAGAGTCCCTCGCGTAACTTTCTCTCTGCAAGCGGAACACCGGACAAAACGGCCGGAACCGCAAGCGCCCAGGCTCGTGGCGCGAGAGTGCCGAGCGAGGCTGGATCGGGTGGTGCGACTCACCGGCTGAGCCGGGTTGAGATCGCGAGGCCAACCGGGTAGAGTACTTGAGGCCGGCAGGAGCCGGGCGGATGTGTCGCTGAGCGACTATCGGCCGGTCTGCAGGCTTCCCTCGGACAGTAGCGACCACCGGTGACGGTGGGCGCGAGCGCGAGGAAACCCGGATGAAGCGAAGAAAGTCCAAGATACGGGCTTGACAGCGCCAAACCGGGCGGGTAAGTTAGGTGAGTTGCCCCGAGGGCGGTCCTCGAAGTCGAGGACAGTGGTTCGGTGTGTGTTTGTTCTTTGAGAACTCAACAGGGTGCTTGATAAGCCAGTGCCAATTATGATTTAACCCCGGCCGGCTTGCTCACGTTTCT
>NZ_JBSGCD010000022.1:0-129211 GCF_053601675.1 Micromonospora sp. NPDC004704 | reverse complement strand
GGTGGGGGTGGGGGTGGGGGTGGGGTTAGAAGTCGCCGCCGCCGAAGTCGCCGCCGCCCCAGTCGCCGCCGCCGGACCAGTCGGAGGAGTCGGGGGCGCCGAAGCCGGAGTCGGCGGAGTAGTCGGTGGCGGCGTAGTCGCCGCTGCCGTCGTAGCCGGCATCGGTGTAGCCGTCGTCGCCCGCACCGCCGTCGCCGCCCGCGCCGTCGCCGCCCGCGCCGGGGTCGCCAGCGTCGCCGGAGTCGGCGCCGTCGGTGAAGCCCTCCTGGTAACCGGCGTCGTAGCCGTACCCGGGGTCGGCGAACGCGGGCGAGAAGAGCGCGTCGGCGATCAGCATCCCGCCGAGTACACCCGCCCCGGCCGCCAGGCCGGTCTTCCACCAGGGCGTCGAGTACCACCCCGACGGCACCGGCCGGCCCTGGTAGCGACCACCGGGGTAGTAGTAGGGAGTGCCGGCGCCCGGCTGCGGACCGGCCCGGAAGGTCTGCCCCTGTACGTTGACCTCGCGCTCGCGGGTGAGCGTTCCGGCACCCCGCGCTGCGGCCAGCGGCGGCAGCTCGGGACCGGGGTCGAGACCGAGCGCGATCCGGGCCGCCCGGACGTACGCCAGGCCCTCCAGCGAGGTCTCCCGGGCCAGCTCGTACTGCTTCAGGCTGCGGGCCTGCTCCAACTGACCGCCGGCCGCGTTGTAACGCTCCCCGGCGTCGCTGAGCGCCTGCCGTACCGCCTGCTCGTCGCCCCGCAGCCCCAGCACCTGCCCACCCAGGCGCTCGTACCAGCGCAGCGCGTCTGCCCGCGCGTCGGCCAGCTCGCGCGCCTGTCGGGCGCCTGTCTCCCGACGCCACCAGGTGACGCCGCCGACCAGCAGAACCAGCAGAACCAAGACCCATACCATGCGTACGACGGTAGCGCCGTCCGCCAACCCGCCCGCCTTCCCGGCGATCCAGGTCACACCGGTGTCGTACGCGTTTGGCATGCTCACCACCGTGGGACTGTCGGCGGTGCTCCTGGTGATCGTCTGTCTCGGCGCCGGTGGAGCGCTGGGCTGGCTCGCCGCCCGTGCCCGCTCGGCGGCCGACATCGCCCGACTGGACGCCACCCTCAGCGCGACCCGCGACGGCGAGGCCCGCCTGGAGCAGTCGATGCGGGCGCTCTCCTACGAGGCGACCGCGCAGTCCCAGGAGGCGGTGGCCCGCGCGGTGGCACCGCTGCACGAGACGCTGCGCCGCTACGAGTCCCAGGTGAACGAGCTGGAGCGCGACCGGGTCGACGCGTACGCCGAGCTGCGCGAGCAGGTCCGCTCGATGGGCGCGGTCTCCGGCGAGCTGCGTACGGAGACCAAGCAGTTGGTGGCGGCGCTGCGGGCCCCCCAGGTCCGGGGCAGGTGGGGCGAGCACCAGTTGCGCCGGATCGTCGAGGCGGCCGGGCTGCTGGAGCACTGCGACTTCGCCGAGCAGGTCACCTCGACCGTCGAGGACCGGGTGGTCCGCCCCGACCTGGTGGTCCGGCTGCACGGTGGCCGGTCGGTGGTGGTCGACGCGAAGGCACCGTTCGAGGCGTACCTGACCGCGATGGAGGCGCGCGACGAACGTGGGCGCGACGCCCACCTGGACAACCACGCCCGGCATCTCCGTGCGCACGTGGACGCCCTGTCGGCCAAGGCGTACTGGTCGGCGTTCGCGCAGACGCCGGAGTTCGTGGTGCTGTTCGTGCCGGCCGACCCGTTCCTGGACGTCGCGTTGCAGCGCGATCCGACGCTGCTGGAGCACGCCTTCACCCGCAACATCGTGCTTGCCACACCGGCGACCCTGGTCGCTCTGCTCCGTACGGTGGCCTATGCCTGGCGGCAGGAGGCGCTCGCCCGCAACGCGGTGGCGGTGCACACCCTGGCCAGGGAACTCTACGGTCGACTGTCCACTCTGGGTGAACACGTGACCAAGCTCGGCAGCTCGCTCGGTGGGGCGGTGACCGCTTACAACCGTGCGGTCGGATCGCTGGAGTCACGGGTGCTGGTCAGTGCGCGCAAGCTGGCCGACCTCGGGGTGTCCGGCGAGGAGTTGCCGGCACCGGCACAGGTCGAGCTGACCACGCGCCAGCTACAGGCGCCGGAGCTGACCGATAACGCCCAGCACGAAACTCACACAGAGTAGCGGAATAGTAACATATGAATATTCGAATACCGTTCGATCAATATCACGGGCTGGTCACAACGATCTCAGGACTAGTGACAGGATCCGAGCCGACGCGAAGGATGCGCTCACACGTGCCCTGTTTCTAAGGGCCCTGTTCTCTGGAGGAAGAGAACGTGAGTAAACCCCGCACCTGGAGTCGGCGTACCTCCGCCGGTCTCCTCGCGTCAGTCGTGGCGGCGGGCGCCATGACACTGACGGGTGGTGTCACCACCGCCAGCGCCAACCCGTCGACCGAAGCCGACGTTCTCAAGGGGACCCCCACGGACACGTTGGGTTCCCATGACCTCGAACTGCTCGCCAAGGCCGAGGCCAACCGCGAGAAGGACGTCACGGTCATCGTGGCGACGGACAAGGGTGAGGCCAACGATGTCGCGGCGGAGCTGAAGAAGCTCGGCGGCATCGTCGGCAAGCAGGTGGACGGCGTCGGCTACGTCCGTGCCCGCGTCCCCACCAGTGCCGTACTCAAGGCAGCCAAGCTGCCCGGGGTCGCCGCACTGGACCTGAACGAGACCATCCAGCTTCCGAAGCCCGAGCCGGTGAAGGCGGGCGTCAAGGCCGCGGTCACGGCGAGCGGGCCGAACGCGGACACCCCCGCGGTCAACCCGTACATGCCGACCAGCGAGACCGGCGCGGTCGCCTTCAAGCAGGCGCACCCCGAGTGGGACGGCCGCGGGGTGACCATCGGCATCATGGACTCCGGCGTCGACCTGGACAACCCGGCGCTGCAGACCACCACCACCGGCGAGCGCAAGATCGTCGACTGGTTCACCGCGACCGACCCGCTGTTCGACTCGGACGGCACCTGGCGCGCGATGCTGACCGACGTGGTCGGCCCGGCCTTCAACTACGGCGGGACCAGCTGGACCGCGCCGGCCGGCACCTACAAGATCAACCGGTTCTCGGAGAACATCACCGCGGCCAGCTCCCCCGGCGGTGACGTCAACCGTGACGGCGACACCACCGACGCGTTCGGCGTGCTCTACGACCCGGTGAGCCACGACATCCGGGTCGACGCCAACCAGAACCGCGACTTCAACGACGACGCGGTCATGCGCCCCTACGGCGAGCGGTACGACATCGGTCACTTCGGTACCGACAACCCCGCCACCGCCGTGCGTGACCAGATCCCGTTCGTGGTCGAGTACCGCGAGGACGTCGACGTGACCCCCGCCGGCCTGCCCGGTGTCGCCGACTTCGTGAACATCGGCATCATCGAGGACGAGCACGGCTCGCACGTCGCCGGCATCACCGCAGCCAACGACATGCTGGGCAACGCCAACTTCGACGGCGCCGCCCCCGGCGCCAAGCTGGTCTCCGCCCGCGCCTGCTCCTGGGGCGGTGGCTGCACCGCCGCCGCGCTCACCGACGGCATGGTCGAACTGGTCGTCAACCGTGGCGTCGACGTGGTCAACATGTCGATCGGCGGCCTGCCGACGCTGAACGACGGCAACAACGCCCGGGCTGAGCTCTACAACCGGCTCATCCAGGACTACGGCGTGCAGATGTTCATCTCGGCCGGCAACGACGGCCCGGGCGTGAACACCCTCGGCGACCCGTCTACCGCGACCGACGTGGTCAGCGTGGCCGCCGGCATCAGCCAGGAGACCTACCTGGCGAACTACGGCTCGGAGACCCGCACGCCGTACCAGTTGTTCAACTTCTCCTCGCGTGGACCGCGTGAGGACGGCGCGTTCAAGCCGAGCATCACCGCACCGGGGTCGGCCCTGTCGACCACGCCGGTGTGGCAGCCGGGCATCCCGGTGGCCGAGGCCGGCTACCAGCTCCCCCCGGGCATCCAGATGATCAACGGCACCTCGATGTCCTCGCCGCAGGCCACCGGCGCCGCCGCACTGCTGCTCTCGGCGGCCAAGGCCACCGGCAAGGACGCCTCCCCGGTCAAGCTCCGCAAGGCGATCTACTCCTCCGCCACGTGGATCGACGGCGTCAGCGCGCAGGGCCAGGGCAACGGCAAGTTCAACGTGCCGGGTGCCTGGGACCTGCTCGCCACCGGCTTCGACGTCCGAGGCTACGAGGCGAGCGCTCCGGTCTGCACCCCGCTCTCCGACTTCCTGGCCACCCCGGACAAGGGCGTCGGGATCTACAACCGGTGTGCGGTGACCGAGGGCGGCCAGCGGCCGAACACGGCGAAGAACTACACCGTCAAGGTCACCCGTACCACCGGGGCCAAGAAGGACATCAAGCACACGGTCAAGTGGGTCGGCAACGACGGCACCTTCCGTAACGCGCCGAAGAACCTGATCCTCCCGCTGAACAAGACCGTGACCTTCACGATCGAGGCGCGGCCCGGGTACGGGACGCACAGCGCGATCATGCAGGTGGACGACCCGGCGACCCCGATCGTCGACTTCGCCTTCCTCAACACGGTCGTCGTCTCCAACGTGCCGGCGAAGCCGAACTTCGACTTCACCACCAGCGGCACGGTGGACCGGAACAACTTCAAGAGCTACTTCGTCACCGTTCCCGAGGGCGCGGCGGCGTTGCAGGTCAACCTCTCCGGGGTGGCCGGCGGCTCGCAGACCCGGTTCATCGCGAACAACCCGTACGGCGTTCCGGTCGAGAGCACCTCGAGCCTGAACTGCTACACCAACTTCTCGGACCCGGCGGTGTGCAAGCCGGACGAGCGGTCGTACCTGAACCCGGTTCCGGGTATCTGGGAGATCGAGGTGGAGTCCCGCCGTACGTCTCCGCTGCTGGAGAACCCGTTCGCGCTGCAGGCCCGGATCCAGGGTGTCGCGGTGCAGCCGGCCGTGGTCGAACTGCCCAGCGTCACCGCCGGTCAGCCGACCCCGGTCACCTGGTCGCTGAGCAACACCTACGGCCCGGTCACCGTGGTCGGCCAGGGCGGTTCGCTCGGTAGCGCCCAGTCGGAGCGTCCGACCATCGGCAACCACGAGGTGCAGACCTTCGAGGTGACGGTGCCGGCCGGCGCCACCCGGCTCGACGTCCGGATCGGCAACACCAGCGACCCGGGCGCCGACCTGGACCTGTTCGTCTACCGCAACGGCACCCTCGTCGGCCAGGCCGCCGATGGTGACTCCGAGGAAGCGGTGTCGGTGGTCAACCCGCCCGCGGGCGTCTACACGGTCGAGATCGACGGGTACGCCGTACCCGCCGGGACCACCGCGTACGACTACCGGGACGTGTTCTACTCGGCCGCGCTCGGCAACGTCTCGGCGTCCAGCACGTCGGTGACTCTGCCGAAGACCGGCGCGACCGCCAGCATCACCGGCTCGGTCACCGCCCTGAGCGCACCGGCCGCCGGCCGTCAGCTCTTCGGTGAGCTGCAGGTCGTGACCAACGAGGGCGCGGTCGTCGGCCGCGGCAACGTGTCGATCGGCTCGGTCAACTAACCGGTACCACCGCAACAAAACGTAGAGCCCGTCCCCGGCAGGGGGCGGGCTCTACGCGTACGGGCTGTCGCTCAGGCCGGCTTGACGCTCTCCACCATGAACGGGGTGCCCTGCTGGCAGGTGGTCATCATGCCCGGCCGGACCTGGCCGGTCACCGTGACCCGAGCGCCGCTGCGAAGCTGGTCGCGCGGGCCGCCGAGCAGCAGGTGACCGTCGAGCAGCAGGCAGTTGGGCTCCACCCCCGGGGTGATCACTCCGGTCAGGGTCAACGCACCGGCGGAGGCGGGTGCGCCGGGCGACTTGGTCGGCGTGGGACCTGCGGGGTTGGATCGGGTCGGGCTGGCCGGCGCGGTCGAGTTGGCCGGCGGCAGTGGCGGTTCCGCGTTGGGGTCACTGGGCTTCACGGATGACAACGACGGTCCTCCTGACGGGTTGACCGAGGGGGCGTTCCCGGACTCCCCGCAGGCGCCGAGTGCCAGGCAGGCGGCCACCGCGGCAAATCCGATCCGGATCGACTTCATGGGGGATGGGACGCTGCCGGATCCCGGCCCGTTCCACCACAGCGGTGACCCGATCCGCACCCCGTTGTCGGCGGGGCGCGGTACGGTCCGCGTGGTGTGCTCGTCGGCCGGCACCGCGTACCCCGGTCAGCCGTTGCCGGCGCTGGCGGCGAGCGCGGCGGCTTCGACGGACCGGGCCGCGGCGGCGGCCTTCATGTCCCGCTTCAGCTCCTGCGGCAGGGAGAAGGTGAGCCGCTCGTCGGCGGTGGTCACCTCGGCCACGTCGGTGAAGCCACGCTCGGCGAGGTGGTCCAGCACCTGCATGACCAGCTCGTCCGGGACGCTGGCACCCGAGGTCAGCCCGACCGTGGTGGCGCCGGTCAACCACTCGTCGGAGATCTCCGAGGCGTAGTCGACCAGGTAGCCCGCACGAGCACCGGCGTCGACGGCCACCTCGACCAGGCGGACCGAGTTGGACGAATTGGGCGAACCGACCACGATCACCACGTCGCAGTCCGCCGCGATCTGCTTGACCACGTGCTGCCGGTTGGAGGTGGCGTAGCAGATGTCGTCGCTCGGCGGCGACTGCAGCAGCGGCAGCCGCTGCTTGAGCCGGGCCACCGTCTCCAGCGTCTCGTCCACCGACAGCGTGGTCTGGGACAGCCAGACCACCTTCGACGGGTCCCGTACGGTCACCTGGTCGGCGCCGTCCGGCCCGTCGACGAGTTGGATGTGCGCGGGAGCCTCGCCGGCCGTACCGACGACCTCCTCGTGGCCCTCGTGGCCGATCAGCAGGATGTCGTAGTCCTCGGCGGCGAACCGACGGGCCTCGTGGTGCACCTTGGTGACCAGTGGGCAGGTCGCGTCGATCGCCCGCAGTGAGCGCTGCTTCGCCTGCTCGTAGACCTCCGGGGCGACCCCGTGCGCGGAGAAGATCACGGTCGCCCCCTCGGGCACCTCGTCGTTCTCCTCGACGAAGATCGCGCCCTGCCGCTCCAGGGTCGAGACCACGTGCTTGTTGTGCACGATCTGCTTGCGTACGTAGATCGGCGCGCCGTAGAGCTTGAGTGCCTCCTCCACGGTCTGCACCGCCCGGTCGACGCCGGCACAGTAGCCGCGCGGCTTGGCCAGCAACACACGCTTGCGGGTCTGGGGAGTCGCCTCAGCCTCGATCACAGGGGTCAGTCTACGTGCCGATCCGGGCCGGGGCAGCGGGCCGCCGCAGCACCGCACACCGGGGGCACCCGGCCGCTGTGACCGGGGACGCGCCGATGGCCGGACACGGGGCGGGCCGGGCCGGCGCTCGGGCGGGCCGGCCGTAGGCTGACCGGATGACCGAGGCCGGCGCTGGACGCAGCACCCCCGAAGAGCCGTGGCCGGTACGGGTGGTCAGCCAGAAGGTGAGTGCCTGGATCGCCAAATTGGGCTGGGTCTGGGTCGACGGACAGATCGCCCAGATCAGCCGTCGTCCCGGCGCCGCCACCGTCTTCCTCACCCTGCGTGACCCCTCGGCCGACCTCAGCCTCACCGTCACCGCCAGCCGGGACGTGCTCGACACCGGGGCCCCCGAGCTCGCCGAGGGCGCCCGGGTGATCCTGCACGCGAAACCGGAGTTCTACGCCGGACGCGGCACGCTGAGCCTGCGGGCCGACGAAATCCGCCAGGTGGGGCTCGGCGAACTGCTGGCCCGGCTGGAGAAGCTGAAGAAGCTGCTCGCCGCCGAGGGCCTCTTCGACCGCGCCCGCAAGCGACGCCTGCCGTTCCTGCCGAACCGGATCGGGTTGATCACCGGACGGGCCTCGGCGGCCGAGCGGGACGTCCTGCTCAACACCCAGCGCCGGTGGCCGGCGGTGGACTTCCGGACCATCAACGTGGCGGTCCAGGGGCCGACCGCCGTACCGCAGATCATCGACGCGCTGCGCGTACTGGACGCGGACGAGAGCGTGGACGTGATCGTGCTGGCCCGGGGCGGGGGCGGGGTGGAGGATCTGCTCCCCTTCTCCGACGAGGCGCTGTGCCGGGCGGTCTTCGGGTGCCGTACGCCGGTGGTCAGCGCGATCGGGCACGAGAGCGACGCCCCGCTGGTCGACTACGTCGCCGACCTGCGCGCCTCCACACCGACCGACGCCGCCAAGCGGATCGTCCCCGACCTGGCCGAGGAGCAGCGGCTGATCGGGCAGGCCCGGCACCGGCTGGACCGGGCCGTACGCGGTCTGCTGGACCGGGAGTCGCACCGGCTCGACGGGCTCCGGTCCCGACCGGTGCTGGCCCGACCGGAGGTCATGATCGACCAGCGCGCGGCCGATCTCGGTGCCCTGCGCGACCGGGCCGGTCGGTGCCTGGACCACCGGATCGGCACCGCGACCGGGGACCTGCGCCAGACCGTGGCGCGGCTGCGCGCTCTCTCCCCGGCGGCGACCCTGGAGCGCGGGTACGCCATCGTGCAGCGCGCCGACAACCAGGTCGTACGCGCCTCGGATGAGGTGGCCGACGGTGACCGGCTCCGGATCCGCCTCGCCGAGGGTGAGCTCTCCGCGACCGTGAACGGCTGACGGGTGATCTTCCGACGTGACCTGCCGTGCCTTCGACGTGACCTGCCGTGCCTTCGACGTGACCTGCCGTGCCGAGATGGGAAATCATGACTGACGAGAAGAAGCGGACCGCCGCCCCGGACGAGAAGCTCAGTTACGAGCAGGCCCGGGCCGAGTTGGCGTCGGTGGTGGAGCGGCTGGAGACCGGCGGGACCTCGCTGGAGGAGTCGTTGGCGCTCTGGGAGCGCGGCGAGCGGCTGGCCGAGGTCTGCCAGCGCTGGCTGGACGGCGCCCGGGACCGGATCGACGCCGCCCGCCGGGCCCGGGAGGGCAACGCCACCGCCTGACCCCCCGAGCCGGGTACGCGATGGGGACGGCACGTGGCCGTCCCCATCGGGTCAGTACCGGGTGCAGACCTACTTGAACAGGTCGTACACCGAGGCCGGCGTCTCGACGACCTCGGCGGCCGGCGGTGCCGTCGGCGCGGTAGCCGTACCGTAGTCGGAGTAGGTGACCTGAAGATCCTGTGCCGCGTTCTGGCCGACCGCCGGCACCTTGATGGTCAACTGGACGAGCCGGCCCTGCTGGTCGACCTTTGCCTCGAAGGGCAGCTTGGTTGCCTGCGCGCCGAGGTTCTCGATGACCGACTGCTCGGCCAGCCGCGAGTCGGTCGCCTTGGTCAGGTCGATGTTGCCGGTGAACAGGTCGGCGCCGGTCTTCTGTACGTCAACCACGGCCTGGGTGAGCTGGGCGGCACCGGCGGGGTCGACGTCCTGGAAGTCGAAGTCCAGCGCCGCGATCCCCTTGATCTTGGTCTTGTCGAGGTGGTGGTACTTGCCGGTGGCAAGCTGACCCAACCCGGGCACGCTCTCCAGCCCGGCACCCTTGATCTTGATCCAGCTGTCCGACCCGACGTAGATCATGTCCATCGCCAGGGCGGAACTGCCGGCGTCGCCGGTGGTCAGCTGCACCCGGGCGCTGTTGCTGGGCAGGTGCACCACACCCTCGCCGGCCAGGCTGTCGCCCTTCATGGCGAAGCTGAAGTTGCCCTTGGCGATCTCCAGGGTGGAGGCGAGCAGGGCCTGCTTGGGATCGGTGGAGGTGGCCGGGCTCTGCGAGGCGGCGGTCTTGACGCCCCCCGGCTCGCACGCGGCGAGCCCGGGGACGAACAGAACCGCGCCGACGAGAACGATGACGCTCGAGCGCCGAATTCTCACGTGGGGATCCCCTTCGAGATGTCTCGGCGTCGGTACGCCGCTGGCTGAACGCCGTAGCCTAACGCCTGGACATCTTTGCCGCAGAAACCCTTAATTGTTACATAAACCTAGCTCAGGTCTGCCATAAATTTCCCTCACGGCACCACCGTCGACTGCGGTTCGGAGACGTGCGCGCCGACGATCCGCCAACCGACCGGCAGGCGTACCCAGGTCTGGGACTGGCGTCCGGTCGCGTCGCCGTCGGCGTACCCGAAGAGGGTGGTGACCACGGCGAAGTCGGCACCGAACGTGGTGACCCGGGTCCCCCGCAGCCACCGGCCCGGCGGCAGCGGCGGCTGGACCGCCCGCCACGCCCGCTGCTCCTCGAAGCCGTCCTGACGGTCGGCGATGCCGAACCGTACCGTCTGCGGCGCATCCCAGAAGTACCCGACGATCCGCTCCGGATCGCCCGCCACCAACGCCTCCTCGTACGCGACGAAGGCCGCCATCACCTCGGCCACCACCTCACCCCGATCCACCGCCACCCCTACATCCACCTCCACAACCCCTCCTCCCTCTCTCCTCTCCCCACCCCAACCGCTGCGCGATCTAGGGCAAATGGGGGTCGATGGTGATCAACAAGCACGTATTTGCCCTAGATCGACGAGGCGGGGGCGGGGGCGGGGGCGGGGGCGGGGGCGGGAACGGGGGCGGGTTCCGGGGTGGGCGGGGAGTCGAGATCCTGTTCGTCGGGGTCGGGTACGCGCGGGGGGATCTTCGCGAGGGCGAAGGCGGCGCAGATCAGTGCGACGAAGAGGTAACCGAGGGCGACCTGACCGTTCGCGTTCCACTCGATCTGCGGGCCGTGGATCAGCCCGATGAAGGAGAGGACCGCTCCCACCCCGGCCGTGATCGTCGCCTGCCAGAAGCGTTTGTCGATGATGAACGCGACCAGTGCGCCCAGCACCAGCCCGGCGAGGATGGCACCCTGACCGAGCACCAGCAGCCCGTCGTACACCACTCCGGCACCGGCCAGCGCGGCATCGCCGACCTCGGCGGCGCTCGTACCGGCCGCGGCCAGGGCGTTGTCCATCTGACCGGTCGCCCACGCCGCGATGTTCGGGATCAGCGCCGCGACCACCGCCGCCGCGTGGGCCCGAGGAGTCGCCTGGAACGCCTGCGCCCCGATCAGCAGTCCGATGTAGAGCAGGATCGGTACGATCGCCGCGGTCGGGAAAATGGTGGACAACAGGCCGAACATGCCCAGGAAGCAGAGGAGCGCGATGACCACGCCGGTGGCCATCGAATAGCCGCTCCGGCCACCGGCCGCCTTCCAGCCGGGGTGCCCGACGTAGACCGCGGGCGGGAACGGGGAGCCGAGCGCCGCCCCGACCACCGCACCCGCACCGTCGGCGAGCAGCACGCTGCGCAGGTTGTAGTTGTCACCGGCGGTGGCCGCGCTCTCCACGTTCGTCATGCCCTCGGTGAAGTTGTAGACCCCGAGCGGGATGGCGGTGGCGAGCAGGGGCGCCATGTCGGTGAGCCCGTCGACCAGCAACCCGAACTCGAACGACGGTACGGCGAACGCGATGTCCCGCGCCGCCGCGCTCACGTCCGGCACCGACATCGCCCCACCGATCCAGCCGATGGCCGTACCGAGCAGCAGGGCGGCCAGGCCGATCGGGATGTTGCCGGGGAGTTTGACGTCGGTGAGCAGTCCGATCAACAGCAACGCCAGCACCGGCAGGGCGATCCAGGCCATCCGCCACATCTGACCGGCCGGGTTCATCGAGATGAAGGTGATGGAGATGCCGGCGAGGGTGCCGAGCAGTGCGGCGCGCGGCGCGTACCGGCGGATGTACGGGCCGACGAACGCGCCGATGAGCACGATCACGCCGATGATGAACGCCCAGGCGACACCGGCCTGCCAGGCCTGCCGGGGGTCCTGCGTACGCAGGTAGATCGGCAACATGATCACGAAGATGACGATGAACATGTGCGGCACGCTCGGCCCGTACGGCAGCGCGGTGACGTCGGTCCGGTTCTCCCGGCGGGCCAGCCGGCGGGCGAGCAGCGTGTAGTAGACGTTGCCGGCGACCAGGGCGATGCCCAGCGCGGGCAGGATGGTGCCGAACACGTCACCGGAGCCGAGTTTGATCACTCCGAGGCAGAGCCCGGTCAACGTGAGTACGTTGACCAGGACGTTGACGCCGAAGCCGAAGAAGGCGTTGGTGTCGCCGCGGACCCAGTACGGCAGCGGGGCGGCGGACGACTCGATCTTGACCATGACTGCTCCCGGTCAGGAGGATTGCAACACGGACGTGGTGTGCAGTGCGTGGCGCAGGTCGGCGGAGTCCCCGACCCAGCCGAAGATCCCGCCCTGGGCGGCGATCATGTCGAGCCCGATCCGCTGGAACTCGGGGAAGTAGGACCCGACGCAGTCGGCGAGCACGAGGCACTCGTACCCCCGGTCGTTGGCTTCCCGGACCGTGGTGTGTACGCAGACCTCGGTCGTCACCCCGGTCACCAGCAGGCTGCGGATCCCCCGCTCGGCGAGCAGGGATTCGAGTTCGGTGGCGTAGAAGGCGCCCTTGCCCGGCTTGTCGATCACCGGCTCACCGGCGACCGGCTTCAGCTCGTCGATGATGTCGTGGCCGTACTCGCCCCGGATCAGGATTCGCCCGTTCGGGCCGGGGTCACCGATCCGTTTGCTCGGGGCGCCCCGGTGCAGCTTCGCCGGTGGGCAGTCGGACAGGTCGGGCCGGTGGCCCTCGCGGGTGTGGATGACGGTCAGACCGGCCGCGCGTACGGCGGTCAGCAGCGCGGCCAGCGGGGCGATGGTGCGCCGGAGTTCGGCGACGTCGTTCCCGAGGCTCTCGCCGAAGCCGCCGGGCTCCAGGAAGTCGCGCTGCATGTCGATCACCAGCAGCGCGGTGGTCGCGGGGTCGAAGGTGTACGGGGAAGGGCGCGCGTCGACGCTGCGCATGACCACTCCTCAACGACTCAGGGGGGTGCCGGATCAGGTCGTGGTGGCGTTGATGACGTCGTCGGCGGTGGCGACGGCACCGAAGACGCCGCCCTGCATGGTCACCATGTGCAGCGCGGCGGCGTGGTTGGTCGGGTCGGTGGCCCCGGTGCAGTCGGCGAGGATGAGGCACTCGTAGCCCCGGTCGTTGGCCTCCCGCATCGTGGTGTGCACACACACGTCGGTGGTGATGCCGGTGAGGATCAGGTGGGTGATGCCCCGCGTACGCAGCACCAGGTCGAGGTTGGTGGCGTAGAACGCGCCCTTGCCGGGCTTGTCGACCACGACCTCCCCCGGTGCCGGTGCGACCTCGGGCACGATCTCCCAGCCCGGCTCGCCCCGTACCAGGATCCGGCCGCGCGGGCCGGGAGCACCGATCTCCGCGCCGATCTGCGCGGACCGCCACCGCTTGTTGGCCGGCAGGTCGGACAGGTCCGGGTCGTGCCCCTCCCGGGTGTGCACGACCAGCATCCCGAGCGCCCGGACGTGGGCGAGCAGTCGGGCGGTGGCCGGCAGACCGGCCCTGGTCAACCCGATGTCGTAACCCATGCTGTCGACGTAGCCGCCCGGCCCGCAGAAGTCGGTCTGCCAGTCGATGCAGAGCAGTGCGGTGCGCTCGACCGGAGCCGAACCGTCGTACGGCCAGAGGTACGGGTCGGCCTTGACCGGCCCTATCCGCGTCATGTGGTCCTCCCTGTTGTCGTCGATGCCACGGTCCGGCGGTACGCCCGCCAGCCGCCGGTCGCGCTGATGTCCTCGGTTCCGGCGCCGGTGGCGTAGGACTCGCAGAGGAAGCCGAGGACCTCGCGCCCGTCGGCGAGCCGGAGCCGGCCCAGCCCGAGCGGGGCGGGTACGCCGTCCAGCAGACCGCCGAGGGCGGTCGCGGGCAGTCGCCAGAGCTCCACCTCGATCGACACCCCGGTGCCGGAGTGCCCGGTGGTGCTCACCCGGACCAGACCCGGCAGCCCGGTCCCGTCCGGCGTGGGCAGGCGGTAGAGCCGGTAGAGCGGAGCCGTGTACGCCGTACCCGCCAGCACCGCTCCGCGTTCGACCAGTTCACCGTTGTGCGACTCACCGGTCAGGTGCCGACCGACCACGGCGACCAGCAGCGCGGGTTCGTCGATCCGCCCCGGCGTGACCGCGCTCCCGTTGGCGGGTGGCGCCGGAGCGACGGCCGGCGCCGGCCGGTCCGGTGCGGTGATCGCGGCGGCGAGCCGGGCGAGCGTGGTGTCGCTGAACGCCGGCCCGATCAGGGTGAGGCTGGCCGGGCGGCCGTCGTCGGTGAAGCCGTTCGGGATGGTCACCGCGGCCAGATCGAGCAGGTTGACGAACTGGGTGTAGCGGCCGAGCACCAGGTTGCGGGCGATCGGCTCCTCGGCGATCTCCGCGAGGGTGAACGTGGTCCCGATGGTCGGCAGCACCAGCACGTCGACCCGCTCCCAGAGCCGGTCGGTCCAGGCCCGGAGTTCCTGCAACCGGTGCAGCGCGCGGAAGGTGTCGACCGCGTCGAACCGCCGGCCGCTCTCCAGGACGGTACGGGTGACCGGCAGCAGCGCGTCCGGACGTGCCCGGAGGAAACCGTCGAGGGTGGCGAGCCGTTCGGCGACCCAGGGGCCCTGGTAGAGCAGGTCACCGGCTTCGAGCAGCGGCACCGGGTCAATCGGGGACGTGCCCGCCACCGCTCGGGTCAGGCCGGCGAGGCTGTGTGCGTACCGGTCGGCCTGGCCGTGGTCGCCGAAGAAGTCGAGTTGTGCCACGGGCGGGAGACCGAGCCGGAGCGTCGCCGGGTCGCGCGGCTCGGCCAGGTGCGCCGGCAGCGGCCGGCTCCACGGGTCGTCGGCGTCGACGCCACGGGCGACCTCCAGGACGGTCACCGCGTCGGTCACCTCGGCGGTGAAGACGGAGACGCAGTCCAGCGAGCGGCACGCCGGCACCACGCCGGACGTACTGAGCAGTCCTCGGGTCGGTTTGAGGCCGACGATGCCGTTGAGGGCGGCCGGCACCCGACCGGAGCCGGCGGTGTCCGTACCCAGGGCGAAGGTGACCGAGCCGGCGGCGACCGCGACGGCCGAACCGGAGCTGGAGCCGCCGGCGACGAGACCGCCGCCGAAGACGCTCTCGACCCTGCCGTACGGCGACCGCGATCCGGTCAGCCCGGTGGCGAACTGGTCGAGGTTGGTCTTGCCGACCAGGATCGCGCCCGCGTCGAGCAGTCGCCGGACCACCGGGGCGGTCCGCTCGGGCAGGTACGCGAACTCGGGACAGCCGGCGGTGGTGGGCAGCCCCGCGACGTCGATGTTGTCCTTGACCGCGAACGGCACCCCGTACAGCGGGAGCCGGTCCATCCGGTCCCTCATCCGGTGCAGGTCGGCTGCGCGGGCCCGCAGCTCGGCCGGCGGCAGCGTGCTGATCCAGACGTTCCGGTCGTCCTCGCGGGCCAACTCCGTCAGAACCTGTTCCACCGTGTCGACGGTGGTCCGCCGCCCACCGGTGTACGCCTGCCGGAGGTCGGTCAGCGGGGATGTCGGGGCTGCCATACGGTCGATTGTCGACAGTTTCTGTTTCCACCAACGGCGGCGAAGGTAACGACAATGTGTCGCGAATCACTCCTGCCCGGCCACCGGTTCGGTTCGCCGCCGCCGGGCTCCGGCCACCAGCGGGAGCCCGCCGGACCCGGATCAGTCGAGGTACGAACGGCCCCCGTGCGCGCCCAGCTCGGCGATCACCGCTGCCGGCTCCCCCGCCGCGACCGCCTTGAGTAGCCGCTCGTGCCGGCGTACGGCGTCCGACGGCTGTGCGTTCTCGGACTCCCGGCGCAGGTTGACCGCCATGTAGAGCTGCAACCGGACCAGGATCGACTCGTAGATCACGGTGAGCTGGCGGTTGCCGGCGAGCGCGACCACCGCCACGTGGAACGCCCGGTGCGCCTCCGCCACCCCCAACCGGTCCTCGGACGCGGTCGCCGCGCGCATCCGCTCGATGGCGTCCCGCAACCCGCTCAGGTCACTGTCCTGCGCCACCGGCAACGCGGACTCCACCGCGTGCCGCTCCAGCACGTCCCGTACGGCGTACAGCTCGGCCACGTCCCGGTCGGAGAGGGTGGCGACCCTGGCGCCCCGGCGCGGTACGTGCTCGACCAGCCCCTGCTGGGCCAGCAGCCGCAGCGCCTCCCGCAACGGTGCCCGGCTGATCCCCAGCCGCCGGGTCAGCTGCTCCTCGACCAGGCGCTGGCCGGGATCACTCTTGCCGCTCAGGATCTCGCGGCTCAGCCGCAGCACGGCCAGTTCCACCAGGCTGAAGCTTTCCAGCTCACCATCCACCGGCGATGCGGCCACGTCGCTCACCCTGATGAGTGTGCCATTCCCGGCCCGATCCGCCCCCGACCCGGTTTTCCGACACCGGCGCCGCTCGCTAGCGCAGTGATCCGGCGAGATCGCGCAGTTCGCTCTCCCGGGCCGAACCGACCACGATCACCGTTCGTCCCGGCTCCATCAGCACCAGGGCCCGCTCGCCCGCCCGAGCCGTGTACGTCAGCCAGCTACGCCCGGCGACGTCGGCCGGGCCCTGCGGCTGCCCCTGGTCGGTCAGCTCCGCCGGCAGCAACCGCTCCGCCGGTACGTTGCTCTGCACGAGCTGGACGCCGCCGCCGTCCGGGCTCAGGTAGCCCAGCCGCAGGGTCACGGCGCCCTCGGGCCGCTGGAGGGTCGCGGTGATGCTGCGCCATCCGTCGGCGAGCCCGGCCGGCTCGCTGACCGGGAACGCGTTGATCGACCGGGCCTGGGCGACGGTCGGTGACGGGTCGATCTCGGCCGCCTGGTCCCCACCGAGGAAGACCCGGTAGAACCCGATCAGCAACGCGATCGGGATCAGGAGCACGAGCAGCGAGATCGCCATGTCCTTCGGCGAGCGCTCGGAACGGGTGGCGGCCGCCACAACCTCTTCCGTGGCGGCGTCGTCCGGATCGGCCCGATACTGGTCACTCGGAGTGCGGTCACTTGACCCGAGCCCGCCCGGCGCGCGGTCACTCTGGGTACGGTCGGTCGGGGTGCCGTCGAACGAGTCACGGTCGGTAGGCGCAGCGGAGTCCACGTACCCATCTTGGCAGCCGCTCCGGCCGCCGCGACCCGGACCACCCGCGCCCCGAACCTGATCAACGTTCGGAACCATGCCAGGATCTATGACATGGCCGGCGGCAGGCTCGGCCTTCCGCCGGTTCACCCCGCACCGTCGCGAGGAGGAGCCCCGCCATGACCGTCACCAGGACTCGAATCCCCCAGGACCTGGACCGCAACCTTGCCCTGGACCTGGTCCGGGTGACCGAGGCCGCGGCCATGGCCGCCGGCCGCTGGGTCGGCCGCGGCGACAAGGAGGGCGGCGACGGCGCGGCCGTCGACGCCATGCGGAAGCTGATCAACTCGATCCCGATGCGCGGGGTGGTGGTGATCGGTGAGGGCGAAAAGGACAACGCGCCCATGTTGTTCAACGGCGAGGTGGTCGGCGACGGGACCGGTCCCGAGGTCGACGTGGCGGTCGACCCGGTGGACGGCACCACGCTGATGAGCAAGGGCATGCCGAACGCCCTGGCCGTACTCGCGGTGGCCGAGCGGGGCGCCATGTTCGACCCGAGCGCCGTCTTCTACATGGAGAAGATCGCCGTCGGCCCGGCGTACGCCGACGTGATCGACATCAACGCCGGGGTGGCCGACAACCTGCGCCGGATCGCCGAGATCAAGGACACCGAGGTGTCCGACGTCACTGTCTGCGTACTCGACCGGCCCCGGCACGACGGGCTGATCCGGGAGATCCGGCGGGTCGGCGCGGGCATCCGGTTCATCTCCGACGGCGACATCGCCGGTGCCATCGCCGCCGCCCGGGGCGAGTCCGGGGTCGACGTCCTGATGGGCATCGGCGGCACCCCGGAGGGCATCACCGCCGCCTGCGCCCTCAAGTGCATGGGCGGGGCGATGCAGGCCAAGCTCTGGCCCCGCGACGAGGAGGAGCGGGCGAAGGCCCTGGCCGCCGGGCACGACCTCGACCGGGTGCTGTTCACCGACGACCTCGTCACCGGGGACAACTGCTTCTTCGTCGCTACCGGGGTCACCTCCGGCGACCTGCTGCGCGGGGTCAGCTACCGCTCCGGTGGGGCGTACACGCAGTCGATCGTGATGCGGTCCAAGAGCGGCACGATCCGCGTGATCGACTCCTACCACCGGCTGGAGAAGCTCAACCTCTACTCGGCCGTCGACTACGACGGCCGTCCACTGGCCGAGCAGGAATGAGCCTGCTCGAGACGCGTACCGTCGCACAACCAGCCCCCAACACCCGCCGCCGGGCGGGCGCCGTCGGACTCGCCGTCGTCTCCGGCGGCGCGGTCGCCGTGCAGTCCCGGATCAACGGCGAACTCGGCGTACGGCTGCACGACGGCATCGCCGCCGCCGTGGTCTCGTTCGGCCTGGGGCTGATCGCGCTCGTCCTGCTGGTCTTCGGCAGTCGCGCCGGACGCCGCCACCTCGGGGTGTTCCGCTCCGCCCTGCGCGACGGCTCGCTGCGCCCGTGGCAGTGCCTCGGCGGTGCCTGCGGCGCGTTCATGGTGGCCAACCAGGGACTGACCGTCGGCCGGCTCGGGGTGGCGATCTTCACCGTCGCCGTGGTCGCCGGCCAGTCGGCGAGCAGTCTGGTGGTCGACCGGGCCGGAATCGGGCCGGCGGGGCGGCAACTGGTCACCCCGGCCCGGCTGGCCGGTGCGGCGCTCACCGTACCGGCGGTGTTCCTCGCGGTCGGTGACCGCCCGGACGACCCGGCCGGGCTGGTCCTGGCCCTGCTGCCGCTCCTCGCCGGGCTCGGCCTGGCCTGGCAGCAGGCGGTCAACGGCCGGGTACGGGCCGCCTCCGGCAGCGTCCTGACCGCGACGTTCGTCAACTTCGCGGTCGGCGCGGCGGCCCTCCTGGCCGCCTTCGCGGTCAGCCTCCTGTTCCGTGGCTGGCCGTCCGGCTCGCTGCCCACCGAGCCGTGGCTGTATCTCGGCGGCCCGATCGGGATCCTGTTCATCGCGATCGCCGCCGCCCTGGTCCGGTTCACCGGGGTGCTGCTGCTCAGCCTGGCGACGATCGCGGGGCAGGTGGTCGGCGCGGTCCTGATCGACCTCGCCGCACCCGGCGACGCCGCCCGACCGGGACCGTTCACCCTGCTCGGAGCGGCCCTCACCCTGGTCGCGGTGGTCGTCGCCGGCCGCCGTAACAAGGCCGCACGGAAGAGCTCCTCCTGACCCGAGGGGCGGCAGAGGAGTGGCCGGGGCGGCGGTGTCAGCCTGCGTCGGAGGAGTGGCCGGGGAAGAGGTGGGCGGCCGGGTCGATCACCACGGCGGCGTTGTTGACCGCGGTGGCCGCCTCGCCGAACCCGGTGGCGATCAGCCGGACCTTGCCCGGATATTCGGTGATGTCACCGGCGGCGAAGACCCTCGGCAGGTTGGTCAGCATGGTGCTGTCGACCAGGATGTGCCGCTTGTCGAGCGCCAGCCCCCACTCGGCCAGCGGACCGAGGTCGGCGGTGAAGCCGAGCGCGGCGACCACGGTGTTCACCGGCACCGTTTCCGCGACCCCGCCCTTGACGACGATGTCCGCGCCGGTGACCGTGCCGTCGCCGTGGATCCTGGTCACCTCGGCGTTGACCACGATCCGGACCGGGAGCTTGCGTACCCGGTCCACGGTCGCGGCGTGCGCCCGGAACTTCTCCCGCCGGTGCACCAGGGTGACCGACGCGGCCAGTGGCGCCAGTGCCTGAGCCCAGTCGAAGGCCGAGTCCCCGCCACCGATGATCAGCACGTCGTGGCCGGCCAGGTCGGCCAGGTGCGGTACGAAGAAGACGATGCCGCCGCCGACGAAGCTGTCCGCCGCCGGCAGTGGGCGGGGGGTGAAGCTGCCCAGCCCGCCGGTGATCAGCACCGACCCGCAGTGCAGCACGGTGCCGTCGCTCAGGCTCAGCACCGGCCGGTCCGCCTGGTACGAGAGCTTCTCCGCCCGTACGCCGAGCAGGTACTCGGGATCGAACGCGGCGGCCTGGACCACCAGGTTCGACACCAGGTCCCGACCCTTGATCGACGGGAACCCCGCGACGTCGTAGATGACCTTCTCCGGGTACATCGCGGTGACCTGACCACCGGGCTCGGGCAACGCGTCGATCAGCGCGACGGAAAGGCCCCGGAAGCCGGCATAGTAGGCGGCGAAGAGGCCGGTCGGACCGGCCCCGATTATGGCGACATCGACCTCGCGCATGTGCTCACCGTCGCCTTCCGCCTACGGATCAACATCTGCTGATTTCGACCGTAGGCGGACGGATGAGGACTAGGCAAGACACTCCCACGGCCAATGTGTCCGGCGGCGGCACGCCGAGGCGGGGCGGAACTCCGGTCAGGGGTAGCTCAGCGTCGACTCGGAGGAGTAGGCGTCCCGTTGCGGGCGACGCCGGAACAGGATCGCCGCCACCAGTCCGCCGATCAGCCCGAACAGGTGCCCCTGCCAGGAGATCGGCTCGTCGGTCGGCAGTACGCCGAACAGCTGCCCGCCGTAGAGGAGCCCGACCAGCAGGACCACCGCGAAGTTCCACCAGCTCCGCTCGACGATGCCGCGCATGAGCAGCAGTCCCAGGTAGCCGAAGATGATCCCGCTGGCACCCACCACGATCGAGTTCGCGGAGCCGGTGAACCACACCCCCAGCCCGCTGACGAACATGATCACCAGGGTGGAGTAGAGGAACCGGCGGGCTCCGGCGGCGAGCACGAACGTACCGAGCAGGATCAGCGGCACGCTGTTGCTGTAGAGGTGGTTGAAGCCGTGGTGCAGGAACGGTGCGAAGAACACGCCGTCGAGGCCGTCGATCCGGTGCGGGATGATCCCGGCCGTGGCGTCCAGTCCCGCGCCCAGCCAGTAGTCGATCCCCTCTATCGCGAAGAGCACCGGGACGACCGCGCACATGGCCACGAACGCCTTGCCCAGGGAGGCGTAGAAGGCGTCGGTGCCGAACCGGTACGGGTCTCCGCCGCTACGGGAATCGAATGTCACCCTCAAGTAGCTATCAGCTATCGCCGACAACCGCCACCCGACTCGGCACGACCGGCACCGCTCCCACCGGCCAGCCCGTGGCGAATCTCCCGGTCCGCCCCGAAACAGACGGAAGGGTACGGGCCCTCGCCCGTACCCTTCGACGTCGCTGCGGTTCGTCCGTGCTCAGTAGTAGCCCTTGCTCTGGAAGAACGACCACGCCCCACAGGGCGTCTTGTACCGACTCTTGACGTAGCCCAGCCCCCACTTGATCTGGGTGGCGGCGCTGTTCTGCCAGTCCGCACCGGCGCTGCTCATCTTGCTGCCGGGCTTGGCCTGCGGGATGCCGTACGCCCCCGAGGGGTTGCTCGCCTTGGGGTTCCAGCCGCTCTCCTTGGTCCAGAGCTTCTCCAGGCAGGGCATCTCGGCCAGCGGGAACCCGGCCTCCAGCATCAGCGCGCAGCCGACCGCGCGGTTGCCGCTGTACTCGTTGCACGAGTCCGGGATCGGGCCGTCGTACGGCTTGACCGGTGCGTTGGCCGCCTTGGCTTCCCGCTTCTTCCGGTCGGCCGCCGCGTCGGCCTTGCGCGCCCGCTCGGCGGCTGCCTTCGCGGTTTCGGCGGCCTTGCGGGTGGCTTCCCGCTCGGCGGCCAACTGGGCCGCCATCGCCTGCTTGTGCGCGGCGTTGCGCTCACGCAACAGGTCGAACTCCGCGCGCTCGGCGTCGGCGATGAGTTGGGCGTTGATGCCGACCTGCTGGGTTTCCCGGTCCTGGCCCAGGAAATATCCGCCGGTGACGCCCACCACCAGCAGTGAGACCGCGAGTGTCCGGACGCCGAAGCGGCTCCACAGCCGACTCACGAAGTGATCCCTTCGTCGGGGACAAGGACTGGCGCGAGCCGACCCGGAGGCCGGCACGTACGCACCGCGAGCACCCAGATCACGGGGATCTCCGGACCGGACGACTCGTGATCATCCGTACCGTTTGCCCCTGGGATACCGATCTTTACCGATGTCCCTGGGACAGGAGTTGCTCGAAGCACACCATCGCGCACAGTGAGTCGGCTGGGAAACCAACAACCATGATTGTGACCTGGACCACTCAAAAATCGCCCTAAACCAGGTCAAAGGCCCCAGTACGTTCCCGTTACAACGGGATGTCCTCCAACAGATCGGTGACAACCTCCGCGATCGGGGACCGTTCCGACCGGGTCAGCGTGACGTGCGCGAAGAGCGGGTGCCCCTTGAGCGCCTCGATCACCGCGGTGACCCCGTCGTGCCGGCCGACCCGGAGGTTGTCGCGCTGGGCGACGTCGTGGGTGAGCACCACCCTGGACCCCTGACCCACCCGCGACAGGACGGTGAGCAGGACCCCACGCTCCAGCGACTGCGCCTCGTCCACGATGACGAAAGCGTCGTGCAGGCTCCGGCCCCGGATGTGGGTCAGCGGGAGCACCTCGAGCATCCCGCGGGCGAGCACCTCGTCCATCACGTTGTCGTGCACCACGGCGCCGAGGGTGTCGAAGACCGCCTGGGCCCACGGCGACATCTTCTCCGACTCCGACCCCGGCAGGTAGCCCAACTCCTGGCCACCGACCGCGTAGAGCGGGCGGAACACGATCACCTTCTTGTGTCGGCGCCGCTCCATCACCGCCTCCAGCCCGGCGCAGAGCGCCAGCGCGGACTTGCCGGTGCCGGCCCGGCCGCCGAGCGAGATGATCCCGATCGACTCGTCGAGCAACAGGTCCAGGGCGATCCGCTGCTCCGCCGAGCGCCCGCGCAACCCGAACGCCTCCCGGTCGCCGCGAACCAGCCGTACGGTCTTGTCCGGTGCGGTACGGCCGAGCGCCGAGCCCCGGGGCGAGTGCAGCACCAGACCGGTGTGACACGGCATCCCGGCCGCCTCGTCCAGGTCCAGCGGCTCACCCGCGTACAGCTGGTTTATCTGCTCTTCCCCCAGCTCCAGCTCGGCCATGCCGGTCCAGGTCGGGTCGCTGGCCTGGCCGTGCCGGTACTCGTCGGCGGTCAGGCCGACCGAGGCGGCCTTGACCCGCAGCGGCATGTCCTTGCTGACCAGGATGACCTCGCGGCCCTCGGCGGCGAGGTTGAGCGCGACCGAGAGGATCCGGGTGTCGTTGGACTCGTTGCGGAAACCGGGCGGCAGCACCGAATCGTCGGCGTGGTTCAGCTCGACCCGCAGCGTGCCACCGGCGTCGTTGGTCGGCACCGGCTGGTCCAGCCGGCCGTGCTTGATTCGCAGTTCGTCGAGCATGCGCAGGGCCTGGCGGGCGAACCAGCCCAGCTCCGGATGGTGTCGTTTCCCCTCCAACTCGGAGATCACCACGAGCGGAAGAACGACCTCGTGCTCGGCGAACCGGTGAAACGCTGCCGGGTCGGAGAGCAACACCGAGGTGTCCAGAACGTAGGCACGGCCGGTTGGTGCGGGCTCCAGACCGGCGGCCGGGGCCGTGGTGGCCCTCCGTCCGCCCTTTGCACGGCCGGTCGCGGGAGTCGCGCCCGGGTCCTGGTCGGCCCTGGAGTTGGTACGGCGAGTCGTCACAGGCTGCTCCGGCGGGCGTGCACCCGGTCCACCCGCGTTCCGCCTCGTCCGGTGCCCGGAACCACGGGGTCGGATGCGGGCCCCATGGATCAGTACTCAGAGTCCGGGCCGGCCGGCTGGCGTGGGAGGACCCCTCGCCATGCCTAGACGCTAGCTGTCGGACGCCGACGCGGCTAGGGCATACGGAATGCATCTCGCCATAGCCCGCGCGCCCCCGTCCGCGCCGGTGACAGCCGCGCGTCCACGCCGGTAACAGCAGGTGAGCACGGTCGGGACCGAATACGTCGACCGGCCCGCCCGCCGGTGGAACCCGCCGGGCCGGGAGTCAGCTCGACCCCCGGCCCGGCGGTACGGAGACCGGCCGGGATGCATGCCCCCTGCGCGCACCCCGGCCGGTGGGATCACCGTCACCGGTCTGACGTGATCCCGACGGTGCGTGTCCGCCGCGGACGACGCACCGTGATCGCGAGTGACCGCTCACCCCACCGCGCCACCGGCTAAGCGTTCCGGCCGGCGTACGCGTCGGTGGAGTGCCGTCCGCCGTTGGTTGCGGTCCCCGCGAAGGAAGAACCCGTGTACGTCGTGCCCTGGTCCCCTGCGGCGGGGTCCGGAGCGGCTGCGGTACCGGCCGGTGGGCCGGCCAGTACCGAGGCGATGGCGGCCTGGGCTTCCCGCCGACGGCGGTTCCAGGCCCCCCGGTCACCGTCGAAGTAGCCCTGGCGGTAACCGAACCGGTAGCCGATCCGGTAACTGAGCTGGCCGTGCAGTCGCCCTGCGGCGTAACTGGACGAGCCAAGCAGGAGTACGAGGAAAACCGCGAAGAAGGGGCTCATCGGGCCACCCCGGCCGGTACGTGTCGCCCGTTCATGAGTCCTCCGACTCGGTCGGGGTGGGATCGGCGATGAGCAGCCGATCGAGATCGTCCGTACTCACCTCTTCGACCAGCTCGACACTGATCCGGCAGCCGTCGAGCACGATCTCGGCCACCGAGGCCCGACGGATCTCCCCGCCCGCGTCGTAGACCCGCACACTCAACTCGGGGCAGCCCAGGTGCGTACGCCACGAGTTCCACTCGGCCCGGTCGCCGACGTTCAGCGACAGGTAACGACAACCACGGGCCAGATAGAGGCGCCACGGGGCACTGAGCCCGGCGGCCACCCCGTCGGCGATCAACCCGAATGCCTGGGCACGGGTTGCGAGTTCGGTCACCGAATCCCTCCTGTCACGAGGAAGTGACCCACGTGAGCACAGATGGTCTCAAGCACGTGACACACGTTAGATCGTCCCACGTACGTGACAGTATCATCTTTTCGTCTGATTACCCCCAGACCTGCGTACCACTAGTCTGACCACGTGATACCCCTCAACACGAGCACCAAGTCGTTTACCGGGATCCCCACCCAAGTGTCACGTGCACGGCACGAAAGCACACCGCCCCCGGCAGAATCCGACGACTGGCCGTACCGTCACCGCGTGCCGGACAGTGCCCACGGGCGCAAGATCGCCTTCGCCGCCTTCGTACGCAAGGCCCTCGACGACGCCCGCGCCACCCGGGCGTGGTCGGGCACGGAGGTCTCCCGCCGTACCGGCGTCTCCCGCCAGACCATCAACCGGTGGGTACGCGGCGAGTGGGCCAGCGACCCGGAGGCCGAACGCGTCGTCGCGTTCTGTGAAGGACTCGGCATCCCGCCGACCACCGCCTTCGGGGTGCTCGGCTGGGACCGGGCCACCTCCGGACGACCCGCCCCGAGCGCTCCGCCGATGGATCCGGACGTCGAGGCGCTGCTCCGCCGACTGGTAGATCCAAATGTCTCCGAGGCGGAGAAATTTCACATCAGAGAGACAATCAGATATCTGGCTTACCGGCCCACCTTGCCAGGAGATGTCCAAAAAGGGGGTAAGCGAGCAGGCTAGTTCCTCAAATGGCGCAAGAATCAACATGCGTCTCAGGCGTACCGCACCAGCACCTGAACACGCGCGCTAACGTGCCTTTTCGTACTGCTTGGGCTCGTCGTCGGCGGGGGGACGGGACAAAGCCGAACCCAGCCCTGCGGGACAGAAGGAGGGGTCTAGCCATGACCCTGAAATGGATGGCAGTCATGGTCGCGGCGGTGTCAGTGACACTGTGCGTGACCGCCAACGTCGTGCTCGGCACGGTCAACGGCGCGGAACTTCCGGTTGTGGTGAACATGATCGCTCTCACCGCCACCGGGGTCGCGACCGTTCTTGCCGTCGTCGCCGATCTGCACGAACGACTCAACGAGCGGGTCACCGCGCTCACCGAATTCCTCATTGCCCGCCTGAACGAGCTCGACAGCCACGCGGGCGACCGCAACACCGGGTTCGTCGAGGGCTACCTGCTCAGCCACCCCGACCCGTCGGTAGTGCCGATCGGGCCACGGATGCACAGCCGACGGGCCATGCTCGGAGGCGACGACTGAAGGTTCAGCTGGACTCCATCTAAGACCGTAACGACCGGGGTACGCTGACGCCCGTGCGGCCGATCAACACGGGCAATCAGCGCCCGACCCGTCCCCTGACTGCGGAACAGGCCTGGCAGGCCACCACCGGCCGGGCCGAGCAGTGCGTGCTCTTCTTCGACTTCGACGGCACGCTCGCCCCGGTCCAGGACGACCCGACCGCGGTCCAGCCTGCGCCGAAGGTCCTCGCGGCCCTCGACGCCCTGGCCGGTGCGGTCCAGCGGGTGGCGATCGTCTCGGCCCGCCCGGTCGAGTTCCTCCGCGACCACTTCAACGGGCTGACCGAGGTCGACCTCTACGGCCTCTACGGGCTGGAACACAGCCACGGCTCCGGCGAGACGGTGACCGAGCCGACCGCGCTGCCCTGGGTGCCGACCATGGCCGAGCTGGCCCAGCAGGCCCGCGACGAACTACCCGGCGGCACCCTGGTCGAGTACAAGCGGCTCTCCGTCGCCCTGCACTACCGCACCGCGCCGCAACTCGGCCCGGCCATCGAGTCCTGGGGCCGGGAGCAGGCCGAACGCCGTGGGCTGCGGGTGCAGGTCGGGCGGATGGTCATCGAGATCAAGCCGCCGGTCGACCGGGACAAGGGCATGGTCATCGGCGAAGCCGTGCAGGGCGCCGGGTGTGCCTGGTACTTCGGCGACGACGTCTCGGACATCAAGGCGTTCGCCGCGCTGCGCGCCCGCGAGGAGACCCACCCCGACTTCTTCGGCGTCTGTGTCGCGGTCGCCAACCCGGAAACCGGCGAAGAGGTCGCCACCGCCGCGGACCTCACCATCGACTCCCCCGAAGCCCTCGGCGACTTCCTCACCGAAGCCGTAAACCGCTTCAACTGACCCCTCCCCTCCCCACGTGGCTCCGTGGCCCCTCTTGTAGAGAAAGAGTGGCTATCCCGGCGCGGTTTCGCACTCTTTCACTACAAGAGCGGACCGAGGGTGGGGTGCGGGGTGGGTTAGACGCCGTAGCGGCGTTGGCGGCTGGCGTACGAGCGCAGGGCGCGGAGGAAGTCGACGTGGCGGAAGTCGGGCCAGTTCGCGTCGCAGAAGTAGAACTCGGAGTGCGCCGACTGCCAGAGCAGGAAGCCGGACAGGCGCTGCTCCCCGCTGGTGCGGATAACCAGGTCCGGATCGGGCTGACCACGGGTGTAGAGGTGCTCGGCGATGTGTTCCACGTCGAGGACCTCGGCGAGTTCCTCGATCGTCCCACCGGCGGCGGCGTGTTCGTAGAGCAGTGACCGTACGGCGTCGGCGATCTCACGGCGGCCGCCGTACCCGACGGCGATGTTCACCTGGGCGCCACCGGCCCGTTCCCGGGTACGTTCCTCGGCGGCCTTCAGCGCGGTGGCGGTCTGTGCCGGTAACAGGTCCAGTGCGCCGACCATCCGTAGCCGCCAGGGGTTGCCCTCCTCGGCGAGTTCGACGACCAGGTCCTCGATGATCTGGAGCAGCGGGTCCAGCTCGCTCGCCGGCCGGCGCAGGTTGTCGGTGGCGAGCAGGTAGAGCGTGACGTGCCCGATGTCGGCCTGGTCGCACCATTCCAGGACATGTTTGATCTTGGCGGCACCCACCCGGTGGCCGTCGTTCGGGTCGACGTAGCCCATCTCGCGGGCCCATCTTCGGTTGCCGTCGCACATCACGCCAACGTGCTGGGGCACGGGCTTACCGGCCAGCTTCGCCGCCAACCGCCGTTCGTACGCTGAGTAGACCAGGTCCCGCAGAGTCATCCCCTGCAGACTAACGACCTAAATCCTGGGGCGAGCCGGGGGCGCCTATCCGAGGGCGGCGAGTCCGCGTCCGATCTTCCGCATGGTGCGCAGGTCGAGCAGCCCGTCACCGAGCCCCAGCTCGACCATGACCCCGAAGACCCGCCGGTCACGCTCCGCCGCCCGGATGGCCGCGTCGACCACCACCCGGTGCCGGGCCAGCCGCGCGACCGCCGAGCTGTGCCGCAGGTGCCGGCCGAGCCGGCGACGCAGCGCGTGGGCGTACCGGTCGGCGGCGTGGCGCGGGGAACGGGCCGCGGCCGTACCGGCGAGGGCGCCGGAGAGGACGGCGTAGAAGATCCCCTCCCCGGTGAACGGATTGATCAGGGAGAGCGCGTCACCGGCGAGCACGATCCGGCCCCGGCCGGGCGCCGGTCGGCGGGTGGACAGCGGCAGGTGGTGGGCGCGCAGGTCGGTCACGGAGTCGGGGGCCAGGTCGGGCAGGAGGGTGTGCAGACCGTCGATCAGGCGGGATCGGCTGACCGGGGTGCCGCGCAGGACCTCCCCGTACCCGACGTTGGCCCGGCCGTCGCCGATCGGGAACGACCAGGCGTAGGCCGGCCACCCGGGGCCCGAGGTGATGATCTGCTGTTCGAACGGCCCGTTACCGGCTGGGGCGTAGCCCCGGATGGCGATGGCGAGATGGCCGTCGGGGTTGTTGCCGTGTCCGAGCGCCCGGCGGACCACCGAGCCGGCGCCGTCGGCGCCGACCACGGCCCGCGCGGCCAGCATCCGGT
The DNA here is from genome assembly GCF_053601675.1 of Micromonospora sp. NPDC004704. Taxonomy (NCBI): domain Bacteria; kingdom Bacillati; phylum Actinomycetota; class Actinomycetes; order Micromonosporales; family Micromonosporaceae; genus Micromonospora; species Micromonospora sp. NPDC004704. The sequence continues at coordinate 100,818 of NZ_JBSGCD010000022.1, read as the reverse complement.
CCAGCACCACCCGGTCGGGCCGGGTTTCGATCCGGCGTACGGTGTGCCGCCGCAGTTCCGCACCGGCGGCTACCGCGGCGGCGACCAGACGGGCGTCGAAGACCCGCCGGGGGACCGTGTACGCGGGCCGGGGCAGCGGTCGGGCGACCTGGCCCCCACCCGGTGCCACCAAACGCAGCGCCGGGACCTCCGCGAAGCCGTCAACCGCGTCCCGGACCCCCAGTTCGGCCAGTACGTCCAGGGTGTGTGCGGCGATTCCGTCCCCGCACGCCTTGTCCCGGGGGAAGTCGGAGCGGTCAAGCAGGAGGACGCTCGCACCGGCCCGGCAGGCGGCCAGCGCGGCGCTCGCACCGGCCGGGCCGGCACCGACAACGGCGACGTCGTAACAGTCCATGGTCACCGGGTCGGTCCGGCGGTCCGTGCGTACCCGATCGGGCGTCCGGTCGTGGCGGTGGCGGGCGGGAAGCGGGACGGCCGCCGGGCGTGGGTCCCGGCGGCCGTTGTCATGCTGCTGATGATGCCCGGTTCCGGCCGAGACGGATAGCTTGTCCCGCCTCGGCCGGCGTGTCCTTTCCTCCGCTCAGGCGGGCTGCTCGGCGTCCAGGCGGGCCCGGAGCGCGTCCAGTTCGGCCCAGAGCACGCCCGGCAGCTTGCCCCCGAACTTCTCGAACCACTCGTTGATCATGGGCAGCTCGTCGCGCCATTCGTCAACGTCGACCTTCAGCGCGATCCGGACATCCTCCGGGGTGAGCCCCAGCCCCTCGACGTCGAGCGCGTCCTGCGCCGGCACCATCCCGATCGGCGTCTCGACGGCGGCACCCCGGCCCTCGATCCGCTCGACGACCCACTTGATCACCCGCGAGTTCTCGCCGAACCCGGGCCAGAGGAAGTTGCCGTCCTGGTCCTTGCGGAACCAGTTGACGTAGTACACCTTCGGCAGCTTGGCGGCGTCGCCGTCGGTGCCCTTGCCCATCTCGATCCAGTGTCCGAAGTAGTCACCCGCGTTGTAGCCGATGAACGGCAGCATCGCCATCGGGTCGCGGCGCACCACACCCACCTGGCCGGCGGCGGCGGCCGTGGTCTCCGAGGAGAGCGTCGCTCCCATGTAGACACCATGGACCCAGTCCCGCGCCTCGGTGATCAGCGGAATCGTGTCCTTGCGCCGGCCGCCGAAGAGGATCGCGTCGATCGGCACCCCGTTCGGGTCGTTGAACTCGTCCGCCACGATCGGGCACTGGGCCAGCGGGGTGCAGAACCGCGAGTTCGGGTGCGAGCTCAGTTCGCCGTTGTCCGGCGTCCAGTCCTTGCCCTTCCAGTCGATGAGGTGCGCCGGCGGCTCACCCATCCCCTCCCACCAGACGTCACCGTCGTCGGTACGCCCCACGTTGGTGAAGATGGAGTTGCCGCGGTCGAGCGTGCGCATGGCGTTCGGGTTGGTCTTCCAGTCGGTGCCCGGCGCCACCCCGAACAGACCGAACTCGGGGTTGACCGCGTACAGGCGGCCGTCCTCGCCGAACCGCATCCAGGCGATGTCGTCACCGATGGTCTCGACCTTCCAGCCCGGAATGGTCGGCTCCAGCATGGCGAGGTTGGTCTTTCCGCAGGCGGACGGGAAGGCGCCGGCGATGTAGTGCACCTTCCCCTCCGGCGAGGTGACCTTCATGATCAGCATGTGCTCGGCCAGCCAACCCTCGTCCCGGGCCATCACACTGGCGATCCGCAGCGAGTAGCACTTCTTGCCCAGCAACGAGTTACCGCCGTACCCGGACCCGTACGACCAGATCTCGCGGGACTCCGGGAAGTGTGAGATGTACTTGGTCTCGTTGCACGGCCAGATCGAGTCCTGCTGACCCGGGGCCAGCGGGGCACCGAGCGAGTGCAGGGCGGGCACGAAGTTGGCGTTCTTGCCCATCGCCTCCAGCACCGTCGAACCCATCCGGGTCATGATGCGCATCGACGCGACCACGTACGCGCTGTCGGTGATTTCCACGCCGTACATGGGGTCTTCCGCCTCCAGCGGGCCCATGCAGAACGGGATGACGTACATCGTCCGTCCCCGCATTGAACCGCGGTAGAGGTCCGTCATCAGCCGTTTCATCTCGGCCGGTGCCATCCAGTTGTTGGTGGGACCGGCATCGTCCTCGTCGACCGAACAGATGTAGGTACGGTCTTCGACCCGCGCCACATCGGAGGGGTCCGTACGCGCCCAGAAGGAGTTTGGTTTGCGCTCCGCATTGAGCCGGACCAGCGTGCCTGCCTGCACCAACTCTTCGGTGAGCCGTTGCCACTCGGCCTCGGAGCCGTCCACCCAGACCACGCGTTCGGGTTGGGTCAGCTCGGCGACTTCCTTGACCCAGGCGAGCAGCTTCGAGTGGGACGTAGGAGCTTGATCGAGCCCCCGGATGGTTGCCGGAGCAGACATGACGAATCTCCTTGTGGTCGACGCTGACCGATATGAGGGGTGAAGCAACACCCGACGGGCTGGAGATGCTCGCCGGTGTAAAAGCCTGGGATTTCCACCAGCCTAAACCGAATAACCGATCGGGGCAGCGGGACCGGTTGTGAAGAACTGCACAAGATACGGTGGTTTTGCGGTAAGGCGAGCAATCTCCCGCTCCCACGCGCAGTTTCACGCAAATCTTTGCGAGCGCTCCCGGCGCGCGGCGACCGGATGTGCCGCCGGATGTACCACCGGATGCGCCGCCGCGACGATTCGCGGGGGGCGCGAGAACCGCACCCGGCCGAGGCGGTTGGCCTCCCAGCCGTACCACCACGTCGCACCTGTCCCGTTGTCACCGTCCGGTAACAGTGGACCCGTTGCGGTGCAGCGGTTTCGGCTCGTCCGGCGCGCCCGGCGACGACTCGCGGTAGCCGGGAGTCAGGGCGACCCCGGAGCCGGTAGGCTCGACATGTGTCAGCGACCGTAACCGGCGACCAGCCCTCTTCCCCGGGCACCCGGCAGGGCCTTTTCCGCACCCTCCTCAACCGGTTCGGCCATCTCGTCCGCGAGTTGGGCAAATTCGGTCTGGTGGGTGGGGTCGCGTTCGCCGTGGACCTGGCGGTGTTCAACGTCGCCCGGCAGGCCTGGGACATGGAGACGCTGAGCGCGAAGACGGTCTCCACCGTCGTCGCCGCGTCGATCGCCTTCGTCGGGAACCGGTTCTGGACCTGGCGGCACCGCGAACGCACCGGCATGGCTCGCGAATACGGGCTCTACTTCTTCTTCAACACGGTCGGTCTGGGCATCGCCCTGGCCTGCCTGGGGATCAGCCACTACGGCCTGGGCAGCATCTGGCCCGGCGTTTTCAAGTCGCTGCTCGCCGACAACATCGCCGCGAACCTGGTCGGTGCCGCATTGGGCACTCTGTTCCGGTTCTGGTCTTATCGGCGGTTTGTCTTTGTTGGTCCGGCAGCACAGGATGCTCCGGACGTAATTACCAAGAGTGACAAGTAGCGTGACCTGGCGCCCACCTGCGCGCCGGCCGCTGCCGGTCGGAGTTGTCCTGCCCTAAGGTGACCAAATGCGTCTTGTCCGGCTGCTCCCCGACCGTTGGCAGAAGTTCGCCCGCGAGGCCGCGAAGTTCGGCATCGTGGGCGGGGTGAACACCGTCGTCAACTTCGCGGTGTTCAACGCGCTGGTGCTGACGATCTTCGTGAACGGGCAGCTCAAGGCAACGGTCATCGCCACCGTTATCGCCGCTACCAGCTCATACCTGATGAACCGGTACTGGACGTACCGGGATCGCCCGAAGTCGGCGATGCGCCGCGAATACCTCCTGTTCTTCCTGTTCAACACCACCGGGCTAGCCATCGAACTCGGTGCGGTGGCGGCGGCAAAGTACGGCCTGGGCATCCACGGGCTGCTCGCGCTGAACATCGCCAAGGTCGTCGGGGTGGCCGTGGCAACGGTGTTCCGCTTCTGGTCGTACCGGACCTTCGTCTTCCAGCCGGTGGCAACCCCCGACGGCGGACACGACCACAGCGCGGACGGGCTGCTCGAACTCGACCCGGTGGCCGAACTGGCCGAGGCGGTGACCGAGCTGGAGGAGTCGTCCCACCGGGCGTCGGACGGCCACACCAACGGCAGGCCTCCGGTGGTCGAGGAGGACCTCCTCGCGGTCAAGGACGACCTGGCGGCCGAGTTCGCCGACGAACTGCGGGCCGCAGCCGCTCCCCGTCCCGCCGCCCATTGAGCGACCCGTCCCGCCACCGCCCGTTGAGCGACCCGGCCACGGTGACCGGCAGCAGCACCGCCCGGACCGGCCCGCCGGTGCTATCCGGTACGGGAGCCCCGGCCGACCTCTTCTTCGAGGACCTCACCCCCGGCCGGACCTTCGACCTCGGGGTGACCGACGTCGACGAGGCCGAGATGCTGGCCTTCGCGGAGCGCTTCGACCCGCAGTGGTACCACGTCGACGCCGAACTCGCCCGGGAGAGTCACTACGGGACGAGGATCGCCAGCGGCTTCTTCACGGTGAGCCTGTTCATGCGCGCGTACGTCGACCACGTACTGTCCCGTACCGCCGCCGACGCCTCCCCCGGGCTGGAGGAGCTGCGCTGGCTCGCCCCGGTCCGGGCCGGTGACCGGCTCGCCGTCCGGCTCGACGTGATCGACCGCAGGCACTCCACCGCCCGACCCGGACTCGGCACGGTCACCCTGAACGCCACCATGGTCCGGCTGGACGCTGACGACCAGCCGGAACAGGAGGTGCTCCGGACCAGGTTCCGCGGCTGGTTCGTCCTACGCGAGCCGACCGTGATCCCGTCCGGCGACGGTGACGACACCGGGGTGTGACACCCGGTGCCGACGATCCGTCCGTAACCGCGCGAACCCGGTCAGGGCTTCTCGCGCAGCGGCTTGCCCTCGCTGACGTCGGCGAGCACCTCACGCAGCTCGCCCTCGCCGAGCGAGTGCTTGTCGTGGTCCGCCTCGACCAGCTCGTAGAGCCGGGTCTGCACGTGGCTGACCTGCGGAATGTCGGTGAGTACGGTCTGCCCGCGCTCGCCGGCGGACTCGATGGTCAGCGTGCCGCAGCCGAGCAGGCGCTCGATGAAGTGCTGGTTCATCGTGTGGTCGTTCACCCGGCCGAGCGGGATGTCCCGCCGGTCCAGGTGGAAGACACCCTGTTGCAGGACGACCCGCTCGTTGGTGAACAGGTAGTGGGTGGCCCGCCAGACCAGGAACGGCCAGAGGCTGAGCCAGAGCACGAGTACCAGGCCGATCGCCGCGATCACGTACAAGCCGATCGTGCCGCCGTTGCCGTCGGGCAGCAGGACGGCCCCGGCGATCACCGCGGCGATGGCGAGCACCAGCACCAGTACCGGCCGGATCAGGGCCTTCCAGTGCGGGTGCAGGTGCAGCACGACGTGCTCGTCCGCGGTGAGCACATCTTCGGGGAAAGCCACGCAGAACCTCCTGGGATACGTCGGTGTTCGCGCTGACCGTAACGGCTCCGGGTTACCGGGCGCGTCACCTGATCGTCGACACTCCCCCGATGTGATCCGCCGGCGGTTCCGCCCCGGTTGTCCGACTCGGGCCCCGGTGATCAGCGCAGGTGCAGCACGTCACCGGCCGCCACCCGATGCTCACCGTCGGCTGCCAGAACCACCAACCGGCCCTCCGGATCGACCGTGCCCGCCGAGCCGACCAACTCGTCCCCGGCCGGCAGCAGGACCCGTACCCGCTGGCCGACCGTGGCGCTGTGCCGCAGGTAGGCGTCCCGCAGGCCGGACGCCTCGGCGTCGCCACCGGCCGAGCGCCAGCGCCCGTACCAGTCGGCCAGGCCGCGCAGCAGCGCCCGGAGCAACGGATCGCGGTCCACCACCGCCGCCCCGGCCAGCCGCAACGAGGTGGCCACCAGGCCCGTCGGGTTGGTCGGCAACTCGTCGGCGCGCAGGGTCACGTTCAGCCCGATCCCGACCACCACCGCCGGCGGCTCGCCCACCGTCGCCCCCGGCACCGACTCGGCCAGGATCCCGGCACCCTTCGCCGTCCCGAGCAGCAGGTCGTTCGGCCACTTCAGGCCGACCGCCAGCTCGTCGGGCAGCTCCCCGATCCGGGTCACCGCCTCGACCAGGGCCACCCCGGCGAGCAGCGGGAGCCATCCGTACGCCGCCGGGGTGACCCCCGGCCAACCACGGTCCGCGACCGGCACGCCCGGCCGGAGCAGGACGCTGGTCGCGATTCCGGCCCGGGGCGGCGACTGCCAGCTCCGTCCCCGGCGCCCCCGCCCGGCGGTCTGCACCTCCGCGACCACCGCCAGCCCCTCCGGCTCCCCCGAGGTCGCGGCGGCGACCGCGTCGGCGTTGGTGGAACCGGTCTCGGCCCGCAGGTCCAACCGGGTCCAAAAGCTGTCCGGGGTGATCAGCGCCCGCCGCAGCCCGCGGGCGTCGAGCGGGGGACGGTCAAGATCGGTGTACGGGGAGCCCGGCATCAGCCCAGCCTACGGCCGCCCCCGGGTGAGTGAGGCCAAGCCCACCCCGGCGGTCGGCGCGAGGCGGCAGGCGCATCGTTACGATCCAGAGCTGGGCGTACGTGAAGAGCAGCGCCGGGCGGGCACGGGCACCGTGCGCGCGAGGAGCGAGGCTGGCGCCGCAGTCGCGAGGAAAGGCAGACCCGAACGTGAGCGCGAGCAGCGAGGTCGAGAGCAACACCCACAGCACCGCCGGCAAGCTGGCGGACCTGCAACGGCGGGTGGACGAGGCGGTACACGCCGGATCCGCCCGTGCCGTGGAGAAGCAGCACGCGCGCGGCAAGAAGACCGCCCGTGAGCGGATCGAGCTGCTACTCGACCCCGGTTCGTTCGTCGAACTCGACGAGCTGGCCCGGCACCGGTCCACCAACTTCGGGCTGGAACGCACCCGCCCGTACGGCGACGGCGTGGTCACCGGGTACGGCACCGTCGACGGCCGGCAGGTCTGCGTCTTCGCCCAGGACTTCACCGTCTTCGGCGGCTCCCTGGGCGAGGTCTTCGGCCAGAAGATCGTCAAGGTGATGGACCTGGCGATGAAGATCGGCTGCCCGGTGGTGGGGATCAACGACTCGGGCGGCGCCCGGATCCAGGAGGGCGTGGTCAGCCTCGGCCTCTACGGGGAGATCTTCTTCCGCAACGTCCGCGCCTCCGGCGTGATCCCGCAGATCTCGCTGGTAATGGGACCGTGCGCGGGCGGCGCCGTCTACTCCCCCGCGGTCACCGACTTCACCGTGATGGTCGACCAGACCTCGCACATGTTCATCACCGGCCCCGACGTGATCAAGACGGTGACCGGCGAGGACGTCGGCATGGAGGAACTCGGCGGGGCGCGTACGCACAACACCCGCAGCGGTAACTCGCACTACCTCGCCACCGACGAGGAAGACGCGATCGACTACGTCAAGGCGCTGCTGTCGTACCTGCCGGCGAACAACCTCGACGAGCCGCCGGTGTACCACACCGACGCCGACCTGGAGATCACCGACGCCGACCGGGAGCTGGACACCCTGATCCCGGACTCGGCGAACCAGCCGTACGACATCCACCGGGTGATCGAGCACGTGCTCGACGACGGGGAGTTCCTCGAGGTGCACCCGCTCTTCGCGCAGAACATCGTGGTCGGCTTCGGCCGGGTCGAGGGACGCCCGGTCGGTGTGGTGGCGAACCAGCCGATGCACTTCGCCGGCACCCTGGACATCGCCGCCGCCGAGAAGGCCGCCCGCTTCGTCCGCACCTGCGACGCGTTCAACATCCCCGTACTGACCTTTGTGGACGTACCCGGATTCCTTCCCGGCACCGGCCAGGAGTGGGACGGCATCATCCGCCGGGGCGCGAAACTCATCTACGCGTACGCCGAGGCGACCGTCCCGAAGGTCACCGTCATCACCCGCAAGGCCTACGGCGGCGCGTACGACGTGATGGGCTCCAAGCACCTCGGCGCCGACCTCAACTTCGCCTGGCCGACCGCGCAGATCGCGGTGATGGGCGCCCAGGGCGCGGTGAACATCCTCTACCGCGCCGAACTGGGCGCCGCCGAGGATCCGGCCTCGGTACGCGCCGAGAAGGTCGCCGAGTACGAGGAAACCCTGGCCAACCCGTACGTCGCCGCCGAACGCGGGTACATCGACTCGGTGATCGCGCCGGCCGAGACCCGTACCCAGATCGTCCGGGCGCTGCGGGTGCTGCGTACCAAGCGGGAGACGCTGCCGCCGAAGAAGCACGGCAACATCCCGCTGTAGCCCGCTGCCGACCGGCGGCCGGGTGCCGACGCGGGGACTCGGCCGGTCAGCAGGGCGGGTCGGCGGTCAGCAGCCCGGGTTGGCGAACGGGCAGAGCCAGGCGGCGGCCCGGTCGGCGAGTTGGCGCATCCGTGCGTCGTCGTAGTCGTACGACTCGAGCACGGCAACCAGGTCGCCGACCCGTACCACCGCGTAGAGGGTGACCGTGCCGCTGCCGGGTCCCGTACCCACGGGACTCGTCGGCGCGGTCACCTCCTGCCGGATCATCAGCGACTGGTTGCCGGCGAACCCGTCGCCGAGCACCCGCCAGGCATGCCTGGTCCCACCCGTGGCACCCGGATCGGTCCGCCCCGCGCCGGAGTCGGCGCCCCGCGTACCGGGGTCGCGTGTGCCACCTGGATCTCTCGGGCCACCGGGACCCGTCGAACCAGCGGGACCGGACGGCGCGACCGACGCGACCGGAGGGCCGGGTTCACCCGGGGAGGCCGAACCGGTCGGGGTGGCCGGCGGAGTCGGGGTGACGTACCCCGTCGAGACCGTCGGCGGGGCGTCGTAGGTCCGGCACGCCTCGACCACCCGCCGGACGTCGTCCACCACGATTCGGGCGGCGCCGCCGTCGGCGTACCGGGTGACCTGTTGGTTGAGTGACTGCCAACGGCCGTCCTCGGTGTCCCCGCCGACACGGTGCCCACGGCTGTACCGGTAGTTCTGGTAGCCGGTCAGGTGCAGGCCGGAGTAGGCCGGGCAGCTCTGGGCGAGGCGGAACGGCCAGTCCGGTGACGTACCGGGCGCGCCGCCGCGGTCGTCGCTGATCCGGAAGTTGAGTCCGACGTCGGCCGGCTGGAGCAGGGCGACGGACGGGATCCAGGCCGGGTCGTGGCTCGTCACCCCGCCCGCCGACCGCAACGGTGCCGGCCCGTCCGGTGGCAGGGGTGCCGTCGCCGGGCCCACCGTGTCCGCACCGGGCTGTCCGGTGACGGACTGGGGTCCGATACCGGCTCCGGGCAGTCCGCCGGTGAGTCCCCAGACCGCGGCGAAGACCAGCACCACGGCGGCCGGCACCCCAACCGCCGTACGCCGGGACCGCCTGCGACCGACGGCCCGGATCTGTTCCGGCGCGGGCCAGCTCACCCCGGCCAGGTCGGTGGCGAGTCGCTCGGCGAGCAGCCGGGCCCGGTCGTCCAACAGGTCGGGCAGCACCGGATCCGGGTACGGATCCGGTGGCGGCTCCGACATCAGCGCCGCCAACGACTCCGGCAGCACGTCACGCCTCGGCTCCGCCGACAGGTCCACCAGCGGCTCCGCCGGATCCACTCCCGACTTCCGGTCCGACACCGGCTCCGTCGTCGCGTCCGCTGCCGGGTCCGGTTCCGGCACCCGCTCGACCCACGGCTCAGGCATCAGCGGCCTCCTCCAGTTCAACAACGGCCAGCAGTCCGGCCAGCGCCACCCGTCCCCGGGACAGGCGGGCCTTGACGGTGCCGACCGGCGCGCCGGTCTCCCGTGCCACCTCGGCCACCGGAAGGCCGAGCAGGTAGTAGAGGGCCAGCGCGGTCCGCTGCTCCTCGGGCAGGCGACGCAGCGCCGCCACCACGTCGACGGTGTCGGTGCCGGGTCCCGGCGTCACGGACTCCACCGCACCGTGACGCAGGTACGCCCGTGCCCGGCTGCGGATGGTCCGCCACCGGCTGACCGCGACCCGGGCGGCGACCACCCGTACCCACGATTCCGGGTCCTCGTACCCGCTCACCGTCGACCAGCGCTGCCAGGCCCGGATGTACGCCTCCTGGACCGCGTCCTGTGCCTCCGACAGGTCACCGGTCAGCAGGTACACGTAGCCGAGCAACCGTTGCCGGCTCCCCCGGTAGAACTCGTCGAATCCGCCGACGTCGGGCACCAGCTACCTCCCCTGGGCGTCGGAGGTCATACGCGTACGGGCGGGTGGTCGGTTGCCGCCCGGCACGTACTTTCCCGCCGGTCCGGCGCCGTCGGTGCCGGCTGCCGGGTCGGAGTGCTCCCCGTACCCGGCCTACGGCAACAGTTCGGCGTGCGGGAAGCCGCCGGCCGGGATCCGTTCCCGTACCGCCCGTCGGACGGCTCGCTGGACGGCCGCGTTCACCGGGGTCGGCACCCCGTGCAGGCGGCCCAGCAGCACGATCTCGCCGTTGAGGTAGTCGGTCTCGGTCGAGCCGGTGCCCCGGGCCAGGCTCTGCCAGGTCGAGCTGCCGGCCCGCTCCCGTCCGGCCACCGGGTGGGCCTTCACGTTGTCCGCCCGGTCGGCCGCCTCCTCCGCCCGGGACGTGTGCGCGATTCCGGCGGCGGCCAGGGCGTCGACCCCCTCGGCACGCAGCCGGTCGACCAGTTCCGGGTCGGGGCTACGGCCAAAGAGGGCGTCCAGCCCGTTGCCGAGGTTTGCCAGCAGTTTGCCGTACTTCCAGCGCATCACGTCGTCCCGGACCCGGGTGACGAACCCGCTCTTGGACAGGTCGTCGGCGATCTGCCGGACGGTGTGGTCCGCGCCGGTCGGGTAACCGCCGAGCTGGAGCATGCCTGGGTGCGGATGCCCCTCGGCGGCGATCACTCCCGGCTCCAGGAAGGTGGCGGGCAGCCAGAGGCAGACCGGGTAGACCCGCTCGAACCGGCGCAGCGCCGCCCGCTCGTTGGCCACCCCGTTCTGGGCGGTCAGCAGCGGCAACCGGTCGGCGGCCGTACCGCCACCGGTGACCGGGGCCCCGGCCCACTCGCCGAGCGCGGTCTGGGTGTCCTGGGACTTGACCGTGAGCACCAGCGCGGTCTCCGGCGTCAGCACCAGTTCGGTCGGGCCGGCGACCGCGGGCAGGGTGACGGTCTGCTCGCCCTCCGGGGTGGCCAGGGTCAGCCCCCGGGAGCGGAGCGCGTCCAGTTGGGCGCCGCGGGCCACCAGGGTCACGTCGTGGCCGGCCTGGGCCAGCCGTACGCCGATGGTCCCGCCGACCGCACCGGCGCCGATGATCACATACCGCACGGGTTCATTCTGCTCCTGCCCGCCGGGCCAGGCTCGGTTGGCCCGCTGCGGACCGGTCGGGCGGGATCTGCCGACCGGCTCGGCGGTCCGTTGCCGGGTCGGTGGCGCCCGGGTCAGAAGGGCAGGTCGAGGTTGGCCAGGTGGGCGCCGGCCAGCAGGCTCGTGCCGATGCCGAGCGCCAGCAGGTTGACCAGGCCGAACAGGCCGACCCAGAAGATGACAGGGAGGAAGGTGACCCCGGCGAGCTGGTCGGCGTCGGAGGCCGGCATCCGGCCGCGCCGCCGCAGGGTCTGCAGCTCGCCGACCGGCCTGATCCCGCCGATCAGCAGGAACCACACCCCGGTGTACGCGAACACCGCCTGCACCTGGGGCCCGGCGAACCAGGAGACGCCGAAGACCACCGCGGTAGTGACCACGATCGACACGACACCGAAGGCGTTGCGGATCATGACGAGCATGGCGAGCAGCAGCACCACCGCTATCCAGAGCAGCAGGGTGATCCGGTTGCCACCGAGCAGCCAGGCCCCGGCCAGCCCGATCAGCGACGGGGCAACGTAACCGGCGAGCAGCGTGAACGCCATGCCCGGCCCGGACGGCCGCCCGGCCGACAGGGTCAGACCGGAGGTGTCCGAGTGCAGCCTGATGCCGTGCAGGCGACGCCCGGTGAGCAGCGCGGCCAGGGCGTGCCCGCCCTCGTGGGCGATCGTGATGGCGTTGCGGCCGATCCGCCACGGCAACCGGGTCAGCACCACGGCGAGCGCGGCCAGCCCGGTGAGCAATACGAGTAGTGGCGGTGGATCCGGTTGGGCGTCGAACAGCCGGTTCCAGACGTCGGTAAAGCCGTCGATCGACACAGCCGGGGAGCCTACAGACCCGATGGGCGCGTATGCCACGTCGAAGGTCTCCCTGTGGAACACTCGGTACATGGTGTCCGGAGCGGGAGGTGAGCCGAGATGACGGCCGCTGCCCTCGACCGTCACGTGGGCCCGTGGAGCGAGGCTGAATACCTCGCCCTCGGCGAGACGTCCTACCGGATCGAACTCCTCGACGGGGGCCTGATCATGACGCCAGCACCGACTGGCCGCCACCAGTCGATCTCGTTCCGGCTGGCGACCGCGCTGGTACCGGCGGCGGACGTCGCGGGTCTTGAGGTGCTCGAAGCGATCAACCTGCGCTTACGAGCAGACCGGCTCGCCATCCCCGATCTGACCGTCCTGGCCTCCGACATCGATGTCACGGTCTTCGAGGCGGCCGACGCGGCGCTCGTCTGTGAAATCGTGTCGCCCGGCAGCGCCGGTGCGGACCGGGTGGTCAAGATGCAGCTGTACGCGATCGCCCGGATCCCGTGGTACCTGCTCGTCGAGCAGGACAATTCGACGTTGACGCTACGACTCTTCCGCCTCGACGGAGAGCACTACGTCGAGCACTCGGTGGCGAAAAGCGGCGAAATCCTGCAGATCACCGAGCCGTTCCGGCTCGACCTCGATCCGGCCTCACTGCTGCGCTGAGACCCGGTCCTGTCGTCGGACAGCAGCGCAGGTGCGGCAGCGCAAGCCGGGCCGACCGGCACTTGATGAACATTTAAGGCAAACGATCTGATCCGCTCGCCTCCCGTACCCGTACCCAAAGATGCTGCAACCGGGCAGCAGGTGATCAAGGGAGCGGTGCATGTACAGGACAAGCAGGACGACCGGCCGGGCGCGGAAGCTGCTCATCGGTGTGGCCGCGACGGCCCTGCTCGGCACCGCCCTGGCGGTCGGTACGGGAATGAGCAACGCGGGCGAGAACTGCAACGGTCTGGACACCGCGCTACGGAACAACCTGAACTTCATGGCCGACCAGCGGGCCAACCCGGATGCCCTGTCGGAGGCCCGGATCGCCAACCGGCAGGCGGTCGTCGACCTCATCCAGCAGCGCCGCGTCACCGCGGGGTGCACCCGTCAGGTGAACGCGGATCGCCCGGCACCGCCTGCTCCGGCGAACCCGCCCGCCCCGGCGAACCCTGCCAACCCGCCCGCCCCGGCGAACCCCGCGAACCCGCCGGCCGCTCCGGTCGGCGGTGACGACCCCGCTGGTGGCGGCGGTACCGGCGCCGGTGAGGTCGTCTGCAAGGGCTCGACGGTGACGCTCTTCAACGAGGACGCGGCACCCGGCGCGTCCAGCGGTACGTTCCCGATCGGCACCCAGCTCAAGGTCACGAACCTGGACAACAACAAGAGCACCACGGTCCGGGTGACCAGCCCGTCGGGCAGTTGCGTACTGCTCAACAACGCGGCGTTCGAGCAGGTCCGGGAGCCGGGCAAGTTCCTGATCCGGCGGGCGGTCATCGAGCGGGTCGGCTGACCCGAGTCGTACGGAACGGCAGACAGCAACAGCCGGATCGGTCATCCCGTCTGGGCGGGATCACCGGTCCGGCTGTCGTTGACGCTCCGAACACCACGTTGAAGCTGGTCCGGGGCGGGTAGCACCCGGCGGAGTTCTCAAGCCCTCCGTCGGGCAGTCATCGGGGCCCGCGCAACTTCCCTGGCCGGCACCGTCGGCCGCAGCAGCCGCCAGGCGCCAGCCACCCCGACGGCCATGGTCACGACGCTCGCGAGTGCGATCAGCGCGACCATCCCGAAACTCGCCAGGATCAGCGCGAGGTCGCCGACGGCGACCAGCATCCAGAGCGCCACGCTCGGCTTCGTCGTACGTTGTCGGAAACTCATGTCGTACCTCCTTCCGTCGTTGGGGCATCAGTACCCCGACGGAGGGAAGGTCATGCGGATCAGTTCGGCGCGGGTAGGAATCCGTCCGAGATGAGCTGCAGTTCGTCCAGGTTGTCCTGCCAGGCTGCGGCCGGCGTCGACCAGTAGATCGCGTACCCGTGCTTGGGACCGGTGACAAAACCCCGGTTGACCACGTGCAGCGGGTTGCCGTTGCTGGAGGTGTAGGTCCACTCCCAGTCCGCGGCTTCGAGGAAGTAGTCGATCTTCTTGATGACAACCCGCTTGTAGTTGCGGTACCGGCCGGCGCGGGTGCGCGCCTCCTCCTGACGGGTCCAGTCCGCCACCGCGTCCGGCTGCGGGGTGCTCGTCTGGTCGATCATGAGCATCCGGGCACCGTTGGGCTCGATGAACTCGACCGAGGTCCGGTTGCGCTGCACCCGCCAACCGGCCGGCACCGGCACGGTGAACCCGGTCGGGTCCTTGTGCCAGATCCAGCCCGTCGGCAGCGGACCCTCGCCCCGGACCATCGCCGCCGGCGACGAGGGCGGGGCGGCCGGCTCGGTTGTCGGAGCGGCGGCGGGTGGCGGAACGGCCGGCGCGGTCGTGGCAGCGGGGGCCGAGGCGGACGCCGACGGACTCGGCTCCCCGCCCGTCCGGGCCGCGTTCCGGCCGTCGTCCGAGTCGCGGGTGGCCAGCGGAATGACGACCACGAGCGCGATCAGCAGAACCGCGACCAGCCCACCGACCAGCCACATCCGCTGCTTGTTGAGGAACGAACCCTTGTCGCCGGACTCGGGACGCGGCTTGAACGGGCCGAACGTGCTACCGCGCGACACACCGCCGACAACCTCGGTGGGCGCGGCGGCGACCAGTGCGGGTTCGTCCCGGTCCGGCGTACGGTCGGGAACCGGTACGGCGGCAACGGCCGTCGGCGAATCGGCCGATGACGGGGACGTGGCGGGAGCATCCACCTTCGCCGTCTTGTCTGCGGTGGATCCGGGCTTGTCGACGGGGGACGCGGGCGAATCGGCGTGCTCGTCCGGGCTCGACGCGACGACGGTTGGTTCGGCGGCGGTCGGCGTACCGTCGACGTCCGGCTGGTCCTCGGCGGACCTTTCGGGAACGGCGGTTTCCGCCGCTGCCGCGGCGGCGGGCACGACCGGAACGGCGGGACCGGATCCGGCCGTACCGATGAAGTCGGCGATGGAGGACGACGACGACTCCGCCGGCTCGGCGGGTCTGGCCGGCTGACGCTGCGCCGGCAGCGGCACCACCCGGGTACGCGCCTCGCGCGGACCGTACGGGCTCGGCCGGCGTACCCCGTCGAGCAGTGAGATCGCCCCGCGCGGCCGTTTGTCCGCCGCGCGCCGCAACAACCGCTCCGCCACGTCGGCGGTGATCCGCTGCGCCGGATCCTTGCGCAGCAACCCGTTGAGTACCGCCTTCAGGGGCCCGGCCCGCTTCGCCGGTGGCGGCGGCTCGGTCGCCAGTGCGGCCAGCGTCGCGATCGCCGACGAGCGGGCGTACGGCGACTGCCCCTCGACCGCCGCGTACAGCGTCGCGCCCAGCGACCAGAGATCCGCCTCCGGACCGGCGGTGCCGTCCTGGGCCCGCTCCGGCGCGATGTACGCGGGCGACCCCAGCACCAACCCGGTACGGGTCACGTTCGGGTCACCCGGCACCGTGGCCAGCCCGAAGTCGGTCAGAACCACCCGGCCGTCCTCGCCGAGCAGCACGTTGCCCGGCTTGATGTCCCGGTGCATGACCCCGGCCTTGTGCGCCGCCTTCAACGCACCCAGGACACCGAGACCGATCTCGGCCGCCCGCCCCGGCGACACCGGCCCGTCGGCGGCGAGCGCGTCCTGCAGAGAACGGGACCGGACGTACTCCATCACGATCCACGGATCGGCGTCCGTACGCAGCACGTCGAAGACGCGGACCACGTTGATGTTGTTCAGCCGGGCGATCGCGCGAGCCTCACGCAGCGACCGCTCGCGCATCTCGCGCCGCTCATCGGTGGTCAGTCCCGGCGGCGGAACCAACTCCTTGATGGCCACATCGCGGTGCAGCACCTCGTCGCGGGCACGCCAGACACGGCCCATGCCGCCCTGACCGAGCGGCTCCACGAGCCGGTACCGGTCAGCGATCAATTGGGGGGGCGCCTCGGACATCCCGTGGACGGTACCCGGAGCGGAGCTTCCTCACACCAGCGGCACGCGCATGTGAGACGTACCCGAGCATGTGAGACGTACCTCGGTCGCCCGGTGCAACCTACGGCCGAGGTCGTTGCCTTGACTACGACCACGCTGCCCGGCGTCGTAAACTCGTCCCGTGTCTGATCCTCGTGCCGTGCCCGACCGGGAGCCGGCGTTCCGCGTGGTGCGGGGCACCCCCACCGCGGAGGAACTCGCCGCGCTGGTCGGCGCCCTCCTGCTCCGGCCGCGACCGGCCGCGCCGGCCCGCCGCACCGCCAGATCACCCTGGGTACGCGCTTCCCAACCCGGTACGGTGTCCCCGTCCGGCCTACCCGCACGTCCGGGTGTCGATGCCTGGCGGTTGTCCGGACTGCCCCGCTGAACGTCCGAACGGGGCTGCTGACACCGGCCCTCGCCGACTAGCCTCGGGTGGGCACCACGTCGTGACACCTGGGGAGGGGACACATGGCGATTCCCGAGGAGGATCTCCCGCCGGCCTGGCTGCGGGACTACGGCGACATCGAAGCCGACATCAGCAAGATGGAAGAGTTCGCCGCCAACCTCGACGCCGAGGTCCGGCAGAACTACGCCCCGCACCTGGACTATCTCCGCGAGGACGTGACCGCGAAGATTCCTGATCCGGCGCTGGAGTTCACCGAACTGTTCGACTTCCTCGAAACCCACCGGGCGATCCAGCAGGACAGCACCAACGTCGTCTTCCACTACCGGGACGCGACCGGTGGCTTCGCCCAGGCGGCGAAGGAGGTCAGCGAGAACTACGGCAAGTCCGACGCGTTCGCGCTGGCCCGGGTCAAGGAGGTCGAGTCCGCGCTGGACAAGACGTCGGCCGCGCGCCTCCCGGAGCCGGGCACCACCCCGCCCCCGGTCACGGACAACTCGGGAGTGTCCTGATGCTCATCGCCGACGTGGGTGGCGGTTACTCCGGTGCCACCAACTGGTTCAACTTCGACGTACGGGGCATGTGGGCGACGCTCGAGAACCAGCAGACCGACGGTCACTGGCAACGCGTCGCGGGCTGGCGCCGTACCCATGAGCTCGCGGGCACCCACCTGTCGCGACTGCGCTCGTACCGCGAGGGACTGATCCAGGCGTGGCCGCCGGATAAGAGCGCGGCGTCGCGGGCGTACGTCGAACGGCTGGACTTCCTGATCCAGAGCGTCGAGCAGTCGTACGAGGCGGCGATCGCCAACCGTACCGCCCTGTCCGGCGCCACCAGCGCGATCAGCGACGCGCGCCGGGAACTCAAGACCATCCACGAAGAGTACGAGCGCAAGTTCGCGGCGAAACTCGAGTACGAGCGCACCCAGAACCCTCCGTCGGCCTCGTCCTCGCCGTCCCCGACGCCAACTCCGTCGCCATCCCCCGGACCGGCGCCCACCCCGCCGGTGACCCAGGCAGACCTCGAGCGCCTGAACGCTCGTGCCCGCTCCATCATGTACGGCCTCAGCGGCGAACTCGTCCAAGCCCAAGCCCAACTGAAGCAGCCTCCTCCGTACCGGGGCCGACCTGCAATCGATACCGATCAGAACCCTGATGTGTATGGCGGGGGTTCACCACCTGTCATTCCGCCGGTGGTACCGGTGCCAACCGGTGGGGCGGGTTCGGGGATGCCGAGCGGGAGTCCCCCGGTTCACCACGTGGTGCCGGCGCCGACGGCACCCTCCGTCGGACCGATTCTCGGCGGCAACGGGCCAACACTCGGGGGCGTCACTCCGACCATTCCCACCGCTCCGACTCCCCCGGTGTCCCCGCCCGTCATCACGCCCACTCCGCCGTCCCCTCCCGGTATCGGGCCGGGATTTCCAGCCCCGTTGGCGCCAACACCTGGCGGTATCGGCAACACCTACCCCGGGCCTCGCGGCACCAGTCCTGTCGCGGGTGGACTCACCAAGCCGGGCATGGGCGGGGTGCCGACCGTTCCCCGCGCGATGCCTCCCGGCGGGATGATCGGCACCATGCCGGGAATGGGACAGCCCGGAGCCGGCATGTCGCCGGCCCGGCAGATCAATCCCGTTGGCGGAATGATCGGCGGCGCCGGGGGCCAGGGCAGCACGGCTCCCGTGGGGGGTGCGGGCCAGCGACCGGGCGGCGCGGCGCCGATCGGTGCCAATGGCGGCCAGCGCTCCATCGTCCCGCCGGGTAGTCGCTCCGGCAGGCGCGGCGACGACGAGAGCGGTCAGCAATGGGATCCCGACAATCCGTGGGAGACCGACGAGGGCGTCGCACCCGTCATGCATGCTCCTCGGGAAGTCGGCCGCATCGATCCCGGACCAGCTATCGGATTTGATCGGTGACCTTGCGTACGGTTCGCGGGGCCGTGGCAGCACTCTGCGCCACGGCCATCGCGGTCCTACCCGCGGCCCCGGCCCACGCCGACCGAATCCGCGACGACCAGTGGCACCTCCGGTACCTGAAGGTGGCCGAGGCCCACAAGCTGAGCCAGGGTGCCGGAGTCACGGTCGCGGTCATCGACACCGGCGCGGACCCCCACCCGGACCTGCGCGACAACTTGTTGCCCGGCACGGAGACCTTTCCAGGCGGCACCGACGATGGCCGGGAGGACGTCGACAGCCACGGAACAGGAATGGCTGGTTTGATCGCTGGGCATGGGAAGCCGGGTGGTAACGGAGCTCTGGGGGTCGCCCCGCAAGCAAAGGTGATTCCGATCCGTTACGTCCGCCATCCTGGCGAACCCGACAGCGACAACGTCGCCAAGGGAATCGAATGGGCGACGGCCAAGAAAGTCCAGATAATAAGCATCTCTATTGGAGGAGGGACCTCTCCCCGCGAAGCCGCCGCCATCCGTGCAGCGATTGCCTCCGACATCGTCGTTATTGCTGGCGCCGGCAACATACCCCAAAGCTACGGAATTGGCTTCCCTGCCTCTTACGAAGGCGTTCTAGCGGTTGGCGCGAGCGATCGTGATGGAAACCGAGCCGAAGTCTCGGTTACGGGCAACAAGATGGGAATCCTTGCCCCCGGCGTCGATATTTATAGCACCAGCCTGGATGGGAAATACCGAAAGGGTACGGGGACGTCGGACTCCACTGCGATCGTGGCGGGGGCGGCGGCTCTGATCCGGAGCAAGTATCCGGATCTTTCGGCCGAGGAGGTCGTACACCGGTTGACGGCGACTGGCGTGGACAAGGGGCCGCCGGGACACGACGACGAGTACGGGGACGGCGTACTCGATCTGATGGCGGCGCTGACGGCGGACGTACCCCCGTTGGCGGCCAGTGCGACGCCGAGCGCGACCGCGACGACCAGCCCGAGCACGACGGCGGCCGCGGAGCCCCTGCCCGACGACGCTCCCAGGGGCATGAGCACCGGAACACTGCTGAGCGTCTTCGCCGTCTTCCTGGTGCTGGCCATCCTGATCGCGCTGCTGGTCGTACGGTCGCATCGGCGCACCGCCGGGCGGAATGCCTCGCCCGGCGACCCGGTCTGAGCCGGCGGCGGAGCCGCGCACGGTAGCGTACGGCTTCATGCGCCCGACGAATCAGCTCCGCTTCGTGCTCGCCTCGGCCAGTCCGGCCCGGCGCAAGAGCCTGCAGGCCGCCGGCATCGAGCCGGAGGTGCTGGTCAGCGGCGTTGACGAGTCGAAGGCGAACGCCGACCTGGCGGAGACGCTCTGTCTCGACCTGGCCCGGCTCAAGGCGGAGGCGATCACCGAGCGGGTACGCCCTACCAGCGAGCCGACGACACTTGTGCTCGGTTGCGACTCCGTACTGGCCTTCGACGGTGAGATCCTCGGCAAGCCCGTCGACGCCGACGAGGCCATCCGCCGGTGGAAGCAGATGCGGGGGCGTTCCGGTGTCCTGCACAGCGGTCACTGTCTGATCGACGTGACCGGTGGTCGCCGGGCCGAGGCGGTCGCCTCCACGACGGTGCACTTCGCCGACATCGCCGACGACGAGATCGCCGCGTACGTGGCCACCGGTGAGCCGCTGCAGGTGGCGGGCGCGTTCACGATCGACGGACTGGGTGGCCCGTTCGTCGAGCGGGTCGAGGGTGATCCGGGCACCGTGGTCGGGCTTTCCCTGCCCCTGCTGCGTAACCTGCTCGCCGAGCTCGACGTCCGGATCACCGACCTGTGGCAGCGGTGACGCCAGCGGGCTGAGCGCGGTTCTACCGCACCCCGCCGGTACTGGTCTAGCGTCTGGGCATGACCACGAAGTCGCTGCCGTTGACCGAGGAACTGCACTCGTACCTCATCGCGCACGGTTCTCCGCCCGACGACATCGCCCGCGAGTTGATCGACGAGACGATCGACGCGCTGCCGGACGATGCCCAGATGCAGGTTGCCCCGGAACAGGCGGCGCTGCTCACCTTCCTCACCCGGTTGGTGAACGCGCGGCAGGCGGTGGAGGTCGGCACCTTCACCGGGATGTCGTCCCTGGCGATCGCCCGGGGGCTGCCCGCCGACGGTCGGCTGACCTGCTTCGACATCTCCGCCGAGTTCACCTCGGTGGCCCGCCGGTACTGGTCCCGGGCGGGGGTGGACGACCGGATCGACCTGCGTATCGGGCCGGCGGCCGAGGGGCTGCGGTTGCTGCCGACCGAACCGCACCTGGACCTGGCCTTCATCGACGCGGACAAGACGAGCTACCCGATCTACTGGGACGAGTTGGTGCCCCGGATGCGGCCGGGTGGGCTGATCGTGGTGGACAACGTACTGCGCGGGGGCCGGGTGCTCGCTCCGCAGGACGCGGGCGACCGGGCCATCGTGGCGTTCAACGCCGACGTACGGGCCGATGTCCGGGTCGACGTGGTGATGCTGCCGATCGCCGACGGCCTCACCCTGGCCCGCCGCCGCTGAACACACCCCCGCCACCGGCTCACGGCGACGACAGGTCCCGTCCGTAGACCCTCAGGTCCCGGCTTCGACAGCCGGGGCGGTGGGGCCGTCGATCCGGGCGTCGAGGGGCGGGGTGGGGGCCGGGGGTAGGCGCAGCGCGCGGGCCAGGCGCAGTGCGAGCAGCGCGGCGATCACGATGAACAGGGGCAGCAGCAGGAAGGCCGGGTGCGGGCCGACCGAGTCGGCGACCCGACCCAGTACGACCGGAGCGACCCCGAACCCGATCGCCACCGAGTACGACGAGTAGGCCGCCGCCCGGTCCCGCTGTCCCGGGGCGGCGGCCAGCGCCATCGAGATGCCCAACGGGTAGTGCATCGCGTTGCCCAGCCCGACCACGACCAGGCCGGTGACCGCCAGCCAGCCGATCGGCGCGGCCCAGAAGATGCCGAACCCGACCATCGAGACGGCCAGGGCGGCGAGCAGGAACGGCACCGGGGCGACCCGCAGCGCGATCCGGCCACCGGCCAGCCTGCCCAGGCACATGCCGGCGACGATCGCGGCGAGTGCCGCCGAGGCGGCTCCGGCCGACATCCCGGCGTGGCCGCGCAGCACGTCGGCGGCCCAGAGGGAGAGGCAGACCTCGATCGAGCCGGTGACGCCGAGCAGCAGCCAGGCGATCCAGTAGGTGCGGGGCAGCCGGCCGGGTCGGGTGCCGGCAGCCGCGGTAGCGGGGATGCCTCGCGGTAGGCGTACCCGGAAGACGAACGCGGTCGCGGCGACCAGCGCGATCAGCCCGACCTCGATGGCGATCGCGGGTCGCCAGCCGTGCCCGGCGCCGACGGTGAGTCCGATGACGATCGGGGCGATGATGCCCATGCCGGCGCAGACGGCGTTGGCCTCGCTGATCGCGGCCGGGGAGTTGGGTCCGTGGTGGTCGGCGAGGATGGTGTTGACGCCGTTGACCAGCATGAATCCGAAGGTGGCGGCGATGGTCGCGGCGGCGAGGGTGGCCGGCAGGGTGTGGAACAGGCAGAGCGCGACAACCGCGACGACGATCCCGGCGAGCCCGAGCCAGTTTGTCCGCCCCCGACCGATCTTCGCCGACAGCGAGGGGAAGACGAAGCCGCCGAGCAGGGCTCCGACGGCGAGTGCGGTGCTGTGCAGTCCGGCGACGGCCGCGGTGGTGCCCTGTTCGTCGCGGAGCAGCGGGACGACCGGCCCGAAGCCGTAGAGGAAGAACCCCCAGACGCCGAGTTGGGCGTAGGTCAGCCAGGTGATCCGGTCATGGAGGAGGCGGGGCACGCCCCTTACGCTACAAGCGTTCGGAGCGTGCCCCTTTGACCAGGTGAAACACCTTCGGAAAAACGGATTAACGTACGCTGCGCGCGAACTCCCGGGCTGCCCAGGCGACCGCCGCGGCGGTCA
Organism: Micromonospora sp. NPDC004704; assembly: GCF_053601675.1. NCBI lineage: Bacteria > Bacillati > Actinomycetota > Actinomycetes > Micromonosporales > Micromonosporaceae > Micromonospora > Micromonospora sp. NPDC004704. Next base: position 78,455 of record NZ_JBSGCD010000022.1, on the reverse strand, counting down.
GTACGGCCACGATGCTCAGGCCCTGCCACACCCGGTCGTCGCCGAGGTCACCGGCGAAGAGTGCCCGGGTCCCCTCGACCGCCCAGGAGAACGGGTTCCAGTCGGCGACGCCCTGGAGCCAGCCGGGGGCGAAGGTGAGCGGGAGCAGGATGCCGGAGAGCAGCAGCACCGGCTGGGCGATGGTGTTCATCAGTGGTGCGAGGGCGTCCTCGCTCTTGACCAGCAGCGCGATCCCGTACGAGACGGCCGAGGTCATCAGCGCGATCAGGGCGAGCATCAGATACGCCAGCAGCAGGTCACCGATGAAGACGGTGAGTCCGAACAGGAGCGCCAGCAGGGTGATGATGATCGCCTGGACGATCAGCGACACGACGTCGCGCAGTGATCGGCCGAGCAGCAGGGCGAGCCGGCTGATCGGGGTGACCCGGGACCGCTCGATCACCCCGGCGCGCAGTTCGGCGATCAGGCCGAAGCCCTGGAACAGCCCGCCGAAGATGGCCAGCAGCACCAGCAGGCCGGGTACGAAGATGCGGTACGCGTCCGCCTGGGTCGGTGCGTTCAGTGCGGGCTTGAGCAGCGGCGCGAAGAGGAGCAGGTACATCACCGGTTGGAAGACGCCGACGAAGACCCAGATGGGTTGACGGAGGAGGAGCAGCATCTGCCGCTCGAAGATCAGCCAGGTGTCCCGGGCGAATTTCATCACAGTCTCCTGTAGCGGGGGCGGGCTCAGGACTCGCGCAGCGAGCGGCCGGTCTTGGTGAGGAACACGTCGTCGAGGCTGGGCCGGTGCAGTTCGATCGCGCGCAGCGGGACGCCGCTGGTGTCGAGTGCGCGCAGGATCTGCGGGATGGCCGTGGCGCCGTCGTCGACGTAGAGGCGCAGCCCGCCCTCGTCGAGGGTTTCCAGCTTGAGTACGAAGGGCTGGGTGTCGAGGGCCTCGGCGGCCTTCGGGGTGGCGGCCGCGTCGATGCCGACCTGCACCATCTCGCCGGAGATCTCCCGCTTGAGTTCGGCCGGCGTGCCCTCGGCGACGATCTCGCCGTGGTCCATGATCGCGATCCGGTCGCAGAGCGCGTCGGCCTCGTCGAGGTAGTGGGTGGTGATGAAGACGGTCATGCCGTCGGCGCGCAGCCGCCGGATCTCGTCCCACATGTGGGCCCGGCTCTGCGGGTCGAGGCCGGTGGTGGGCTCGTCCAGGAAGACGATCTTCGGCTCGTGGATGATGCCGAGCGCGATGTCGACGCGCCGGCGCTGTCCGCCGGAGTAGGTCTTGCACTTGCGGTCGGCGTACTCGGTGAGTTCGAAGGCGGCCAGGGCGTCGACCGCGCGCCGTTGGGCCTCGGCCTTGCCGATGCCGTACATCCTGGCCTGTAGGACGAGTTCCTCACGGGCGGTGGACTCGTCCCAGGTGCTGCCGCCCTGGGCGACGTAGCCGATCCGGCGGCGCACCTCGGCGGGGTCGGCGCGCAGGTCGGCGCCGGCGATCACGGCCTCTCCCCCGTCCGGCTCGATCAGGGTGGCGAGCATGCGCAGGGTGGTGGTCTTGCCCGCGCCGTTCGGGCCGAGGAAGCCGTAGATCTCCCCCTCGCGCACCAGGAGGTCGACGCCGCGCACCGCCTCCACTGTCTTGGTTTGTCGGCCCTGGCGGGAGCGGAACGATTTCCGCAGTCCCTTGGTCTCGATCATTTTCAGCTCCTGGTTGGTCGGGCCGGCAGACCGCCGACCACCGTCCCCCGGGGACCAACGCCGCTGGCGCGCACCCCAACACTCAGCCCGAGGCTAACGCGATATAACTTATCTAGTCAAGGTTGATTATTACTCGAATTATGTCTTGAGTACTACTCGTCGCCGGGTGTCTCACGGTCCGTACCGTCGGGTGCGGCACGCTCCCCGCCCCGGGACTCGGCCAGTGCCTGCGTCTGCGCCCGCATCGCGCCCCAACCCTCGGCATCGGCCAGCTGATCAGGCAGGTACGACACTCCGGAGTCGATCCGCTCCGCGATCCGTTCGCACCAGCCGCTCTCGGCCTCCGCGCGGGCCATCCACAGCTCGAACATCCAGCCCACGTGCACCGGCTTGGACTTGCGTACCCAGTCGGAATCGAGGGAGGCGCGCATGGACTCGTGCGCCGCGCGCAGGAGCTGCGCCCGGTTGCGCAGCGCCGCCGCCGCCTCCTCCCGAGGCAGGGCCGGCAGGAACGAGAAGGCCGCCGCGAACGGGTCGGGCGGGGTCTGCAACCGCCACCACATGTCCCGCAGCAGCGTCTCGAACTCGTCCTCCCCCTTCTCCGTCACCTCGTACGTGGTCCGGGCGGGACGGGCACCGACCTGCTCGGTCGCCACCTCGCGCAACAGTCCCTCCTCGGTCAGCTTGCGTAACGCGTGGTAGATCGAACCTGGCTGTACGTTGGCCCAGTCGTCGGCGCTCCAGCTCAGCAGCTCGCGGCGCACGTCGTAACCGTGCACCGGCTGCATCCAGCGGACCAGACCGAGAATCATCATGCGGGTACTCGACACAGCACAAGCGTAATAAACAAATTTGACTAAGCTCCGGTAGCCACCGCCCCGACCGGCGGGGCCGACCGGCCAGTGCCACAGGACACACGCCGGCCCGGTGAAGTTGATCAAAAGCGCCGATAAACTCCCCGCAGTACCCACCATCAGGGGTGGATGCGGGAACAACGAACCAGGGGCAACGAGGAAACGCCGGGCCGTACGCGGGCGGCGGGTCGATCGCATCGAGGAACGCGGTGACCGGCACCCGCCGGACGAGCGGGGCCGCCCACGGCCAGGAGAGGACGAGCGTGCGCAAGGTACTCATCGCCAACCGGGGCGAGATCGCCGTCCGGGTCGTCCGCGCCTGCCGGGACGCCGGGCTGGGCAGCGTGGCGGTCTACGCCGACTCGGACCGGGACGCCTTGCACGCCACCCTCGCCGACGAGGCGTACGCCCTCGACGGCGACACCGCCACCGAGACGTACCTGCGGATCGACAAGCTGCTGGACGTGGCCGCGCGCTCCGGCGCGGACGCCGTACATCCGGGTTACGGGTTCCTCTCCGAGAACGCGGACTTCGCGACCGCCGTGATCGACGCCGGTCTGACCTGGATCGGGCCGACCCCGCAGGCGATCCGCGACCTCGGTGACAAGGTCACCGCCCGGCACATCGCGCAGCGGGCCGGCGCTCCCCTGGTGCCCGGCACCCCGGACCCGGTCGAGGGCCCGGACGAGGTGATCGCGTTCGCCACCGAGTACGGCCTGCCGGTGGCGATCAAGGCGGCGTTCGGTGGCGGCGGTCGCGGGCTCAAGGTGGCCCGGACCCTGGAGGAGATCCCGGCGCTGTTCGAGTCGGCCACCCGGGAGGCGGTCGCCGCCTTCGGACGCGGCGAGTGTTTCGTCGAGCGTTACCTCGACCGCCCCCGGCACGTGGAGGCGCAGATCCTCGCCGACCAGCACGGCAACGTGGTGGTGGTCGGCACCCGCGACTGTTCGTTGCAGCGCCGGCACCAGAAGCTGGTCGAGGAGGCGCCCGCGCCGTTCCTGACCGACGCCCAGCGCGCCGAGATCCACGCCAGCGCCAAGGCGATCTGCCGGGAGGCCGGCTACCACGGCGCCGGCACGGTCGAATACCTCGTCGGCGTGGACGGCACCATCTCGTTCCTGGAGGTCAACACCCGGCTCCAGGTGGAGCACCCGGTCACCGAGGAGACCGCCGGCATCGACCTGGTCCGCGAGCAGTTCCGGATCGCGGACGGCGAGAAGCTGCGGCTGGCCCACGACCCGACGCCGCGCGGGCACGCGATCGAGTTCCGGATCAACGGCGAGGACCCCGGCCGGGGCTTCCTCCCCGCACCCGGCACGGTCACCGCACTCCGGCTCCCCTCCGGCCCCGGCGTACGGGTCGACACCGGCATCTCGGCCGGCGACGTCATCGGCGGGAACTTCGACTCGCTGCTGGCCAAGGTGATCATCACCGGGGAGACCCGGCCCGAGGCGCTGGAGCGGGCCCGGCGGGCACTGGACGAGATGACCCTCGACGGGATGGCCACCGCGCTGCCGTTCCACCGGCTGGTGGTCCGCGACCCGGCCTTCACCGCCGAGCCGTTCGCCGTACACACGCGGTGGATCGAGACCGAGTTCGACAACACCGTACCGGCGTTCACCGCCGCCGCCCCGACCGCCGAGGCGGCCGGACCGCGCGAGACCGTCGTCGTCGAGGTCGGCGGCAAGCGGCTCGAGGTCAGCCTCCCCGCCGGCTTCGGCACCGGTACGGGCACCAGCCCGGCCCCCGGCCCGGTCGCCCGCCGTGGCGCCGCCCGCGGTTCGGCCGCCCGTGGCGGCGCAAGCGCGGGTGCCGGTGGCGACGCGCTGACCTCGCCGATGCAGGGCACCATCGTGAAGATCGCGGTCGCCGACGGTGACACCGTCGCCGAGGGCGACCTGGTGGTGGTCCTGGAGGCGATGAAGATGGAACAGCCCCTGCACGCCCACAAGGCCGGTGTGATCGCTGACCTCGGCGCCGAGCCCGGTGCCGTCATCACCGCCGGCGCCACCATCTGCACCATCCGCTGACCCCGGCCGGGGCGGGTCCCGCTGACCAGGAATAACGGGTCCCGCCCGGGGGCATGATGATCGGGTGCGGTTTCTCTCCGGCGCGGCCTCCGCGCACGACCTGACGTACAACGACGTGTTCATGGCCCCGGTCCGGTCGGACCTGGCGTCCCGGCTCGACGTCGACCTGGGCACCTCCGACGGCACCGGCACCACGATCCCGATCGTGGTCGCCAACATGACCGCGGTGGCGGGTCGGCGGATGGCCGAGACGGTCGCCCGGCGCGGTGCGATCGCCGTACTGCCGCAGGACATCCCGGTCGAGGTGGTGACCGAGGTCGTCGGCTGGGTGAAGCAACGCCACCTGGTGCACGACACCGCGATCACGCTCGGCCCGACCGACACCGTCGGGGACGCGATCCACCTGCTGCCGAAGCGCTCGCACGGTGGGCTCGTGGTGGTCGACGAGGAGAACCGCCCGCTCGGGGTGGTCACCGAGGCCGACACCGAGGGCGTGGACCGGTTCACCCAGGTACGTCACGTGATGTCGACCGAACTGCACACGGTGCCGGCGGAGGCCGATCCGCGTACGGGGTTCGACCGGCTGTCCCAGGGACGGCGACGACTCGCCCCGGTGGTCGACGTCGAGGGGCGGCTGGTCGGGGTCCTGACCCGGCAGGCAGCGCTGCGGGCCACCCTGTACCGTCCGGCGCTGGACGGCAAGGGCCGGCTCCGGGTGGCGGCGGCGATCGGGATCAACGGTGACGTGGCCGGCAAGGCGGCGGCGCTGCTCGAAGCGGGCGTCGACACGCTGGTCGTGGACACCGCGCACGGGCACCAGGAACGGATGATCTCGGCCCTGCGGGCGGTACAGGCGCTCGACCCGGCGGTTCCCCTGGTCGCCGGCAACGTGGTCACCGCCGACGGCGTACGCGACCTGGTCGACGCCGGTGCGGACATCGTCAAGGTCGGCGTCGGTCCGGGCGCGATGTGCACCACCCGGATGATGACCGGGGTGGGCCGGCCGCAGTTCTCCGCCGTACTCGACTGCGCCGGTGCCGCCGCCGAACTGGGCCGGCACGTCTGGGCCGACGGCGGCGTACGGCACCCGCGCGACGTAGCCCTGGCACTCGCCGCCGGCGCCTCGAACGTGATGATCGGTTCCTGGTTCGCCGGCACCTACGAATCCCCCGGTGACCTGTACTCGGATCCGGACGGCCGGCGTTACAAGGAGAGCTTCGGCATGGCGTCGGCACGTGCGGTGAGCGCCCGTACGGCCGAGGACAGCCCGTTCGACCGGGCCCGGAAGGCGGTCTTCGAGGAGGGCATCTCCACCGCCCGGATGTTCCTCGACCCGTCCCGCCCCGGTGTCGAGGACCTGATCGACGAGATCATCGCCGGGGTACGCAGCGCCTGCACGTACACCGGCGCCAGGAACCTGGCCGAGTTCTCGGCGAACGCGCTGATCGGGGTGCAGAGCGCCGCCGGCTACACCGAGGGGATGGCCCTTCCGGCGGGTTGGTGACGAGGTCCGCCGCGCGGTGTCAACCGACGCGGAACAGGCCCTGGATCACGGCTCGGCTGACGGTCGTCGGGTCGTCGCCGACCTCGGGCGGGAGTGCCCCGCTGAGCCAGAGCGTGGCGAAGCCGTGCACCATCGACCAGGCGGCCAGCCCGGCGAGCCGGGGATCGCGTTCGTCGCCCGGTGACTCGTCCAGCGTCGCCACTCCGGCCTGCAGCTCGTCGGTGGACCGCTGCTTGGCGGCGACCAGTAATGGATCGTCCGGGCGGTAGAGCTCGGGACGGAACATGACCTCGAAGTGCGCCCGGTGCTCGACGGCGAACCGGACGTAACCGACACCGATCTCGAGCAGGCTGCCGGTCTCGTTGCGTACCCTGCCGAGGTTGTCGGCGAGCAGGTGGAAGCCCTGGGTGGCCAGCACGGTCAGCAGGCCGGCCTTGTCGCCGAAGTGGTGGGTGGGCGCCGCATGCGAGACCCCCGCCCGCCGAGCCAGGGCCCGCAGACTCAGCGCCGTCGGCCCCGACTCCTCGATCGCCGCGACCGCCGCCTCCAGCAACACCCGCTGCAGGTCACCATGGTGATAAGGCCGCCCCGCCACTGTTTCCCCACTCACCCCCCAACCCTATCTAGTTACCGACAAGATCCCCCCACCCCCCACCCGGGTCGCCCGGCGATCTTGCACTTGTGGTCGTTCACAAACCACGACGAGTGCCGCGATTCGGGCGCCACAACTGCAAGATCGCCAGCGGGGAGGGGCGGCGGGGAGGGCTAGGTGGGGAGGAGGTGGGGGGAGTGGGTGGAGACGGCGGTGGTGATGAGGGTGAGGGCTTCGGGCGCCGGGATGGGGTCGAGGGCTTGGCCGTCGCGGAGGCGCAACGAGACCAGTCCCTCCGCTGCCTCGCGGGGGCCGATCACGGCGGCGTACGGGACCCGGCGGCGAGCCGAGGCGCGTACGCGGGCGCCCAGCGACCCGTCGGGGGCGAGTTCCGCCCGCAGGCCCGCCTGCACGGCGGTACGGGTGAGGGCCGCCGCGACGTCGTACTGCTCCGGACCGATCGGGAGCACCTCCAGTTGCACCGGGGCGTACCAGGCGGGAAACGCCCCCTCGTGCACCTCGATCAGGTACGCGAACAGCCGCTCCATGCTGCCGATCAGGCTCCGGTGCACGATCACCGGTCGACGGGGCCGACCGTTGGAGTCCATGTAGGACAGGTCGAACTTCTCCGCCTTGTCGAAGTCGAGCTGGATGGTGGAGAGGGTCGACTCCCGCCCGGCCGGATCCTGGATCTGGATGTCGATCTTCGGCCCGTAGAACGCCGCCTCCCCGGCCGCCTCGACGTACGGTTGCCCGGCCGCGTCGAGCGCCTCCCGGAGCAGGTTCTCCGCCCGCTCCCACACGTCGTCGTCGCCGACGTACTTCTCGCCGGGTCCGCGCAGCGACAGCCGGAACCCGGCCGGGCGTACGCCGAGCGCGGCGTGCGCGGTCCGGATCAGTCCGAGTATCTCGGCGACCTCGTCCCCGACCTGCTCCAGGGCGCAGAAGTTGTGCGCGTCGTTGAGCCAGATCGCGCGTACCCGGCTCAGGCCGCCGAGCACCCCGGACCGCTCCGGTCGGTACATCCCGCCCAGCTCACCGACGCGCAGCGGCAACTCGCGGTACGACCGGCCGCGGGCGGCGAAGACCAGGCAGTGGTGCGGGCAGAGCGCCGGCCGGAGGACGAACTCGTCGTCGTCGGAGAGGCGCATCGGCGGGAACATGTCGTCGGCGAAGTAGCCGAGGTGTCCCGATCGTTCGAACAGCTCCCGTTTGCCCATCGGGGGCGAGTAGACGTGCTGGTAGCCGGCTCGCCGCTCCAGCTCGCGGACGTACTCCTCGACTGCGTGCCGGGCGGCGGCGCCGGCCGGTAGCCAGATCGGCAGGCCCGCGCCGGAGAGGGGGTCGGCGTGGAACAGCTCCAGTTCGCGGCCCAACCTGCGGTGGTCGACCATGTCCATGCTCCTGACTCGGGTACGACCCTGAGCCCGGCCACCCGTGTCAATCGAGTGGACCGGTCGGAGCGGACCGGTCCGGAGTACGAAGCAGCCCCGGAGCGGTTCGCCCCGGGGCCGTTGGTTGACGGTGAGAAATTCGCGTCAGCGCGGCACGCCGGGGTGTCCCGGCGTCGTCGTCACTGCCACGAAATGCTGCATGCCGGGGAGGTTACGCCGCCCTCGGCACCCACCGCACCCATATTTGCCCTCACCGCAGCCGGGTGATGGTGACCTCCACGCCCTGGCCGGTGTTCTTCGGACCGGAGTAGACGCCCTTGAGCGGCGGTACGTCGCCGTACTCCCGGCCCCGGCCGACCACGACGTGCCGCTCGCCGATCGGGATGCCGTTGGTGGGGTCGAAGCCGGTCCACCGGCCGACCCACCACTCCACCCAGGCGTGGCTCTGCCCCACGACGCTCTCCCCGATGCTCGCCGACGGCGACGGGTGCAGGTAGCCGGAGACGTAGCGGGACGGGATGCCGGCCGACCGCAGCAGTCCCACCAGCAGGTGGCTGATGTCCTGGCAGACGCCCTTGCGCTGGCGCCAGGCCTGCACCGCGTCGGTCTGTACGCCGGTCGCCCCGGCCGTGTACGTCACCTCGTCGCGGATCTGTTCGCAGAGTGCCAGCGCGGTGGCGTGCGGGGTGGGGTGACCGGCGCGGGCGATCTCGGCCAGCGCGGTCAGTTCCTCGTCCAGGGCGGTACGCGGGGTCGGCAGCAGCAGTTCGTGCCACCGGTCGACGTGTTCGGGCCGGGCCAGGTCGGCCCAGCTCGCCCCGCCGGTGGGCGGGAGCAGGTCACCGGCGGGCAGGGTCTCCACCGTCGACGCGGCGGTGACCCGCAGCGCCTCGTGCGGGCTGTGTACGTCGAACGCGGTGACCGAGGTGCCCCAGTAGTCCTCGTACCGGTAGGTCCTGGCGGACGGCCACACCTCCACCCGGGCGTCGAGCACCGCCTGGCGGGTCTCGTTGCGGGGCGACATCCGAGCCTCGTTGTACGAGGACGCGACCTTGCCGGCGTAACTGAACCCGGTCCGGTGGATGATCTTCAATCGCCAACTGTTGACGCTCACGCCGTTGCCTCCGGGCCGTTGCCACCCACACACGAGCCCGTCATGCCACTGCCTCCGGGACCCACAGGACCGCCGAGGTCTGGCGGAAGTAGCGGCGCGAGACCGCCTCGTTCACCTGTGAACAGGTGCGTTCGAGGCTGGCCAGCACGCTCGGGAAGTCGGCCAGGAGTTCCTCCGCGCCCCGGAATTCGAGGTTGGTCCTGGCCCGACCCACGATCCGCTGCGCCTCGGTGGCGACACCGACCCGACCCGGCTGGCCGCCGGGCCCACCGGTCGGTTCGAGGTCGGTCAGGCACGCCTCGGCGGCCGACAGGGCGGCAAAGACCGAGCGTGGGAAGAGGCGGTCGAGCAGGAGGAACTCGGCGGCGTACCGGTCGTCGAGCGAGCCACGGTAGGTGCGCAGGAACGTCTCCCAGGCGCCGCACGAACGCAGCAGGGTCAGCCAGGACGGGATGCTGCCGCCGGCGCGCACGTGGGTGGAGAGCAGCCGGGCGGTCATGTCGACCCGTTCCACGCTGCGCCCGAGGACCATGAACAGCCAGCCCTCGTCCCGGCTCATGGTGGCGTCGGCGAGCCCGGCGAGCAGGGCGCAGCGTTCGCGTACCCAGCGGAAGAAGGCGTGTACGCCCTGCTGCTCGACCCGGCGACGGGCGTCGGGCAGGCCGTGCCAGGTGGCGTTGAGCCCCTCCCACATGTCGGCGGAGATGGTCTCCCTGGCCCCGCGCGCGTTCTCCCGGGCAGCGGCGAGGGCACCCACCACCGAGCTGTGGCTGCTCTCGTCCAGCCCGAGCAGGCCGACCACCCGGGCGGCGGAGACCGGCTGCTCCGGTGGGGGTACGCCCATCACGGCGAGCAGTGAACGGCAGGCGGTCTCCTCGTCGGCCCACGGGTCGGCGAGCATCCGGTGCAGGTGTACGTCGAGGATGCGGGCGGTGTCCTCGGCCCGCTCGACGTACCGGCCGATCCAGTAGAGCGACTCCGCGATCCGGCTCAGCATGCCGGTGCCCCGTCGATCCGGGCGGACTGTTGCTGCTGTTGCTGCTGGACGGCGACCGGACCGGAGTCCGGGCCGGGGTCGGGGCTGCGCGGTGCCGGCAGGCTGGTGCCGGTGGGCGTACCCGCGCCGGCGGGTTCGTCGGGGGCGAGGTAGACCGGCGGCGGTGTTTCGACCGGGCCGCCGACCGTGATCGCGGCGACCGGCGCCTCGGCGAGCACCCAGGTGTCCTTCGACCCCCCGCCCTGGCTGGAGTTGACCACCAGCGCGCCCTCCGGCAGCGCCACCCGGGTCAGCCCGCCGGGCAGGACGGTGACCCGTTCGCCGTCGTTGACCGCGAACGGTCGCAGGTCCACGTGCCGGGCCCGCAGCCGGTTGCCGACCAGGGTCGGCACCATGGACAGGGCGACCTCGCGCTGGGCGATCCAGCCACGCGGGTCGTGCCGTACCTTCTCGGCGAGCAGGGCCAGTTCCTCGTCGCTCGCCTGGGAGCCGATCACGATGCCGGCGCCCCCGGAGCCGTCGACCGGCTTGAGCACCAACTCGTCGAGCCGGTCCAGGACGTGGTCGAGCACGTCCGGTTCCTCCAGCCGGTAGGTCTCCACGTTGGGCAGGATCGGCTCCTCGTCCAGGTAGTAGCGGATCAGCTCGGGCACGTACGTGTAGAGCAGCTTGTCGTCGGCTACGCCGTTGCCGACCGCGTTGGCGATGGTGACCCGACCGGCCCGCGCGGCGTTGAGCAGCCCGGCCACGCCGATCACCGAGTCGGCCCGGAAGTGCACCGGGTCGAGGAAGTCGTCGTCGATCCGCCGGTAGATGACGTCGACGCGTTGTTCACCCGCGGTGGTCCGCATGGCTACCTCGTTACCCACACAGACCAGGTCCCGACCCTCGACCAGCTCGACGCCCATCTCGCGGGCGAGCAGGGCGTGCTCGAAGTAGGCGGAGTTGTGCACGCCGGGGGTGAGGACCACCACCGTGGGCTCGCTGACACCGACCGGGGCCGCGGCGCGCAGGGCCCGCAACAACTGCCCGGGGTACGACTCGACCGGCTGGATCCGGGTGGCGGCGAAAACCTCGGGCAGTACGTGAGCCATCGCCCGCCGGTTCTCCATCACGTAACTGACCCCGGACGGAACCCGTACGTTGTCCTCCAGCACCCGGAACGTGCCCTGCTCGTCGCGGACCAGGTCGACCCCGGCGACGTGGATGCGTACGCCGTTGTGTGGGTTGACCCCGGCGACCTCGCGGTGGAAATGCGCGCTGGTCACCACGATCCGGCGCGGCACCACCCCGTCGGCGAGCACCTGGCCGGCACCGTAGATGTCTGCGAGGAACGCCTCCAGGGTGCGGACCCGCTGCGCCACCCCGGCCTCGACCACCCGCCACTGGTCGGCGGCGATGATCCTCGGCACGATGTCGAGCGGGAACGGCCGCTCGATGCCCTTGAGCGCGAACGTGATGCCCTGGTCGAGGAACGCCCTGGCCAGCACCTCGGCCCGGATGCCCAGCTCGACGCTGGACAGCGGTTGCAGGGTGGCGTGCAACGCCTCGTACGTTTCCCGCGGCATGCCCGGCTCGCCGAACATCTCGTCCCATCCAGGGCCGAGGCGGTAGTCCTCGAACAAGTCCGCCATGTCCTGACGCTACGCCGATCTCGTTGCGCCCACGTAACGACGGAACTCGACAGTTCGCCCTTACCTGCCGGGGAAGCAGGTCAGCGCCACGATGCGGGCGGAGATCCCTACCGCGACCGCCGAGGCTTCAGCTTGTTGAGCTTTGCCCTTACTGCGGATACATGTCCAGGTTCGGTGACCTCGTAGCCGAGGCGTTCGAGCGTCTCGATCGCGGTATCCGGGTGCGAGCGAACCACTGCCGCCACCTGCTTACGGCGGAAGACCTCGCGCTCCTCGTTCAACACCTTCTGCCAGCCGCCCTTCGGCTCGACCAGGCCCTCGACGATCAGACACTCCAGCAGATCCTCGAGCGCCGGTCGAAACCGCCGGCCACCGACCGGTAGATGGAGCTTGCGGAGTCTGTCTCGCAGGCCCAACTCACGCAGAAGCTGTTCCAGCGACTCATGGCGGGCATCGACCTGCACATGAGCCTCGGTGTAGATCTCCTTGTCTCGCTCGTAGTCGTAGTGCAGAAGCGTGTGTTCATGCTCCGGGCCCAGGTAGATACCGCAGTAGGAGGTCCGGACGGTGAGGTAGCCCTCTTCGTTCAGAAACAACCTGCAGCTCAGATCGAGCCAGATCCTTGAGAAACGGGCACGGGAACGCATGCGCACGGGTTCGCTAAGAAGCTCTTGACGATTGAGGAGGGTACCCACGACCACTTCCTCGTTCGCATGCAGCACCGCCACGACCTTTGCATTGTCGCAGACGGTGCGGTTGAGCAACTCCGACAGCGTCTCGGCGAACTTGCGCGCCTGCGTCCCTAGGTCAGGGGCGCCGGCCACCGATTGCCATCCACAGCTTCCTTGCCTCGTTCGAGGAGAAGTCCCGGCTCTCAGCCTCAGCGGCCAGTTGGTCGTAGGTCAGACCGAGGCGACGCAGACCCCGTTCGGTGGCCTCATGCCACTCGGAGTTCGTCAGCGGAACCACTTCGACGTCGGGACTTTCTATAACGGCGGGATTAGTCATGATCTGGCGCCTTCCAGGTTGGCGAGGGGTGGTACCTGGTTGGTCGCCTCCATCGTAGGAAGGGTCACTCCCGAATCCAATAGCCACGAGGCTGACGATATGCGGGGAACTACAAGACCATCGCCGAATGCGACGAATTCACTTCCTCGCACAACGTGAAGAAGAATCGATGATTATTCACGTTCGTCAACATCGACCGAGGTCGCCAGCCCGCAACCAAGACGTTCGAACTCTCCCAACAGGAGTTGAAGCAAGGGACGCGCGGTGGCACGAAGTCCAACCTTCTGTCGGCATCACGACCTTGCCTGAGCTGCCCCTCCCATCGACAAACACCGCAACCTTGACCCAATAGGTATCGATCAATCAGGTTCCCGACATATGCGCACCTACCCCACCTCAAATTGGTTGAGCAGGATATCCACCCTGATCAGCTGGGCCGGACCACCGCAATGCAGTGGCATCCGGAGTAGTCGGACTCCACAGCCCGCTGCTTCGCGATCAATGGCAGCCCCACCGAACCCCGCAGACCCCTGGAGGCACCCCATGACCCCCACCACCACCCAGACCCGGCACCCCTGGCGGGCCACCGCCCGGACCATCCTCGCCGCCCTCGTCGGGGCCCTGTCCCTGGTTCCCACCGTGGCGGCGACCGCCGGGCTGGACACCGTACCGGCGGTTGCCCAGCTCATCGTCGTGGCCGGCGTGATCACCCGGATCCTGGCCGTTCCGGGCGTGGACCAGTGGCTGCGTCGGTTCCTGCCCTGGCTGGCCTCGGCACCGGGCAACGACGCCCAACCGGTGACCCAGCCGGTGACCTGACCGGTCCGACCGGCGCCCGAAGCACAGTGGTGGGCCGCCGGCGCGGGACCCGCCGGCGGCCCGATGGCTAGCCGTAACCGTCAGGAACGGGGGGACCTGAGGTGGCGGGTCGCGCCCTACCCACGGTACGCCGACAGCCCGGTTTGCCGGGGTCCCGCGAACCGCACCCAGGCGCAACACGAACGCCACGGGCGCGACACCGGCAATATCACACCCCGTTCCGCGGCCGATGGCCGTAGCGTGGCCGGTATCACCACTGGTCGGGCCTGTGTGCAGCGGCGGAGAGCGCCGGTTCAGGCTCGACGGAGACCATGGCGGCCGATCGCGTCGAGGTGACCCGAGTGCTCGAACTTCTCACCAACGTCGCGTCCCCCACGTCGGCGTACCTGGCGCTGTTCGGCCTCCTCGTCGTGGACGCCTTCGTGCCGGTGGTACCGACCCAGGTAGTGATGATCACCGGCGGTGCCCTGACCATCTACGGCAACCTGAACCTGGCGCTCACCATCGGCGTCGGCACGCTCGGTGTGTTCTGCGGCGACACCGCCTGTTACCTGCTCGGCCGGACCGGGGCGGGACGGCTGCTCAGCGGCTGGCGCAGCGCACGGAGCCGGGCCGGGAACGCCGACGAGCAGGGCGAGCGGGCGAACAGCTCCCGGTCCCGGCAGGCCGCCGGACGCTTCACCCGCGCACTGCGGCAACCCGGACCACTGGTCATCCTGCTCTGCCGCTTCGTACCCGGCGGACGCATGATCGCCTGCTTCAACGCCGGTCGGGTCCGTTACCCGTACAAGCGCTTCCTCGTCTACGACGCGCTGGCCGCGCTCGGCTGGGCCGCGTACGGCGCCCTGGTCGGCCACCTCGGCGGCGCCGCGCTCACCGACTCGGTGTGGCGGCTGGCGACGGTGGCCCTGGTGGCCGCGGCCGGCTTCGCCGCCGCCGGCTGGGCGCTGACCCTGACCACCGGGCGGACCCCGACGGAGCTGCCAACGCCGGAGCCGGCGCTGGCAGCCTCCGGGATCACTCCGAGCCGTGCAGCATCAGCTGACGCGCCGCCTCGGTGACCGAGCCGGACAGCGACGGGTAGATCGTGATCGTGTGGGCCAACTGGTCCACGGTCAGGTTGTTCTCCACCGCGAGCGTGATCGGCAGGATCAGCTCGCTGGCCTTCGGTGAGACCACCACACCGCCGATCACCTGCCCGCTGGCCGGCCGGCAGAACAGCTTCACGAAGCCGTCGGAGAGGTCGGCCATCTTGGCGCGCGCGTTGCCGGCCAGCGGCAGCATCACCTGCCGGGCCGGGGTACGCCCGGAGTCCACCTCGTCCTGCGACACCCCGACGGTGGCCAACTCCGGATCGGTGAAGACGTTCGCCGCGACCGTACGCAGCCGCAGCGGCTGGACGGCCTCGCCGAGCGCGTGCCACATCGCGATCCGGCCCTGCATCGCGGCGACGCTCGCCAGCGGCAGGACCCCGGTGCAGTCCCCGGCGGCGTAGATGCCCGGAACGTTCGTCCGGGACACCCGGTCGGTGGTGACGTACCCGCCCGGGGAGACCGCTACGCCGTACTCGGGCAGGCCGAGGGTGGCGGTGTCGGGGATCGAGCCGACCGCCATCAGGGCGTGCGAGCCGGTGATCGTACGACCGTCGGAGAGTTCCACCTCGACCCCGTCGGCGGTACGCCGTACGCCGTTGGCGCGGGAGTTGTTCAGGATGGTCATGCCCCGGGCCCGGAACACCTGCTCGATCGCGGCGGCGGCGTCGGCGTCCTCGTGCGGCATCACCCGGTCCCGGCTGGAGACGAGGGTCACCCGGACCCCCATCGCCAGGTAGGCGCTGGCGAACTCGGCCCCGGTCACCCCGGACCCGATCACGATGAGGTCCTCGGGGAGTTCGTCCAGGTCGTACACCTGCCGCCAGGTGAGGATCCGTTCCCCGTCCGGTACGGCGGTCGGCAGCACCCGGGGCGTGGCCCCGGTGGCGATCAGTACGGTAGAGGCGTCAACCGGGTACTCGGAGTCACCACCGGTCGGGGTGACGAGCACCCGGTGGGTGTGACCGAGCGTGTCCTCACCGAGCCGGGCCCGACCGGCGATGAAGGTGACGCCCGCTTTGATGAGTTTGGCGTGGATGTCTGCCGACTGGGCCAGCGCGAGGCGCTTGACCCGCCCGTACACGGCCTCGGCGTCGACCGTGACCGCCTCCAGACCGTCCGAGTGCACCCCGAACTCCTCCGTGTCCCGGTACCCGGTGACCACGTCCGAGCTGGCGATGAAGGTCTTGGACGGGACGCAGTCGGAGAGCACGCAGGCCCCGCCGGCCCCCTCGGCCTCGATGACGGTGACGTCCGCGTCCAACTGGGCCGCTACCAGCGCGGCCTCGTAACCGGCCGGCCCCCCGCCGATGATCACGATACGGCTCACAGAACTTGCCCTTCGTTGACGCTCACAGTGACTTTCTTCTCCCCAACCCGTCCGACACGCACGGTCGTATTCTCCACCACCCGTCCGCCGGGCTATCGTCATCGCCGTGCGTCACTACGCCGCGTACGGCTCAAACCTCGATCCTGCCCGGATGCGTGCCTACTGTCCGCATTCGCCCATGATCGGCACCGGCTGGCTGGAAGGCTGGCGCCTCACCTTCGCCGGTGAGGGGGTGATCGGTTGGGAGGGTGCGGTCACCACCATCGTCGAATCTCCCGGCGATCGCGTCTTCGTCGCGATCTACGATGTGCATCCCTGGGATGCGGCCCAACTCGACGAGGTCGAGGGGGTGATCGCGGAGACCTATCGCAAGCTGCACGTACGGGTGGTGACCCTGGACGGCGAGGTGACCGCCTGGGTCTACGTCTTCGCCGGGTACGAGGGCGGCCTGCCCACCGCCTGGTACCTCTCCGAGATCGCCAACGCGGCCGAGAAGGCCGGCGCCCCGGACGACTACGTCGCCGAACTGCGGGCCCGCCCGACCGGCACCGCCACCACCTGACCCCCGGCCACACGGGAAGACCGACGGGTCAGGTCAGGCCGGTACGCAGGCTGCCGAGCAGGTCGACCAGTTCGATCCGTTCGGAGCCGCGCAGGTTGCGGAACCCGGTCGCGGCGAGCTTGTCGGTGACCGCGTCCGCCCAGAGCCGGCGCCGGATCAGCGGAGCGACCTGCGGGTACGGCGGCTGCCAGCCGTTGGCCAGCGCGCCCGCCTCGCCGTCCGGCCCGGCCAGGACCGCCTCCAGCGGGGTCAGCCCGGCGACCCGTACGGCGATCAGGTGGGCGGCGCTGTAGTGCTCCCGCAGCAGGTACAGCAGCACCGCCATCCGGCCTGCCGGGTCGTGGACCGGGGGCGGCACCGCCCGCCAGGCCGCGAACAGCGGCATCCCGGTCGCGTCGGCGTCCTCGACCACCCGGGAGGTCAACTCGACCAATCGGTCCAGCTTGGGGAACCCGTGCAGGCGTTCCGTACCCCAGCGGCAGCATTCGGCGAGGTTGCTCGCCGCGACCTCGGTCGGCCGGGCCACCCGGCGGGCGGCCTCCCAGCCCTCGGCGACCGCGTCCGGGGCGAGGAAACCGAGTGTGGCGGCTACTGTCTCGGCGGCCACGTCACCGAGCACCCCGCCGCGCCCGGCGACCTGGAACGCCCAGCCGGACAGGCCGAACACGCGGGCACGGTGCTGCGTCTGCGGGCTTTCGCCGAACGCGCCGACCAGTGCCGTGATGCTCGGTCCGGCCGCCGCGGCGGCCTGTTCAGGGGTCAACTGGTCACCCTTCCCGCGATCGGCGTACCGGCCGGTCGGCCGTTGATCGAGCTTGTTCGTTCCCCCGGTCTGCGGGCACCCTACTCGGCATCGAGCGCCTCGACCGCCGCCTCGACGTCCCCGGTGCGGCGCCGGGCGGCGGCTGCGGCTCGCTCGGCCGTCTTCCGGGCCAGCTTGCGTCGGCTGACCTCCTGCTCAGCCCCGGCCCGCCGACGTTCCGCCTCGGCCAGGGCCCGTTCCGCGTCGGCCAGGGCGGCGGCGCCGTCCCGTTCCGCCGCCGTGGCCCGGTCCAGGTCCGTCTCCGCCCGCCGCTGTTCGGTACGGGCGTTCGCCAGCTCCCGGACCAGCGTCCGGCGCAGGTTGGCCCGCTCTGCCGCCGCCCGCTTCTCGGCGGCCCGTTCGGCGGCCCGCTCGGCCGCTGACGGCTCGGTTGCGTCCCGCCCGGCACCCGACCGTTCCCCGCCCTGCCCCTTTCCCCCGCCACCGCGACCGCCACCGGCACCAGTGCCGGCCGACGGTTTGCCGGCGCGGGTTCCCGGTGCCGGCAGTGACAGTTCCGGTCCTCCGGCCACCAGGCGTAGCTGTGGTCGGGGGACCTCGCCGAATCCGGCGTAGCTGGCGGCCCGGACCAGCCGGCCGGACCGTACCTGTTCGGCGACGTCGAGGTCGGCGAGCGCGGCCTGAAGGGTCGCCTCCACCTCGGCCAGCGGCAGCTTGCCCGCCGCCAGCCGGCTGTCGGCCTCGGTCGCCAGCGCCCGCGCCTGCGCGACCAGGGCGGAGACCGTGGTGCGCCGCTGGGCGGAGAGTTCGCGCAGTTGCGGCCCGCGCAGTTCCCGCTGGGCGGTACGCAGCTCACCGGCCAGTTCGACGAGGTCGGCGACGAGGTCGGGGCGGCGGATGGCGAGCAGGTTCACCATCCAGGCGGCGACGGTCGGCTTGCGCAGCTTGGCGATCTGCCGGGCGGTGGCCTCGTCGCCGGCTGCCCGCGCCGCGGCGACCGCCTCGGTACGGGCGACGACAAACCCGTCCGGTGGGGCGGTGTAGAGCCGCTCCACGAGATCAACGGACATGGGCCCCGTCCCGCGCTCCGAGCGGGTTCACCTGAGGCTGGACCATCCTGTGGCGTCCAGTTCGGACGATATAACCGGATGCTCGTAACCGGTGCACCGCATCGTGACTCCTCGACAACCGAATCGTGATGTCCCCCAGCGCAGTCTGCCGGAACCGGGGCGCGACCGCCTCGCGTCTGAGCAACACCCGCAACGGGGAAATGACATTCGGAGGACTCATGCGCGATAGGACGCGAGGACGATGGGGCGGGCTCCTGGGCACGGCGGGACTGGTCGCCGTACTGGTCCTGACGGGATGCACCGCCGGGTCGAGTGACAGTGCGGACACCTCGGGCGCGGCACAGCCGGCCGGGGCCGACGCCGCCCGGGAACCGGGCTTGCAGCAGGACGGCGCCGCGGAGGCGAAGCCGGGCGCGGAGGTGCCGACGAACCTGCGGGTGGACCAGCGGTCGATCATCTACACCGGCTCGATGACGGTCCGGGTCAAGGAGGTCGAGCGGGCCGCCGCGGACGCGGTCACGATCGCGACCGGTGCCGGCGGTTTTGTCGGCGGCGACCAGCGGACCAGCGTCACCGGTGACGCCGAGGCGTCGCTGACCCTGCGGGTGCCGGCGGACCGGTTCGGCTCGGTGGTCGACGCCCTGGCCGAGCTCGGCCGCCAGGAACGGCGTGAGATCAAGACCGAGGACGTCACCGAGGAAACCCTCGACCTGGCCGCGCGGATCAGCACCCAGCAGGCCCGGGTGGAGAGCGGGCGGCGGCTGCTGGCACAGGCCAAGTCCCTGACCGACCTGGTGATGCTGGAGAGCGAGCTGGCCAAGCGGGAGGCCGACCTGGTCGCGCTCCAGGCCCGGCAGCGCCGGCTGGGCGACCTGACCGCACTCTCCACCATCACCGTACGGCTGGTCGGACCCGAGGCCGTGGTGGAGGAGGAGGAAGAGAAGGCGGACGGCTTCCTCGACGGGCTGCGCGGCGGCTGGGAGGCGCTGCTCGGCACGGTACGGGTGGTGCTGGTCGTCTTCGGCGCGCTGCTGCCGTGGCTGATCGCGGTCGGCGTACCGGCGTGGGTGGTGATCTGGCTGGTCCGGCGCGACCGTCGGGGGCGGGCGGGTCCACCGGTGGCGGCACCGGCGGGCCATCCGGTACCCCCGGTGCCCGCGCCACGCAACGAGCCCCCGGCCGGAATTCCGTCCGACCGCACCGACTGAGCCGGGGTGCCGCCGTCGGGTGACCCACCACGGTCACCCGACGGCGGACGGGTCAGCCGAAGTACGCGGAGACGGCCCCGTCGCCACCCGGCCTCGCCCCGTTGCGCCGGGCACCGCCCAGCCGCCAGGGGCCGTCGAGCACCCACGCCCGGATCTGCTCGTCGGTGGCCAGGATGTCCTTGCGCAGGTCGTACACGAGGTGTTGCGGCAGGCTCGGTGGATCACCCCGCCGGGACCCCTTGAACGGCATCACCGGCAGCAGCAGCGGGTAGTCGATGTCGCCGTTGCCGTTGCTCAGCCCGATCTCCCGCTCCAGGAAGGCGCGGATCCGGCGCCGTACGTCCTCGACGTCGGCCAGCGGGGCCAGCCCCGGATCGGGTACCCGGTCGTCGATCACCCCGTCCAACGACGGCCGCTTCCAGATGAGCTGGAAGGCGGGTCGCTTCGCGGCGACACCCCGGTCCCACGGGCGGGGGCTCATCGACAGCACGTCGTACGTGTGGTGGTGGTACACGATGCCCCGGCTGTCCATGGACTCCAGCACCTCGTCCACCGCGGCCAGCCACGGCAGCAGCGCCTCGTGCCGCAGGTCCCGGCCCCGCCGACGCAGGTACGTCTGGTACAGCTCGGCGCTGCCCACGTACGGGTCGTTGGGGAGTTGGCCCTCCAGACTGGCCCGGTTCGCGTCGATCAGCAGGCGGGACAGGTGGAAGCCGGCCACGGCGACACCCTCGGCCGCCCCTGACCGGACATCGTCGACCAACCGTCGGTAGATCGCCCCGGTGCCCAGGTCGACGTTCTGGTGCACCAGCTCGGCGAGCGACTGGAAGTTTTCCGGGTCGGTCTCCTCGATCAGGTCGGCCGGGAGTTCGGTGCCACCGTGCGGGACGATGTGCAGTTCGGTGATCGGCCCCCGGGCACTGCGGACGATCGTGCCGGCCCCGAACCGCTGCTTGCGGTGGTGCGGGCCGGCCGTGGACGCGGGACCGCCGAGATGGGCGTGTCCGCAGTCGACGCAGAGATGTTCCCGTTGGTGCCGCAGGAATGGCGAAGCTCCGCCCGTACTGTCGAGCTCGGCCGTCATCACGCTCTGGCGCACGACCGTTCCTCCTGTTCTGATGGCGCACTGCGAAGCTGCGCGAGTTGCACACGATGGATGTGGTTCACCGGAACGGGCCCCACAACCCGTCAGCGGTCGGCTCGGGAGGCCTCGTGCCGCCCGGTGCCACCGGCGATCCGACCGCTTGCCCCACGCGCTATTCCTGGTCGGTCCGGGCCGGTCGCCGTACGCCGGGGAAGGCCACCAGGGCGGCGTGCGTCATGACCCGGACGCCGTACCCGATGGCCCGCTCGTCCACGTCGAAACCGGGGTGGTGCAGGTCCGATCCGGGACCGCCGGTGCCGAGGCGGAACATCGCCCCGGGTACGTGTTCCAGGTAGAACGAGAAATCCTCACCGCCCATGCTGACCGCGGCTTCCAGCACCTGTTCCGGGCCGAGTGCGCGACCGGCGGCGGTGGCGATCGTCTCGGTGGCCCGCTGTTCGTTGATCACCGGCGGAAAGCCGCGGTTGTAGCGGATGTCGGCCTTCGCCCCGGTGCCGGTGAGCGCGTCGCGGATCAGCTCGGGGACCAGGTCGGGAGCCTCCCGCCAGGCGTCCTTGCTCAGCGTGCGGATGGTTCCCCGGACCACGCCCTCGGCCGGGATCGTGTTGTACGCGGTACCGGCGTGGGCCGCGGCCCAGACGATCGACAACGGCGTACGCGGGTCCATCCGGCGGCTGAGCAGGCCGGGCACGTCGACGATGAGCCGGCCGAGCGCGTACACCAGGTCGGTGGTCAGGTGCGGGCGGGCGGTGTGTCCACCCGTACCGGTGACCGTGACCTCGACCATGTCGCAGGCCGCGGTCATCGCCCCGGTCCGTACGCCGACCACGCCGGTGGGCAACTGTGGCGCGCAGTGCAGGGCGTAGATCGCCGACACCTCGTCGAGCCCGCCCGCGTCGATCACCTCGGGCGCTCCGGACGGGAACGCCTCCTCCGCCGGCTGGAAGATCAGCCGGATCCGGCCGTCGAGCCCGCCCTCGGCGGCGAGCCGGGCCAGCAGCAGGCCCGTACCCAGCAGGATCGTGGCGTGTACGTCGTGCCCGCAGGCGTGGCAGACACCGTCGACGGTGGACCGGTAGGCCACGTCCTTGATGTCGGTGAGCGGCAGCGCGTCGATGTCGGCCCGCAGGGCGACCACCGGACCGTTCGACCGGCCGTTGATGTCGCAGAGGACCCCGTTCCCCTTCGGCAGCAGTCGCGGCTCCAGACCGGCGGCGGAGAGCTCGCGGACGATCAGCGCGGCGGTGCCGAACTCCTGCCCGGACAGCTCGGGGTGTGCGTGGATGAAGCGCCGGGTGGCCACCAGCTCCGGCATCCGGAGTGCCAGCATCCGGTCGAGCTCGTACGGAAGGGGCATGGCGCCGGGCGGCAGCTCGGGTGGGGGCGACGCCAGCGGACTGCCGGGCGGCAGCGTCAACGCACTCGTCACGTCGAATTCTCGATCACTGTGGATGGGATGGGACTCGGACAGCCTAGACCTCCGACGGTGACGCTGCGCAACATCAATTTGGTAGTGATCGGACCGCGTAGCGTCACGTATGTCCTGGTAGGAGCGTTCGGAAAGCTTCGGTCCGGTCCGAGGGTCGCCCTCAAACGCCAGCATGTGGCCCCCTCACCTCCTACAACGCGTGACGGTTGCGCCGGACACGTACCCCCATCCGGACGGCACCAACCACGCCCGAATTGCCGGAATTTTCGCCGCCGGCACCCGGCCCTCGAACGGCCGGCGCGCCCGATGGCGAGCAGCGCGACCGTGACCCTGACATACCCCGTTCACCCCCTTACGCACACCGTGTCCGTCAAACCACGGTTCGTCGCGTCATTAGATACACTGCGTCCGGAATTGAGTACGTTGAGTGAGTGAGTTGATGTGGATGTACGAGTTCCGAAGAAGGCACGCCGGGTTGGCTTTCCCTACCGGTGCCACAACCCGCAAGATAGGGGGGATGTGTCCCATGCCCCTCGATTTTTCCCGGCGGCCTTTCCTGTGACTCAGATTCCGACGTGGAGTGGCGGACCAGTCAGCCCCACCAGCGGACGTGCAGCTCCCGGCGCCACCATCGGCGGTCGTTACTCGCTGCGGGCAGCGGTCGGCCATGGCGGCATGGGCACGGTGTGGCGCGCGGCCGACACCCTGCTCCGCCGCGACGTGGCCGTCAAAGAGGTCGTGCTGCCACCGGGGCTCGCCCCCAGTGACCGCGACGCGATGTACGAACGCACCCTGCGGGAGGCCCGCGCGGCCGCCGCCCTGCAGCACCCGGCCGTGGTGCAGGTCTACGACGTGGTCACCGAGGGCGGCCGGCCCTGGATCGTGATGGAGCTGCTCGACGCGCGCAGCCTCGCCGACATGGTGATCGAGGACGGGCCGCTCGCCCCCCGCGCGGTCGCCAAGATCGGCATCGCCCTGCTCGGCGCGCTGGAGGTGGCCCACGCGATCGGCGTACTTCACCGGGACGTGAAACCGGCGAACGTGCTGATCGCCTCCGACGGCCGGTGCGTACTGACCGACTTCGGGGTGGCCCGGATGCCCACCGACGTCCAGCTCACCACCCCCGGCATGGTGCTCGGCTCACCGCACTTCATCTCCCCGGAACGCGCCATGGGCAGCGACTTCGGGCCGCCCAGCGACCTCTTCTCGCTCGGCGTCACGCTCTACACGGCGGTGGAGGGACGCCCACCGTTCGACCGGGGCGACCCGATCGAGACCATGCACGCGGTGGTCGAGGACCCGCCCGCACCGCCGAGCCGGTCCGGGCCGCTGACCGACGTCCTGATGGGTCTGCTGGAGAAGGACCCGTCCCGCCGCTTCGACGTGGACACCTCGCGCAACATGCTTCGCGAACTGCTCGCCGGCCCGCTGGCCAGCACCGCCGCCGGGCACTTCGTGACCGACCCGTACTCGGTGGTGCCGGCCCAGCGGGCCCCGTGGCAGCCGCCGACCCCGCCCGCGACCCCGCAGCCCAGCGGCCAGATCGGCGGCTCGGCGATGCTCGCACCCGGCGAGTCGCTGACCGACCGGCTGGCCCAGCTGCGCAAGTCCGGCGGCCAGGGGGCCCACGCCGGCGGCGGGGACCAGACCAAGGCCGGCGGCGCGCTCAGCACCCCGACCGGCGCCATGCCGGCCGGAGGGCGCTGGGAGGAGACCGGGCCGGCGATCTACGGCACCCCCGGCGGCAGCACCGGCACCTACGGCGGCTCCCGGTCCGGCGGTAACGGTGCCCTCGGCAACGCCGTGGCCGGCGCCCGCCGGTTCGGCGACACCGCCCTCACCACGGTCAAGGGCTGGCCCCGCAAGATGCAGCTCGCCGCGGCCGGCGGCGTGGTCCTGGTCCTGGTGATCGGCATCATCGCCCTGTCCGGCGGCGACTCGGATCCGGCCGCCCCGGTACCCCAGGCCGGGGCGACCCCCACCGCACCGGCCGGGCCGACGTTCCCGGTCCAGACCCACGCCGAACGCGGCGTGTCGGTCAACGTGCCGGAGGGCTGGAAGAAGAACGCGCCCAAGAACGCGGTCTACATCGACTTCACCGACCCCGCCGACGCCGGTCGCCGGGTCCGGGTGCTGATCGAGAAGGCCAGCAGCAACCCGACTCCGACCAAGTTCCTCGAGGCCGCCGGTGGCCAGCTCGCCAAGCCGGACTCGAAGTCCTGCACCAAGCCGTACGCCCAGGTCGCGCTCCAGGACGTCGAGATCGGCGGCAAGCCGGCCGGCGAACTGGAATACACCTGCGGCGAGGGCGACACCAAGCGGCACGGCATCTGGCGGGCGATCATCCAGGACGGCAAGGCGTACGAGTTCTACCTCACCACCCCGGACGCGCGCTTCCAGGAGAGCAAGCCGATCTTCGACGAGATGGTCCGCAGCTTCACCATCACCGGCATCGGCTGACCCACCGACCGGGGGACCCTCACCGACCGGGTCCCCCGCCGTGCTATCAAGACCGGGTGACGGCGAACCCGAACGACCCCGACGACCTGCGTACCCGTGCCGAGTCCTGGCTGGCCGACGACCCCGACCCGGCCACCCGGGACGAGCTGCGGGCGCTGGTCGACCAACTGCCGGGCAGCGCCGCCGAGCTGGCCGACCGGTTCGCCGGCCCGCTCACCTTCGGCACCGCCGGGCTGCGCGGCCCCCTGCGCGCCGGCCCGAACGGGATGAACCTCGCCGTGGTCAGCCAGGCCGCCGCCGGGCTGGTCGGCTGGCTCGCCGCCCGCGCCGCCACCGGACCGCTGGTGATCGGGTACGACGCACGCCACGGCTCCCGTACGTTCGCCGAACGGACCGCCCAGATCGCCACCGGCGCCGGACGGCCGGCGTTCCTGCTCCCCCGACCGCTGCCCACCCCGGTGCTCGCGTACGCCGTACGGGCGCTCGGTGCGGCGGCCGGCGTGATGGTCACCGCCAGCCACAACCCCCCGCAGGACAACGGCTACAAGGTCTACCTCGGCGCCGAACTGGGCGGTCCCCGGGGCGCCGGGGCGCAGATCGTGCCGCCGGCCGACGCGGAGATCGAGGCCGCCATCCGCGCGGTCGGCCCGCTGCACGAGGTGCCGCTCGGCCCGGCCGGTGAGGTGCTCGGTGACGACCTCGTCGCCGCGTACGTGGGTGCCGCGGCGGCGGTCCTCGAACCGGACGGCCCACGGGGGCTGAAGGTGGCGTACACCCCGTTGCACGGTGTCGGCGCAGCCGTGTTCACCGCGGCCTTCGCCCGCGCCGGGTTCGGCGTACCCGGTGTTGTGGCCGAGCAGGCCGAACCGGACCCCGACTTCCCCACCGTCGCGTTCCCGAACCCGGAGGAGCCGGGCGCCACCGACCTCCTGCTCGCCCTCGCCGAGAAGATCGACGCGGACCTGGCCATCGCCAACGACCCGGACGCCGACCGGTGCGCGGTCGCGGTACGCGGACCCGACCGGCAGTGGCGCATGCTGCGCGGGGACGAACTCGGGATACTCCTCGCCGACCGGCTCATCCAACGCGGCGTCACCGGCCTGTACGCCACCACGATCGTCTCGTCCTCACTGCTGCGGGCCGTCTGTGCCGCTCGGGGCCTGCCGTACGACGAGACGCTGACCGGGTTCAAGTGGATCGTCCGGGCCGAGTCCGGCAACACCCCGCTGGTCTACGGCTACGAGGAGGCACTCGGCTACTGCGTCGCCCCCGACCTGGTACGCGACAAGGACGGCATCACCGCCGCCCTGACCGTCGCCGAACTCGCCGCCGACCTCAAGGCCGAGGGTCGTACGCTGCTCGACCGGCTGGACGAACTCGCCGCCGAGTTCGGGGTGCACCTGACCGACCAGCTCTCGCTCCGGGTCGACGACCTGCGGGAGATCCGGGACGCGATGGACCGGATCCGGGCCGACACCCCGACCACCCTGCTCGATGCCCCGGTGACCTCGGTGCAGGACCTGCTGCCCGAGGCGGACGTGGTGATCCTGCGGACCGACGCCGCGCGGGTGGTGATCCGGCCCTCCGGCACCGAGCCGAAGCTGAAGGCGTACCTGGAGGTGGTGGCGCCGACCGACGGCCCGGACGGGCACGCGGACCCCGCCGGAGCGGTCACGCTGGCCCGGCGGTCCGCCACCAAAGCCCTGGTCACGCTGCGGGCCGAGATCGCCACGGCGCTCGGCATCGGCTGACCGGGGTCGGCCCGGCCCACCACCTTTGCTCGCGACCAGTCGTTACAGCAGGTGTGCTCGCACGCCGCTGTTACGCACTGATCCCGACCGCCCTCCGACGACGTCTGCACCGGCGCCTGCCCTTCGACCGCCAGGTGCAACTCGCCCGCTGGGTGGGTCGGCCGGGCGGAACCCTCGCGGTCACCGTGCGCCAGTGGTACGACGACCGGTCCGAGCGGGCCACCGGCCGGCGCTGGGTCCACCTCGACGGGCGCAGGGTCGCCGCCGACGTCGACCCCGACGCCACCCCGCTCAGCGTGCACCAGGGCAATCTCGACCGGGTCCTGGGCGCGCTCGCCGACGCCTCGGTCGAACACTTCGCCATCCCGCACCACCGGGGGCTGCGCAGCAGGGTCGGCGTGCCGGCGAGTCAGCGCACCGAAGCGCTCCGGGCGGTCGCCGGCCTGCCCGGTGTCCTGGTCGGACGCCCCAACCGGCGGGTCGTACGCCCACGCCCCGGCCGCCGCCCACACCGCCTCCGGCGGGCCGACGTCGTCCTCGTCTACCGACCGCTGTGGACCGGGGAGCACCTCGCCTACGGCGCCGCGTA
The DNA here is from genome assembly GCF_053601675.1 of Micromonospora sp. NPDC004704. Lineage (NCBI taxonomy): Bacteria > Bacillati > Actinomycetota > Actinomycetes > Micromonosporales > Micromonosporaceae > Micromonospora > Micromonospora sp. NPDC004704. Next base: position 51,465 of record NZ_JBSGCD010000022.1, on the reverse strand, counting down.
CGCCTGTGAGCTGGAGTTCTGGCACGCCGACGACGGCCGCCTGACCGCGCCCCGGCCGAACGCGCTCTCCCGCAGTCTGCCCAGCTACCGGCCGAACGTACGGGTGCCGGGCGCCTCGCTGAACCCGTTCGTGCCGGCCGGCTACCACGCCCGCTACCCGGTCAGGGCCGACTTCGCGGGGGTCGGCGTGGACGCGATCACCTTCCCGATCGACGCCGTCTACACCTGGTTCGACGGCACCGACCCGCACTGGCGTTCGCGCTACCAGGCGGCCCGGCACCGGCAGGCACCGACCGGTACGCAGACCGCCGACGAACCCCACCGACCCGACCGGGACGACCTGCGCCACTCGCTGCGCTCGCTGCACCTGTACGCGCCCTGGCTACGGCACATCTACCTGGTCACCGACGGGCAGGTCCCCCGCTGGTTGGACGTACGTCAACCCGGCCTGACCGTGGTCGACCACCGGGAACTGTTCACCGCCGACGCCGTCCTGCCCACCTTCAACCCGTACGCGATCGAGTCGGTCCTGCACCTGATCCCCGGCCTCGCCGAACACTTCCTCTACCTGGGCGGCAACGTCCTGCTCGGGCGGCCGGTGCTACCAGGCACGTTCTTCCACCCCAACGGCCTGACCAGGTTCTTCCCGTCCCGGTCGGCACAGATCGACCTCGGCGAACCCGCGTACACGGACGCCCCGGCCACCGCAGCCGCCAAGAACAACCGCCGGATCATCAACCGCCGGTTCGGGCGGGTGATCAGCCAGCAGCTCAAACAGGCCCCGTACGCCCTGCGCCGATCGATGCTCGCCGAGATCTGCGCCGCCGTCTCGGAGGAACTCGCCGAGACGAGGCGCCACCAGTTCGGGCACCCCGGAGATGTCAGCCTGGCTTCGGCGTTGCACCACCACTGGTCGTACCTGCGGGCCACTGCGGTGCCCGGCCAGCTCCGGCACTTCCACGCCGACCCCACCGACCCGCAGACCCCGGTACGCCTCAACGACCTGCTGGCACGGCGGGACCAGGACATCATCAGCCTGGACGGCACCGCGGGGGCCGGTGTCGACCGGGACCGGGCGGACGTCCTGGCCCGGAGTTTCCTGGCCGGTTACCTTCCGGTCCGGTCCCCGTGGGAGGTGACCGCCGAGGTCGAGGCGGAACGCGCCCAGCAGACGGCCACCGAACTCGCCCACCTGCTCCAACCGGGCGTGGGTGTCGCCGGCCCGGTGCCGACCGCCCGCCCCGGCCAGCCCGGCGCGACCAACCGTCCCACCGGCAACGGCCTGCTCCAACCCCGCTGAGCGCTCGGGTCAGCCGTCGGCTCTCAGCGGGGCGCGCCCAGCGCGGCCGTGATCGCCTTCGCCAGGGCGGCGATCACCAGTGCCACCGAGGGGCGGATGGTGGAATCCTCCAGGCTCACCTCACCGGTGAACCCGGCACCACCGGCGATCTCCGCCAACCTCCGGTGCGCGTCCGTCAGGGCCGGGCCGGACAGTCCCAGGCTCGGCTCCATCCGGCTCGCCCCGACCAGGGCGGCCAGCGCGGCCGTGCGCTCGTCCGGCACCTGGTCGCCGGTGAGCGCGACCGCCAACCGGCCCCGGATCTCCGCCTCCAGCGTCGGGTCCACCACCGGGTACCGGTGCACGTGGATGTGCCCGAGCGCGGTCTCGTCGACGTCCCGGACAACTCCCCGGGCGACAAGGTCGGCCAGGATCCGGTCCCGCAGGCCGTGCCGGAGCCGCTGCACCCACGAGGCCGGCGTGTGCGGGGTGTCCGCCGCCATCCGCCCCAACACCTCGTCGGTGATCGGGTACCCGGTCGGCGACGGGTCGCTCACCACGATCGAACCATGCGCGTACGCGACCCGGCCGGCGAGCGCCAGGTCCACCAGGACCCCGGCGGCCATCGCGAGGTCGAGCCCGATTCGCGATCCGGTCGCTTTGCCCGACTCGTCGTCGTACGCGAGCAACAGCAGTTCTTCGGCCAGCGCAACACCAGTCATGGCCCGAGACGGTAGTCGGTCCACCCCCCGACGCGCAGGTCGCCTCTCCACCACCACGCCCGCCGCGCCATCCCCCACCCCACCCCGCCGCCCCACCCCCTTCCCGTCGATCTTGCAGTTGTGGTCCCTCACAAAGGCCACGAATCCGACTTTTGAGGCACCACAACTGCAAGATCGACGGGGCGGAGCGGGCGGGGGCGGGGGGCGGGGAGGGGAGGGGAGGGGGGCGGGGGGTTAGAAGCGGGGCATGCCTCCGAACTGGCGGTCGCCGGCGTCGCCGAGGCCGGGGACGATGAACTTGCGGTCGTCGAGCTGCTCGTCGATGGCGGCGGTGACCAGGCGTAGGGGCAGGCCGGAGCGTTCCAGGCGGGCGATGCCGTCGGGGGCGGCGAGGACGCAGACGACGGTGATGTCGGTGCAGCCGCGTTCGGCGAGCAGCCGGCAGCAGTGTTCGAGCGAGCCGCCGGTGGCGAGCATCGGGTCGAGCACCAGGACCGGGCGGCCGGCCAGGTCGCGGGGCAGCGACTCCATGTAGGCGCGCGGCTCGAAGGTGTGCTCGTCGCGGGCGAGCCCGACGAAGCCCATGGACGATTCGGGGAGCAGCGCGAGGGCCGCGTCGGCCATCCCGAGGCCGGCCCGGAGTACGGGTACCAGCAGCGGCGGGTTGGCCAGCCGGATGCCGTCGGTCTGTGCGACCGGGGTCTGGATCGGGTACCGCACGATCGGGAATGAGCGCGCGGCCTCGTACACCAGGGTGGTGGTCAGTTCGTGTAGGGCGGCGCGGAACGACGCCGCGTCGGTACGGGCATCGCGCATCGCGGTGAGCCGCGTCTGGGCGACAGGATGATCAACGACGAGTACGTCCACGATCGCTCAACCTACCGAATGCCCCGACCGGTTGGGGCCGACCGGGTCGACCTGCCCATTCCGCCTGCCTCCGGGCGGCGTGCTGGTACACGTCGCAGATGGCGGCGGCGTACCGCTCGGGGGTGTGTTCGGCGGCCCGGTCGGCGGCGAGTTCGCCGAGTCGCCGGGCGGCGGCCGGGTCGGCGAGGAGCCGGAGCAGGGCGGCGGCGAAACCGGTGGCGGTCGGGTCGGCGCAGTCGGCGGCACCGGCGAGCGGTCCGTGGCGGTGCAGGACCGGGTCGACGAGTACGGCGGGGACACCGGCCAGGGCCGCTTCCTGGAGGACGAGTGCCTGGGTGTCGGTGCCGGAGGGGAAGGCGAGCACCTCGGCGGCCCCGTACGCGGCTGCCACGGTCGAGGGCGGTTGCTGCCCGATCACGCTGATCCGGCCGGCGACCTCGGCTCCGACGCTGCGGAGCAGTTCGGCCAGCCAGCGGGGTTCGTAGATCGCCCCGACCAGCACCAGCCGGGCGCGGGGGCAGCGTCCGAGCAGTGCCGCGAAGGCGTTGACGAGCAGGTCGACGCCCTTTTCCCGGTTCACCCGGCCGACGAAGAGGATCACCTTGTCGGTGTCGGCGATGCCGTGCTCGGCCCGGAACGCGGTGACCTCGCCGGCGGTGGTGCGGCGGGCGGCGACGCCGGTCGGCACCAGGAAGACCCGGTCGGCGGGAACGGGCAGGCTGATCCGGTCGAGCACGGCCCTGGTCGGCACCACGACCGCGTCGGCACCGCCGAGCAGGAGCAGGTTGGTGGCGTCGAGGGCGGCCCGTCGGCGCAGTGCGGCCGGGTCGTGTCGGGCCTGTTCGGCGCTCCCGGAGTCCGCCTCCGTCCCGACCGCCGGCCGGGGTACGCCGAGCCGGTGGGCGTACAGGCGGACGGCCCCGCGCAGCGCCCCGGTCGGCACCCGGTACGCGTCGACGTACGCGTGCAGGTCGGTGTGGTACGTCTGGACCAGCGGCAGCCCGAGCCGCCGCGCGGTGAGTACGCCGAGCAGCCCGACCGGGCCGGGGGTGTGCACGTGCACGACCTCCGGTGCGGTGGCGGCGATCTCGGCGATGGTGCCGGTGGCGGTGGCGCCGTGCAGCAGCCAGGGCGAGAGCCGCAGGTCGGCGACGCCGCAGGGCAGTGCCCGCAGGCGCATCAGGTCGGGTTCGCCGGCCTGGCCGGGGTGCCGGGGCACGACGGTGAGGCCGGGGTGTCCCCGGTCGGCCAGCGCGCGCACCAGGGTGCGGATCGAGCTGACCACCCCGTCTCGACGGGGCAGGTACGTATCGGTGAAGTGCACTGCTCGCACGCCGAGGACGGTGAGGCTTCGGTGCCAACGGCGGATGTCGTTGGTTGGACCGGGCGGTGAAGTCTGGCGGTCCGGTCCGACCGGTGACCAAGATCACATAGACGCGCGGGTGCGTAGACTTGCCGCCATGACGGCGACAACGACGTCGGCGCGGTCCGACCTCTCCGATCTGGGGCGGTCCGAGGCCACGCTGCGCACCTTTCTGCATGGCCTGCCCGGAGTGGACCAGGTCGGCGCGGAGCAGCGGGCGGCCATGCTCGGCACCCGTTCGATCAAGACCACGGCCAAGGCCTGGGCTATCGACCTGGCGATCCGCATGGTCGACCTGACCACGCTGGAGGGCGCCGACACCCCCGGCAAGGTACGCGCGTTGAGCGCCAAGGCGCAGCGGCCCGACCCGGCCGATCCGTCCTGCCCGGCGGTTGCCGCCGTCTGCGTCTACCCGGCGATGGTTCCGGTCGCGGCGGAGGCCCTGGCCGGCTCGGGGGTGCACCTGGCGAGCGTGGCGACCGCCTTCCCGTCCGGGCAGGCGCCGTTGGAGGTGAAGCTCGCCGACACGGCGGCGGCTGTCGCGGCCGGTGCCGACGAGATCGACATGGTGATCAACCGGGGCGCGTTCCTCTCCGGGCGCTACCGCGAGGTCTACGACGAGATCGTGGCCGTGAAGGCGGCCTGCGGCGACGCCCACCTGAAGGTCATCCTGGAGACCGGCGAGCTGGCCACGTACGACAACGTGCGGCGGGCCTCCTGGCTGGCGATGCTGGCCGGCGGGGACTTCATCAAGACCTCCACCGGCAAGGTCCCGGTCGCCGCCACCCTGCCCGTGACCCTGGTGATGCTGGAGGCGGTACGCGACTTCCGCGAGACCACCGGGCGCCAGGTCGGGGTCAAGCCGGCCGGCGGTATCCGTACCACCAAGGACGCGATCAAGTACCTGGTCACGGTCAACGAGACGGCCGGCGAGGACTGGCTCTCCCCGGACTGGTTCCGGTTCGGCGCCTCGACGCTCCTCAACGACCTGCTGATGCAGCGGACCAAACTGACGACCGGCACCTACTCCGGTCCCGACTACTTCACCCTGGACTGATCATGGCTGTCTTCGAGTACGCGCCGGCGCCGGAGTCGCGGTCCGTGGTGGACCTGCGGCCGTCGTACGGCCTCTTCATCGACGGGAAGTTCGTCGACCCGACCGACGGCAGCACCTTCAAGTCGGTCAACCCCGCCACGGAGGAGGTGCTGGCCGAGGTCGCCGAGGCCGGCCCCGGTGACGTGGACCGGGCGGTACGCGCGGCACGCAAGGCGTACAAGAAGGTCTGGGGTCCGATGTCGGGCCGGGACAGGGCCAAGTACCTGTACCGGATCGCCCGGATCATCCAGGAGCGGGGCCGGGAGCTGGCGGTGCTGGAGTCGCTGGACAACGGCAAGCCGATTCGCGAGTCCCGGGACACCGACATCCCGCTGGTCGCCGCGCACTTCTTCTACTACGCCGGTTGGGCCGACAAGCTGACCCACGCCGGTTTCGGGCCGGACCCGCGCCCGGTGGGCGTCGCCGGTCAGGTCATCCCGTGGAACTTCCCGCTGCTGATGCTGGCCTGGAAGATCGCCCCGGCGCTGGCCGCCGGCAACACGGTGGTGCTCAAGCCGGCCGAGACCACCCCGCTGACCGCGCTGCTGTTCGCCGAGATCTGCCAGCAGGCGGACCTGCCGCCGGGTGTGGTCAACATCGTCACCGGCGCCGGTGAGACCGGCCGGGCCCTGGTCGAGCACGCGGGTGTGGACAAGGTCGCGTTCACCGGCTCGACCGAGGTCGGCCGGGCCATCGCACGCTCGGTCGCCGGCACCCGCAAGAAGCTCACCCTGGAACTCGGCGGCAAGGCCGCGAACATCGTCTTCGACGACGCCCCGATCGACCAGGCGGTCGAGGGGATCGTGAACGGGATCTTCTTCAACCAGGGGCACGTCTGCTGCGCCGGGTCGCGGCTGCTGGTCCAGGAATCGGTCTACGAGCCGGTGCTGGAGTCGTTGAAGCGGCGGATGGCGCAACTGCGGGTCGGCGACCCGCTGGACAAGAACACCGACATCGGCGCGATCAACTCGGCCGCACAGCTCGACCGGATCCGGGAACTCTCCGAGGTCGGCAGCGCCGAGGGCGCGGAGCGCTGGTCCCCGCCGTGCGACCTGCCGGACCGGGGTTTCTGGTTCGCCCCGACCATCTTCACCGGGGTCACCCAGGCGCACCGGATCGCCCGCGAGGAGATCTTCGGGCCGGTGCTGTCGATACTCACCTTCCGCACGCCGGCCGAGGCCGTCGAGAAGGCCAACAACACGCCGTACGGGCTGTCGGCCGGGATCTGGACCGACAAGGGTTCCCGGATCCTGTGGATGGCCGACCGGCTGCGCGCCGGGGTGGTCTGGGCGAACACGTTCAACAAGTTCGACCCGGCCTCGCCGTTCGGCGGGTTCAAGGAGTCGGGCTACGGTCGCGAGGGCGGCCGGCACGGGCTGGAGGCGTACCTCGATGTCTGACGTGGTGGAGCAGTCGCAGCGGCTGGCGGTACGCAAGACGTACAAGCTGTTCGTGGGCGGGAAGTTCCCGCGCAGTGAGTCGGGGCGGTCGTATCTCGTGCAGGACTCGAACGTGGCGCTCGCCTCCCGCAAGGACGTACGCGACGCGGTGGTGGCGGCCCGCGCTGCCGTGAAGGGCTGGGCGGGGGCGACCGCGTACAACCGGGGTCAGATCCTCTACCGGGTGGCCGAGATGCTGGAGGGCCGGCGGGACCAGTTCGTCGGCCTCGGCCTCGACGCCGCCGAGGTGGACGAGGCGATCGACCGCTGGGTCTGGTACGCCGGCTGGGCCGACAAGATCACCCAGGTGTACGGCAGCGCCAACCCGGTCGCCGGCCCGTACTTCAACCTCTCCAGCCCGGAACAGACTGGCGTGGTGGGTGTGGTCGCACCGGCCGACTCGGCGCTGCTCGGGCTGGTCAGCGTCGTCGCTCCGGCAATCGTGACCGGCAACACGGTGGTGGTGCTGGCGGCCGAGCAGGCACCGCTGGCGGCGATCACCCTGGCCGAGGTGCTGGCCACCTCCGACCTGCCCGGCGGGGTGGTCAACCTGCTCACCGGCCGGGCCGCCGAGACCGCGCCGTGGCTCGCCTCGCACGCCGACGTCAACGCGATCGACCTGACCGGCGTGGACGACCCGGAGTTGGCCCGCACGCTGGAGGAGGCGGCGGCCGGCAACCTGAAGCGGGTGGTTCGCCCCCCGGCGCAGCCCACCGACTGGACCGCCGACCCCGGCCTGCGCCGGATGACCGCCTTCCTGGAAACCAAGACCGTCTGGCACCCCAAGGGCATCTGACCCGGTAGCCGGCTCCGGCTGATCGATCCTGGCCTGGCCTGGCCTGGCCTGGCCCGGGCTCGTCTGGCGTGGCTGCTCGGCACTGGCCGGCACTCGCCTGGCCGCTCTGCACTGGCCTGGTTGGCCTGGCGGATGCACTAACTCGAATTCTTTCGTACATCTTCTTTGATGTAGCTACATCAAAGAAGATGTACGAAGAAGCTGCGTGTCCGCTTCCGCAGAGGACGGACGCCACCGCAGCTACGGGTCAGCCGGGGAGTTCGCGGAGCCGGGCGCGGATCGCAACGGAGCACGAACGAGAGTGCCCCGGATGACCGCCCCCGAACTGAGGCCTGAGGGTCACCGGCAGCGACCTGGGCTGTTACGACGGCGAGTAGTAGGCTGGACGCGTGACACGACTGGGTGACCTCGAACGTGCGGTGATGGACGTGCTCTGGGACCGGACCGCCGGTTCGACCAGCGGCGCGGGGGTCACCGTACGGGAGGTCGCCGACGCCCTGAGCGAGCGCGAGTTGGCGTACACGACGGTGATGACCGTGCTCGACCGGCTGGCCGGCAAGGGCATGGTGGAGCGGGAACGGGAAGGCCGGGCGTGGAGTTACCGTCCGGCGGCCACCCGTGAGGCGCACATCGCCCGGCTGATGCTGGACGCGCTCGACCTCGCCGGCAGCCGGGACGCCGCCCTGGTGCGGTTCGCCCGGTCGGTCACCGGCACCGAGGCCGAGGTGCTGCGGGCCGCGCTGACCGACGAGGCAGCGGACCGGCAGGGTTGAGACCATGACGTACGCCGCCCATCTCGCCGGTACGGCCGTGGCGTGCTACCTCACCGCCACGGTGCTGCTCCGCTCCACCTGGACCGCACGCAGTCCACGGGTGGCGATCATCTGCTGGCAGGCGATCGGGCTGGCCCTCGGGCTCTGCGCGATCGGGCTGCCGATGTCGATCGGGCTGGTCGCCTATGACGAGGGGATCGGCGGCGCGCTGCTGCACCTGGTCCGCGACCTGTGGCACGGAACCCTGCCGGCCGGGCTGGGCGTGACCCAGCTCGCACTCGTCGGGGTCGGCTTCGGTATCGCCACCGCCCTGCTCGGCTCGACCGTACGGGGCCTGGTCAGCGCCGTACGCGTGCAGACCCGGCACCGGCAGTTGCTCGACCTGGTGGGTCGGGACGATCCGGCCGCGCCGGGCGCGCTGGTGCTCGACCACCCGAGTGCGGCGGCGTACTGCCTGCCGGGGATGCGGCCGACGGTGGTGGTCAGCGCCGGCACCCTGGACCTGCTGGACCGTACCGAACTGGCGGCGGTGCTCACCCACGAGCGGGCGCACGCAGACGAGCGGCACGACCTGGTGCTGCTGCCGTTCACCGCGCTCTGCCGGGCGCTGCCCCTGGTGGGCTGGCTGCGGCGGGCATCGGAGACGGTGGCGCTGCTGGTGGAGATGCGGGCCGACGACAAGGCCCGGCGGCTGCACGCGGAGGGGCCGCTGGCCAACGCGCTGCTCCGGTTCGCCACCGCCGGCTCGCGGGTGGCCCCGGCCGGCGCTCTCGGCCTCGCCGACGCGCACCTGGACGCGCGGGTGCAGCGCCTGCTGGTCACCGGTCCCCGCCCGTGGGTACGCGGCCTGACCAGTCTCGCCGTCGCGACGACCCTGGTCGCCCTGCCGATCACCCTCTTCTTCGCCTGAGACCCGGTCGATACCTCGCCCGCCCGGACACCGGACCCCTTCGCCCGCCCGGACACCGGATGTCGATCAGATCGACGGGTCGGGGTGGCCGATGACGATCTCGGCGAGGCGCTGCGGGTGTTCCAGGAAGGCGAAGTGACCGGTTTCCGGCAGCACGATCGGCTCCACCCCGAGCGCCCGTGCCGTACGTGCCCGTTCGACCGGGCGGGACCAGTCCTGTTCTCCGTAGACCAGGGTCACCGGGGCCGCGACGCCGGCGTACAGGTCCCGGGCTGCGCCCCAGGAACGCCAGTTCTGGTAGACGTTCCGTTCGACGTAGTGGAAGCCGGGGCGTTTGAGGGTGGCGTCGAACTCGTCGAGCAGTGGTCCCGGAATCCGCTTACCGTCCGCCAGGCCGCCCTGGAAGATCCGGCTGGTGACGTACCTGTTCTCGGCGGCGCCGAGCGCGGGTCCCACACCCGGTAGTGCCACACCGCCGAGGATCAGGTCGGCGAACCGGTTGCCGCGCCGGATGCCGTCGGCGAAGCGGGTGTCGTAGTCGTACGGGTTCGACGCCACGACCCGGGCGACCGACTTCGGGACCTGGCTGGCGACGGTGAGCGCGAGTACGGCACCGATCGAGTCGCCGACCATGGTCACGTCGCGGAGGTCGAGTTTCGCCATGGTGTCAACGACCCCTCGCCGGAGGTAGGGCTCGTCGTACTCGACCGTTGTCGGCTTCGAGGAGCGGCCGTGGCCGGGCAGGTCCAGGACGTACACGGTGTAGTGCTCGGTCAGCATCGGTACGACGTCGCTGAAGTATTCGAGCTGGGTCCGGATCGTGTGCAGCAGCACCAGCGGACGTCCGGAACCGGCCCGGAGGTACCGGACGCTCCGCTGGTCGTCGAGCCGTAGGTCGGCGAGGTCGCCGAGTTCGTCGAGGCGCATGACCGATCCCATCGTGAGCGTCTGACCTGGCCCGCAGGCGTCATCCGCCATCAGATCAGCGCGTCGGCGCGGTCATCGGCGACTTCCGCGCCAGTCCCCCTTCGCGGTGACAACGGGCTCGCGGCCATCTACTACGTCTCGTCGTATAGTTGATTTACGACGGGACGTAGTAGATATAGGTAGCGAAGCTACGTGTAGGCTCGCTATGACAAGTGAGTCGACCGGTTTGGGGATGGCCATGGACGCACTGCTGATCGCCCGTCTCCAGTTCGCCACCACGACCTCCATCCACTTGCTGTTCGTGCTGGTCACCCTCGGCCTGGTCACGCTGCTGGTGTACCTGCAGACCGCCTGGGTCATCACGAGGAAGCCGGAGTACGAGCGACTGACCCGCTTCTGGGGCACCCTCTACCTGATCAACTACGCCCTCGGCATCGCCACCGGGATCGTGATGGAGTTCCAGTTCGGGCTAAACTGGAGCGGGCTGTCGCGGTACGTCGGCAACGTCTTCGGCGCACCCCTGGCCATGGAGACCCTGGTCGCCTTCTTCCTCGAATCGACCTTCCTCGGCATGTGGATCTTCGGCTGGCACCGGCTGCGTCGGGGCGCACACCTGGCGCTGATCTGGGGCGTGGCGATCACCGCGTACGCCTCGGCGTTCTGGGTCCTGGTGGCGAACTCGTGGATGCAGAACCCGGTCGGCTACCGGATGGAGAACGGCGTCGCCCACCTCACCGACTTCACCGCACTCCTGACCAACCCCACCCTCGGCATGGCGTTCGGTCACGTGGTGAGCGCGGCCGTACTCACCGGTGGACTGCTGATGGCCGGGATCAGCGCGTACCAGTTGATTCGGCGTACCGCCGACTATGCGCTGTTCCGGCGGTCACTGCGGATCGGGCTGATCACCTCCGCACTTTCCAGCACGATGGTGGTGGGCTTCGGGGTCGCCCAGTTCGGGGCGATCGGCGGGGTCCAGCCGACCAAGTTCGGCGGCGACGCCGAGCGGTCCGCGATCGTCGCGGAGTGGACGGCACGCTTCGGACCCGGCGACTACACCCCGCCGGCCTGGAGCAACGCCGCGCTCGGCTTCATGATCCTCATCGGCTTCGCGCTGGCCTGGAGCTGGCTGCTGCTGCCCCTGCTGTTCCGGGACTGGATCATCCGGCTCAGGTTCCCGCTCTACCTGATGCTGATCGCCGTACCGCTGCCGTTCGTCGCGGCCATCCTCGGGTGGCTGGCCCGCGAGGGCGGACGCCAACCCTGGGCGGTGTACGGGCTGCTTCCCGTCTCCGACGCGGTCACCCCGATCTCCGCCGGTGTCCTGCTCACCTCGCTGATCGGCTTCGCCGTACTGCTGATCGCGCTCGCCGTGACGAACTGGACCCTGCTCGCCCGCCGGGCCCACCGGGGCGCGCACGACCTCGCCCTCGGCCGCCCGCCACAGCCCACCAACGGCCTGGACGACCACCAGCCCACGCACGTACTGGCCGGATAGGAAACCGACATGGAGATCCTCTGGTACGCCCTGCTCGGCCTCTTCCTCGCCGGCTACCTCGTCCTCGGCGGCTACGACTACGGCGTCGGGCTCCTGCTCGCCGCCACCCCGGGCGAGAACCCCCGACGGAAGGCGCTCACCGCGGTCGGGCCGTTCTTCCTCGGCAACGAGGTCTGGCTGGTCGCCGCAGTCGGCATCCTCTTCGGCGCCTTCCCGATGCTGGAGGGTGAACTCCTCTCCGGCCTCTACCCGGCGGTCGCCGCCGCCCTTGCCGGGGTGATCCTGGTCACCGCCGCCGTCCAGCTACGCAGCCGACCCGGTGGGGCCGCCGCCCGCGCCCGCTGGGACGGGCTGATCATCACCGGTAGCGCGCTTGCCGCGCTCGGCTGGGGAGCCGTCCTCGCCGGGCTGCTCCAGGGGGTCCCACTGCACGCCGACGGGCACGTCGACGGGGTCGGCCACCTCTTCACCCCGTTCGTCGCCGCGGGCGGGCTGACCCTGGTCGGGCTGGTCGCCGTACACGGGGCGGTTTTCCTCACCCTGCGACTGCCCGGCGCGGCCGGCGAACGTTACGCCCGACTGGGCCGGCGGCTCGTCCCGGTCGCCCTGGTCGCGCTCGCCTCGGCCACCGTCCTGGGCCTGCTCACCGACCGGGTACGCGAAACCGCCCAGCAACCCGTCGCCGCGCTGCTCCTGCCGGTGCTCCTGGCGGTGGCCCTGCTCGCCGCCGGCCGGGCGCTCGCCCGACGCCGCGCAGGGCTCGCCTTCGTCGCCAGTTCCGCCGCCCTCGCCCTGCCGGTGCTGCTGGTCGCCGCGACCACGTGGCCCCACGCCCTGGTCTCCACCGTCGATCCGGCGGCCAGCCTCACTGTGACCGACGCCGCCGCGAGCACACCCACTCTGCGGCTGCTGAGCTGGCTGCTGATTCCGCTGATCCCGGCCCTATTAGGCTTTCAGGCGATGAGCTGGTGGGTGTTCCGCGGACGGATCGACAACCGGGCGCCGGTGTACTGGTGAGCCGACGTCCCCCGTTCGATCCGCGGCTGCTGCGCCGGGTCCCTTCGACCCGGCGCCAGGTGGCCGTGCTCGGCGGGCTCGGAGTGATCGCCGCCGCCCTGGTGATCGCCCAGGCCACCACCCTCGCCGACCTGCTCGCCACCGCCGCCGGGGGGCGCCTCGACCGGGCCGCGCTGCTCGGCTTCGTCGCCGCCGTGGCAGGACGCGCGACCGTCCTCTGGGCCCAGGGCGCGGTATCGGCGAGGATGGCGGCAACGGTCAGGGCGGCCCTGCGTACGGACCTGCTCGACGCCGTCGGGCAGCGCGGACCGGGCTGGCTCGCCGGCCAGCAGGCGGGCAGGATCGCCACCCTCGCCGGACGCGGGCTGGACGCGCTGGACGCGTACTTCACCGGTTACCTGCCGCAGCTCGTGCTGAGCGTGACCGTGCCGGTTGCCGTACTCGCCCGGCTGACGTTCGCGGACTGGAGTTCCGCGCTGATCATCGCGGCCACGCTGCCGCTCATCCCGGTCTTCGGCGCCCTGCTCGGCTGGCAGGCCCAGGCCGCCACCGAGCGGCAGTGGCGCCGGCTCAGCCTGCTCGGCGGACACTTCCTGGACATGGTCGCCGGGCTGCCGACCCTGCGCGTCTTCGGCCGGGCCCGCGCCCAGGTCGACGTGGTCCGGCGGATGGCCGACGGGCACCGCGCCGCCACCATGAAAACGCTCCGGATCGCCTTCCTCTCCGGGCTCGTGCTCGAACTGGTCGCCACCCTCTCGGTCGCCCTGGTCGCGGTCCCGATCGGGCTGCGCCTGCTCGACGGCGGGCTGGCGTTGCAGACCGCCCTGCTGGTGCTGCTACTCGCGCCGGAGGCGTACCTGCCGTTGCGTACCGCCGGGAGCCGCTTCCACGCCAGCATGGAGGGCCTGACCGCGCTCGACGACGCCCTGACCGTCCTGGCCGGCGCCCCTTCCGCAACCGGACCCGCTGACAAGGGGGCACTCCTCACCCCCGGCGAGATCCGGTTCGAGGCAGTGACGGTCGAGTACGAGCGGACCACCGCACTGCGGGACGTGACCCTGACCATCCGACCGGGCGACCGGATCGCGGTGATCGGACCCAGCGGGGCGGGCAAGAGCACCCTGCTCGGCCTGCTGCTCGGCAACGTCGTACCGACGAGCGGACGGATCACCGTCGACGGGGTCGACCTGGCCACCGCCGACCTGGAGCAGTGGCGCCGGCAACTGGCCTGGGTGCCGCAACGGGCACACCTGTTCGCCGCGTCGCTGACCGACAACATCCGCCTCGGCCAGCCCGAGGCGTCAATCGAGTCCGTACGCGTCGCGGCGAGCGCCGCCGTGCTGGACGACGTACTGCGGGACCTGCCCGAAGGGCTGGACACCCTGCTCGGCGAACGCGGGCACGGGCTGTCCAGCGGACAGCGGCAGCGGGTCGCGCTCGCTCGGGCGTTCCTGCGGGACGCACCGATCGTGCTGCTGGACGAACCCACCGCCCGGCTCGACGGTGTCTCCGAGGCCGCCGTACTGGCCGCCACCCGCAAGCTCGTCGCAGGGCGTACGGCCGTGCTCGTCGCGCACCGGCCGGCGCTACTGGCCGAGGCCGACCGGGTGCTGCGGATCGAGGACGGCCGGGTGACCGAACTCACCCCCGGCCGGCTACCGGAACCGGTGGAGGTTCCCGACGGTGTCGAACGGCCGGACGCGGCGGGCGACCGGAGCGGCGCGGGGGCGGCCCGATGAACGAGCAGGACAGGCAACAACAGGGCCTCGGGGCCGAGCGGGCGGTGCTCCGGCTGGCCCGCCCCTACCTCGGCCGGCTGGTCGGGGCCGGGCTCCTCGCCGCCGGCACCGAACTCGCCGGACTGGCCCTGATGGCGACCGCGACCTGGCTGCTGATCACCGCCGCCGGGCAACCGCCGCTGGACGTACTCACCGTGGCCATCGTCGCGGTCCGGGCGCTGGCCATCGGCCGGGGCGTGCTGCGCTACACCGAGCGGCTGGCGGGGCACGACGCCACCCTGCGCTTCATCACCGACGTACGGGCCCGGGTCTTCGCCACCCTGGCCGGGCGGCGCACCACCGCCGCCGAGCACACCGGGGACTCGCTCAGCCGGCTCGTCTCCGACGTGGAGGCGGTCCAGGACCTCCTGCTGCGGGTGCTGGTGCCGGCCGGGGCGGCAGCGGTGGTCAGCCTGCTCGCCATCGCCGGTACGGCCGCCATCGCCCCCGCAGCCACCGCCCCGCTGGTCGTCGGGCTGCTGCTGGCCGGGGTTGCCCTGCCGGTCGCCGCCACCGCGCTGACCCGACGTACCGCCGACCGGGTCGCCCCGCTGCGCGGTGCGCTCGCGGTGGACGCGGTCGACCTGACCCACGGTGCCGCCGACCTGGCGGCCTTCGGTGCCACCCGGGCCGCCCTGGAGCGGGCCGACGGGCGGGCCCGTGAGCTGGCCGGACTGGAACGACGGCTGGCCGCCGCCGGCTGGGCGATCGACGGGTTCGGGGTGCTGGTGTCCGGCGCGACCAGCGCCGCCGTGGCCGCCACCGCCCTGTCCGCCGGGGTCGACGGCGTCCTGGTCGGCGTACTGGCGGTGGGCACCCTGGCCGCGGTGGAGGTGACCCTGGCCCTGGTCGGCGCCGCCCGCCAGTGGACCCAGTTGCGCGCCGCCCTCCGCCGGGTGGCACCCCTGCTGACGGCGGAGATCGGCGACGGGCCGGTGGCCGACCGGGAGACGACCGTGCTCGACGTCGAGCACCACGACTGCTTCGTCGACGAGGTGACCGTCCGGTACCGGGACGGGGCACCGGCCGCCCTCGACCGGGTGAGCCTCGACCTGCCGGCCGGACGGCGGGTCGCCGTGGTGGGGCCGAGCGGGGCCGGCAAGAGCACGCTGATCGGCGTACTGACCGGTGCGGTGGTGCCGGACGCGGGACGGGTCACGCTCGGCGGGCGGGAGCTGTCCGCGTACCCGGCCGAGCAGGTGCCCCGGCTGGTCGGCGGCCTGCTCGCCGAGGCGTACGTGTTCCACGCGTCGGTACGGGAGAACCTGCTGCTCGGACGGGCCGACGCGAGCGACGACGAGTTGACCGCCGCGACCGGGGCCGCCGGCCTGCTCGACTGGGTACGGGAGCAGCCCGCCGGCTGGGACACCATCGTCGGTGAGGACGGGGGCCAGCTCTCCGGTGGTCAGCGGCAGCGGCTGGCGCTGGCCCGTGCGCTGCTCGCCCGGCCACCGGTCCTGGTGCTGGACGAGCCGACCGAGGGGCTCGACCCGACCGCCGCCGACCGGGTGCTCGCCGCGGCGACCGACACGATCCCGGCCGACCATTCCGTACTCCTGGTCACCCACCGGTTGCGCGGCCTGGACCGGTACGACGAGATCCTGGTCCTGGACAACGGCCGGGTGCTGCAACGCGGCCGGCACGCCGACCTGCTCGACCAACCCGGCTGGTACCGGGAGCAGTGGCTGGCCCAGGAGGCGGCCGAGGGCGGCTACCTCGCCCTCACCGTCCACTGAACTCCGACCACTCCTGTGCGGCGAACCCTGAGTGGTCTCGGGGGCCGAACCGGGGATCCGCCGGACCCCCGGCACCGGGCGGGCATGGCAGGCTGGACGGATGTCGACGTGCGAGGCCCCGATCGACCACTACCTGCGACTGCTCGACGAACGGCTGCGCGGACCGGCCCGCCGCAAGCGTGACCTGCTCACCGAGGCGCGCGACAGCCTGTGGGACGCCACCGAGACGTACCGGGACTCCGGTCTGGAGGCGGTCGCGGCGCAACGCCGGGCGGTGGCCGAGTTCGGCACCCCGGACCAGCTCGCACCGGCGTACCAGGCCGAGCTGACCGCCGGACAGGGACGCCGGCTCGCGCTGGTGGTGGCGCTCGTGCCGGTCGCCATGCTGACCGCCGACCTGATGTGGTGGCAGCCGCCGGCAACAACACCCTCGGCGCCGTCGGGCTTCCTGCTCATGGTCCGGGCCCTGGACTGGGCGTCGTACGCCGCCGGGACGCTCGCCCTGGTCACCCTCTTCCTGCTCGGCCCGGCCAGCCGCCGCTGGCACCTCGCCCCGCGTACGGTGGTCCGCCCGCTGGCCCTGGTCGCCCTGGTCGTCGGCGGGCTGATCTGGGCCCTCGGCGCCTTCGCCGGGGTGAACGCGACCCTGGAGTCACCGGCCGCGTTGACCTGGCCGCCGATGATCGCCGCCTGGATCATGTTGAACGCCACCTTCGGCCTGCTCACCTGGATGACCGTACGGGTCATCGCGGCCACCCGATCCCGACCGGTCACCGCATGATCGACGAGTACGTCCACGCGCTGGACCGGGCGCTGCACGGCCCGGCCCGGCTCAAGTCCGACCTGCTGACCGAGGCCCGGCACAGCCTGACCGACAGCGCCGAGGGTTACCGGGACGCCGGTCTGCACCCGGTCGAGGCGGAACGGCGGGCGGTCACCGAGTTCGGACCCGTACGCCGACTCGCCCACGAGTACCAGTCCGAACTGCTCGCCGGCACCCTGCGCTCGCTGGCCGTCCGGGTCCTCGTCGTCGGTGTTGTCCTGATGGTGGCGGCCGACCTGATGTGGCAGGGAGCCCCGTGGAACGGCCCACCGCCGCCGACCGCGTACCGGCTGCTCTCCGGCTCGCTGGACTGGCTCTGGCTCGGCATCGACCTGCTCGCGCTCGGCGCCTACCTGTGGCTGGGCTGGCACGCCCGGCACGGACGGCTCGGCAGGGTACGGGTGGCGCGGGCGGCCGGGATCGGGCTGTCGGCCTCGCTCTGCCTCGGCTGGATCGGCACCGCCGCGGTCTACGCCTGGTCGGTGACGCTCTGGGATTCCGCGCTGACCTGGCCACCGATGCTGGTGGGCGGGATCGCGCTGATCGTCGTACACGGGTGGCTCGGGCGGTCGGCGTACGCCTGCCTGACGACCGGAACCGGCGACCCGGCCGGGCGGACCGCGGACCGGTGAGTACGGCGGCGGTCGCCCCCGCCGGTACGTCCCGGGCGGGACCGATCAGGCCGGCGCCTGCGACGGGCCGTCCACGCCGAGGAACCGGCCCACCGTCGAACTCAGTTCCTGCCAGCTCGTCCGCTCACCGGCCAGGGCCCGGTGCCCCGCCCCGGTGAGCCGGTACGTGCGCCGCTCCCGGCCGTTCACGGTGCTCCAGGTGCTGTCGACGTAGCCGGCCCGCTCCAGCCGGCGCAGGGCCGGGTAGATGGTACCGGTGGGCAGGTTGAGGGTGCCGCCGCTGCGCTCCTTGAGCGCCTCGATGATGGCGTAGCCGTGCAGCGAGCCCTGCTCGAGCACCGAGAGCAGGAGCGCGTCGAGGTGGCCGTGCAGCGCCTGGGCCTTCATAGGTAGCAAGACTACTAATAGATGGTGGGTTCGCCAACGGGGTGCCGGCACCCGCCCCGTCGAGCCGCCCACTAGGGTATGTGCGCAGAGTCACCCACCCGACAGTTCCACCCCGATCGGGTGCCGCAAACCTTGAGTGCACACGGAGGTCAGCGTGGCCCGCCAGTCGCCCCACCGGCCCGACGCCGACGAACCCGACACCGAGTTCGACGAGAGCAGCCGGACCACCGACACCGCGACCGACAGCACAGCGGACGCGGCAGCCGACCCCGTCGAGGCCGACACAGACCTCGACGACAACGAGGTAACCGAGCCCGCGAACCGCGCACTGTGGGAAGACGTACGGATCGACCCGGTGGAGATCGCACTGCCCTCCGGCAGCGGCTTCACCCTTCGGGCGTACCGGCTGTCGAACACGGTGACCCCGACCGAGATCGGTGAGCGGGAGGTCGACCCGTTCGACGCCCGCGCCCGCCGGGTCGAGGACGAGGAGACGGTCGTCTTCCTCGACGAGGAGTTCGCCGAGGACTTCGAGGACGACGACGACAAGCCCGGACGTCCCCGCCGGACCCGCGACGGCGACGAGGTCGACGACGAGGAACTGCTCGCCGACGACGAGCTCGACGATGACGAAGCGGACGAAGCCGACGACGATGAGGAAGCCGAAGAAGTTGCGGTCTTTCTCACTCACCGGGGCAAACTGCTGCTCTTCAAGAGCCGCGAGGCACTGGTCAGCTTCGTCCTGTCCGGAGCACCGCACGACATGTCCCAGCTCGACACCTGGGACGACCTGGTGGCACGGCTTCAACCAGCGGATATCGTCCCGCTCGACGAGGACTCGTACGAGCTCGACCTGGTCGTGGAGAACCTCCGCGGCGGCCACGACACGTGGGATCCGACGCTGCTGATCTCGGCCGGGGAGATCGCCCGCGACCTCTCGTACGCGCTGCGCCTGCCGTCCGTACTGGATATGCTCTCGACCGGCTCCAGCCTCGATGACCTGGACGAGGCGCTGCGCGCGACGGCCAACGGCGGCCTCGGCGCGTTCATGGGGCGGCGCCGACTGAAGAAAATCGGGGCACAAACCGCAAGTTTGGGTTGGCGCACGATTATCGGCAAGATCTCTGCAGCGGTGGACTGGCGCGACTGACCCCTCACCAGGGAGCATCAGTCTTTGGCACACACCACCTGTGTCTCGGGAGGAGGACGACGCCGTGGCGCTCGTGCGGGTGTACTGCGGTCTGGCCTCAGCGGATCCGTCCGCTGGACCGGCTTCGGCCGGATCCACGCTGACGTCTGCTGTGGTTGACGACGCAGGCCGGCTGCTCCACGTCGGCGAGATCGGCGACGACCCGGCTGGCTACGCCCAGCTGGGCACGCTGCTCGTCGAACGTTCGAGCGGCATGAGCGGTGTGGCGATCGCCGCCGACAGCGACGACCACCTGGTCACCTCGCTGTTGAGCGCGGCCGGCCGACCCCTCGCGATCGCCGACGACGACTCGGTCGACGACTTCGCCGAGCGGTTCGCCGACGACGAGTCGGTGGAGGAGATGGAGGGCTCGCCCACGCAACGTCGGGCGGTCGGACTGGCCCGCGCGTTGCAGGCCGGTGCGCTCTCCGCGATGACCCTTCCCGCACCCCGGGACCTGGCCGGTTACAAGCCCGTACTCGCGGCCCACGCGGCGCTCGCCAGTGGGCGCCACTCGGCCGCGGCGACGCTGCGCGAGGTCCTCCGCGAGCTGTACCCGGCGGCGCTGCGGGCGTACCCGGATCCGGCCGATCCGGTGCCGCTGGCGGTGCTCGACGCGCTACCCGAGCCGGGCATGCTCGCCGGCACCGGTGGGCGCGGCCGGGACACCTCGGTCGCCGACGCCGTCACCGCGCATCTCGCCGGCGACGGGATCGCCGACCCGGAGGAGATCGCCGAGGCGATCACCGCACTCCAGGTGGCGATCGTCGAGACGCCCCGCCGGGCCACGGTCAGCAACAAGGCCCTCACCTCGGCGGTCGCCGAGGCGGTCCGGCAGGCCGTCGCCGCGGTGCGTGCCTGCGACGCGGGCTGCGACGCGCTCGTGGCGACCCTGGCCGCGCGGGTCACCACGCCCCCGCCGCTCGCCGGCCGCCGCACCGTCCGCCGGGCCGCGGCGGATGCCACTACCACCGGCGCACACGGGACCGGCAGCCACGGCGTTGTCGGCAGCCACGGCGTCGGCAACCAGGGATCGGGCAACCACGGCGTACGGCCGGCGAACCACGAGCCGGTGCCGGCCGTCGGTCGACGCAGCCGCCCGCAGCCGGCACCAAGCAACGGGATGCCGGTCACCCCGCAGCCGATGTCACCGCCGCCGACCGCGCCCGCACCACTGGCCCCGCCGCCGGTCGCACCGCAGCCGCTCGCACCCGCGGCCAGCCTGCCCGGTCGGCAGCTCCCGCCGCCGGTGGCGCAACCGCAACGCGACCTGCCGGCCCCGATGCCCGCAGCCCCCGGATCACCGGGGCAGTGGCGCGACTCGCCGGCCAACCGGCCCGTGTCCGCGCCGCCCCCGCCGCCGCCGGGCATCACCCCGATCGTGCCGGTGCAGCGCAGCAGCAGCGTGCCGCCCGTCGACGCGGGCGAACCGTTCCGCGCCACCCTCACCACCGCCGCGATCAACAGCGCCCGGAGCGAGCGCCAGCGCCCGACGCCGATCGTGCCGCGCCCGAAGACGAAGGGGGAGCCGGGTCTCTCCTCGACCGGCTTCGGCGCCACCGACCTCAACGTGCCGGTACCCACCCCCCGCCCGGACGCGGTCAGCGCGCCGCCCGGTTCCCGGGCCAACTGGCCCCTGGTCGGCCCCGGCGACGAGCGGGACCAGAACCAGCTCGGGCTGGAGCAGCTCGACCGTGACCGGGCCGACCGGGAGCGCGGCGAACGCGCCGAGCGTGACCGGGCGGACCGCGAACGCGCCGAGCGCGATCGGGAACGCGGTGAGCGCGCCGAACGGGAACGTGCCGACCGGGAACGGAACGAGCGCGCCGAACGCAGCCGGGCCGACCGGGAGCGGAGCGAGCGCGACCGGGCCGGGCGGGACCTGGCGGCCAGCGCCGAGCCCGCGTACCAGTTCGACAAGCGCACCGCCGCCGGTCTGGACCTGCCCGCGGCGTCCGGGCCGGGCGACGGGCGGGTGACGCCCCCGTGGCTCGCGGACGACCTGCCGCAGGAACCACCGATGCTGCGACTCGTCGAGCCGCCACCGCTGGCCGACCGCGCCCTGCGCGACCCGGCCGGACCGACCGCCGACCCGCGTCTGGACGGCCCGCCGCTGCGGCTGGTGGAGCCCGAGGACCCGGACCGCAACGGCCGGCTCACCCGATCGGCCCGCCGTGCCGCCGAGCCCAGCGCTCCGCCGGTTGCCGACGAGGGCGACGGTGACCTGCTGATCTTCGCGGCCGCGCGTTCGGCCTGGTTCACCGGACATCCGGAGGACGACGCCCAGGTGGAGTGGGCCTCGACCGCCGACACCGGTTGGCGGGCAGCGGAACAGGCCGCCCGTCCATCGGTCGGCGACGAGACACGGGCCGGTTTGCCCAAGCGGGTGCCCCAGGCCAACCTGGTCCCCGGCTCACCGCTGCGCGACGAGCGACCGCTGCGCATCGTGCGCGACGCGGCCCGGATCGCCGAACACACCACCGGCTACTTCCGTGGTTGGCGCAGGGGCCAGGAGATCGGCGGCTTCGCTGTCGGCGGTCGTCCCGGACGCGAGGCCGCCGGGGGCTGGGACTTCACCCGCGACCACAATGAGCGCGACGACGATCGGGAGTACGAGTACCGGTCCGCCGGATACCGCTCCTGACCGACCGACAACTCCTGTGACCGGACCCACGTCCCATTGAGTGGTACGGGCCACACCATAAATATTTGACGGCAGGACTATCCGCTCGGCAACATACCGGCGGGCCAGTAGCTGGCCGGTGAAACCTGGCGGCGTGAGAGGCGGCATCTGATGACGACACCGGCGATCGGTTCATCAGCCCTGACCCGTCGCGGCCTGCTTCTGGCCAGCGCCTCCACCCTGTTCGTCGCCGCCTGCGGGAACGGCGACGAGGACGAGCAGACCGGTCCCACCAGCAAGGGACCCCAGGACCTGGCCATCGGCGCCAGCCTGGAGCTGACCGGCGCCGGCGCGGCACTGGGCGTCCTCCAGGAGCGGGCACTACGGATCACGCTCGACACGCTGAACGAGGAAGGCGTGCCGGTCGGCAACCTCCGCCGCAAGCTTCGTCTGGTGGTCCAGGACAACGGCAGCAACCCGAAGACCGCGGCCGAGCAGGCGACCGACATGGTCAACCGCGAGGGCGTACACGCCCTGGTGGGGGGCACTCTCGCCGAGACCTCGATGTCGATGGTCGCGGTCGCGCAGGAGGCGCAGGTCCCGTTCGTCTCCCTCGCCGCCGCCGACGAGATCGTGGTCCCCCTGCCCCAGCGGACCTTCGTCTACAAGCTCACCCCCGACGCCACCGACGTCGCCCGCCAACTGGCCCGCCTGATCAGCTCGCAGCGGCTCAAGAAGGTCGCCCTGCTGGCCGCACCAGGCCTGCACGGAAACTCCGGCGTACGGGTCATGCCGGGGGCACTCGACACGGTCGACGTGAGCCTGGACAAGACCGTGCGCCTACCGGTCACCGGCGCCGACTTCACCAGTGCCGCGGAACGGATCGTGAGCAGCAAGCCGGACGGAGTGACGGTCTGGGCGACCGCGCCGAGTTCCGGTGCGGCGGCCCGGGCGCTGCGTGACGCCGGGTTCGAGGGCCCGATCTTCTTCGACGCGGGTGCGGTCGCCGAGGAGACACTCTCGGCCGAGAACGCCAAGGCCGTCGAGGGATCCTTCGTCGTCCACCCGATGTCGCTGAGCGGCTCGTCACTGACCAACACCACCAGCGCCGGCCTGGCCCGACGGGACTTCGTCTTCCGCTACATCCAGGCGCACGGCTCGTTCAGCGGGTTCGCGCCGTACGCCTCGGACGCGGTGCACCTGATCACGGCCGCTGCCCGGCTCGCGAACAGCGTCGACCGTGGCCGCCTCCGGGTGTACCTGGCCCGCCAGGTGACCGAGGGAATCGCCGGCTCGTACGCGTTCGCCCCGATCCGCCACGGCGGCATGGAACCGGACTCGCTCGGAGTGTTCACGGTCAGCCGCGGCGAGTGGACCCGGATCTCCTGACCTGATCCGCAGAGGGCCGTTCCCGAGCCCTGAACCGCTCTCTGAGCCCCCGAACCGCCGCCGTACGCGCCTGCCCACGCAGCACGCCCATCATCGGCCGGCACAGTTCCCCTACGCGCGGCGAGCAACATCCTCCCGGACGCAGCCGGCGCTTCCGCATGCCCAACCGGCATCTCGACGCTCACGCCGCCACACCTGACCACGCTCACCGGGACACGCATGTGTCCGCTGTCACCCCACGCCCGCGTACGCACGCCAACCGCCCGGCCGGGAGCGAACTCCCAGCCGGGCGGTTGATCCGCTAACTCGCGTCAGGCGGGCGCGACAGCGCGTGACCTGCGCATGGTGAGTACGTACTCCACCAGCGAGATCAGCACGTGCTTGGTCGACTCGCGGTTACGCGCGTCGCAAGCCACCACCGGAACGTCGCTCGAGATGGCGAGCGCGTCCCGCACGTCCTGCGGATCGTGGTACTGCATTCCGTCGAAGCAGTTGATGGCCACCAGGTACGGCAGCCGCCGATGCTCGAAGAAGTCGATCGCCGCGAAGCAGTCGGCCAATCGACGGGTGTCCACCAGCACCACCGCCCCGATCGCGCCCCGTACCAGTTCGTCCCACATGAACCAGAAACGTGTCTGGCCCGGGGTACCGAACAGGTAGAGGATCAGGTCCCGGTCGATCGAGATACGACCGAAGTCCATGGCGACCGTGGTGGTCGTCTTTCCCGGCACCTGTCGCGTGTCATCGACGCCGACGCCGGCGGACGTCATGATCGCCTCGGTGGTCAACGGCGTGATCTCCGAGACCGAGCCGACCAGCGTCGTCTTGCCGACGCCAAACCCACCGGCGATGACGATCTTCGCCGATGTCACGCGCCCGGGCATCGGGCGGTGCGACATGTCAGAGCCTGCGAAGTCCACTCAGCACCCTCTCCAGCAGTTCAGTGCCCACCGCGTCGTTAGAGTCGTCCAGGATTGTCGGTTCATGCACCGCGACGAGGCCTTCGGCGGCCATGTCAGCGATGAGGACCCGGGCCACTCCGAGCGGTAGCTGCATCCGCGCCGCGATTTCCGCGAGCGACTGCAGCTGACCGTCACACAGCGCGGCGATGTATTGGTGCTCCCGACCCTGGCCGCCGTTGCCGTTACCGGCGGACCGGCCGCGCACCGTCGTTTCGACCAGTGCCTCCAGGGCGATGTTGAGCCTCGGCCGGGTCCGTCCACGGGTGACGGCGTATGGCCTGACGAGCGCGCCAGTTGGCTCGTCGCGTTCAGCCATCATCGCCGTTCACCCCCTTCTCGTCCTGTCCGTGACCCGAGCCCGTGGAGCTCGTCGTTCTATCGTTGCCGTCGCACCCGTTGACCGGGTGGCCGACCGGCGGCACTCCTAGCCCAGCATCCCCGCCGCGGCGCGCGGCGCGGGCGTGAGCGCGTCTCCCACCCGGTCGACGAGCAGTGCCATTTCGTACCCGACCTGTCCCACGTCGCTGTTGCGAGCGGCGAGCACCGCGAACGAGGAACCGTCCGAGATGGACATGAGGAACAGGAAGCCATTGTCCATCTCGACCACGGTTTGCAAAACCGCGCCACCCTCGAAACAGCGTGCCGCACCCTGGGTGAGGCTGACCAGTCCGGACGCGATCGCGGCGAGCTGGTCGGCCCGGTCACGCGGAAGGTCCCGTGACGACGCGAGGAGCAGACCGTCCGCGGAGACGGCGATCGCGTGCGCGACGCCCGGCACCCGGTCGGCGAAGTTGGCAAGCAGCCAACCGAGATCCTGCGTAGATGTCATGCTTCATGCTCCTTCTGACCGCTCCCGGCCGCGGGGCCTAAGCCGGCCTGCGGGGATTGCTGACCTCCCGGAGTCCCTTCCGGGTTGGTCGACGGGTCTTCCGAGGTACGACCGCGCTGCACACCCCGGTGGTACGCGGACAGCAGGCCACGTACCGCCTCCGGTGTCCGGCGCTGCACCGAGACGCTCGGCTTTTCTACCCCGCCGGGTACCAACTGTGCCATCGGCACCCGCTTGGGCAGACCCTTCTGGGTGGTTTCGGCGACCGGCACGTCGGTAGCCGCTGACGCGGCACGCCAGCCGTCGTCGGCGGCCGTCTGCCAGCCGCCCACCGGCGAGCCTCCCGGCCGGCCGGCGCCGTTGCCGTAACCGACCGATCCCGCTGTCGTCTCCGCCGTCGACCCCGAGGCACGGCTCGCCGCGGTGGAAACCGCCGGAGCCGCCATCGCGGGGCTGGCCGGAGCACTGACGGAACCGTTCTGGGCCGTGCTCCGGGCGGCGTCGGCCGTGACGTACTGGCCGTTGCCCGCCGGAGCGGCACTGTCGTCGGAACTGGTCTCGTCGTTGACCGTGCGCCGGGTACGGAACCAGGCGGACTCCAGCTCACGGAAGATCGGCAGTTCCATGGTCTCGTCGGCGAACCTCGGCCGGGCCTCGACCGCCGCCGCCGAGGGCACCGTGATCGGTGGCTCGACCGGGGGCCGGACGACGCGGGGCAGTTCGGCCGTCATGTCCAGCGCCGCTGCCAGCCGCTCCGGAACCGAGGGTGCGGGCACCTCCCGGTCGGCGGCGCTGACCGGTGGCCAGGCCGGCGGGGCGCCTGCGGCGGAGACCGCGGGCGGTGCCGACTGAGGGGGCGCCGAAACCGGCGGGGCCGAAACCGGCGGGGCGGAGATCGGCGGGGCCGAAACCGGCGGCGGGGCCGGAGGCGCCAGTCCGGCGCTGGCCGGTCGCGCTTCCGGGTTGGCCGGGAGCTGCCGGGGGATGTTCGGTCCCGGCGTACCGGTCGGTTCGCCTTCGTTGCCCGACTCGGTCACCCGGCGCTGCGGCAGCGGGTCGACACCGTGCCCGTTGGACGGACGCGGGCTGAACCCGTCGCTGCCGTTGCCGGCCTTCGCGCCGGTGAGGTCGGACCAGGCCGGCATTCCGCGCCCGGCACCGTTGCCGCGAGCGGCTCCGTTACCGAACCCGCCACCGTTGCTACCCAGACCGGAACCGTTGCCGAGACCGGAGCCGGCGTTGCCGAGGCCACCGCTGTTGAACGCGGCCGGCTCGAACGGGCGCCCGGCCGAACCGAAGTCGCGCTCCGGCGTCCGCTGGGCCGGCGGGACCGGGCTGCCCTCCAGGGCCAGCGGGGGTCCGAAGTTCGGCCGCTGGGTCGGCGGCTGCTGGGCCGGGGTGGTGTAACCGCCGGACTGCTGGGCCCGACCGGAGAGTGCCCGCGGGACGAGCACCGAGGTGGGCATGGTCACGTCGGCGACCGTGCCCCGGTCGGAGCCGGGCCGCAGTTCGACCTTGACCCCGTGCCGGGCCGCCAGTCGGGCGACCACCACGAGGCCCATCATCCGGGAGACCGCGACGTCCACCTGGGGTGGCGTGGCGAGCCGCTCGTTGAGGTCGTAGAGCTGGTCGGCGGTGATGCCGATGCCCCGGTCCTCGACGTAGAGCGACGCGCGGTCGCCGACCCGCCGGGCCTCGACCATGACCTGCGAGTCGGGCGGCGAGAAGGCGGTGGCGTTGTCGAAGAGCTCCGCGACCAGGTGGACCAGGTCGTTGACGGCGTGCGCGGCCACCTCGATGTCGCGGTCGACCACCCCGAACTCGATCCGGGTGTAGTGCTCGACCTCGGACTGGGCGGCCCGCAGCACGTCGATCAGGGCGGCCGGCTCCCGCTGGACACGGGTGGAGTCCGCACCGGCGAGCACCAGCAGGTTCTCGTCGTTACGACGCATCCGGGTGGCCAGGTGGTCGAGCTGGAACAGCTCGGCCAACCGGTCCGGGTCCTCCTCACCGCGCTCCAGCCGGTCCAGGTGACCGATCAGCCGGTCGACCAGGATCTGCGAACGACGGGCCAGGTTGACGAACATCGTCGCGACCGAGGAGCGGAGCGCGGCCTGCTCGGCAGCGGTCCGGACGGCTTCGAGGTGGACCGCGTTGAAGGCCTCGGTCACCTGTCCGAACTCGTCCTTGCCGCGTACCGGCAGTGGTTCGGCGATCTGGTTGGCGAGCTGCACCGGCGACATCTGGGCCGACAGCGCCGGGTCACGCAGCCGGGCGACCGCCTGCGGCAGGCCGTACTGGGCGATCGAGAGCGCACCGTGGCGCAGTTCGCGCAGCGACCGGGCCATCGAGCGGGCCACGATCCAGGCGAACAGGATGGCCAGGAACAGCGTGGCGAGCAGCAGCGTGGTCTCGACGAAGACCTGCTGGCGTACGTCGTCGCGGATCTCCGTCGCGCGGTTGACCGCGTCGGTGTCGAGGCGGGCCTCGACGGTACGGATCAGCTTCGCGTTACCGACCATCGCCGCGTCCCACTTGTCCGCGTCGAACGGGGCATCCGACATGTCGTCGTTGGTCTTGCCCCGGATGTAGCCGCTGTAGTTGTCCGCCTCGCGCTGGTCGGAACCGGCGACCGTCTGCTCGTAGAACTCGGCCTCGGACCGGGTGGCGACCGACTGGAAGGACTGCAGCGCCTGCTGCTGCCCGGTCTCGGTGGCGATGTAGTCGGTGCGCAGTACCGGGGTCAGCTCGTTCTGGATGAGGGCCCGGTGCACCACGACCCGGCGTACGGAGAGGAACTCCTTGGCGCGGGAGGTCGCGGTGGCGGCCCGCATCCGCTCGCTCAGCGCGCTGTCGCCGGCAAGCTGGGAGGCCGAGTCGCGGATGTCGAGCAGGTCGCTGATCAGGCCCTCGTACGACTGCGAGGCGTCGGTGAGCTTCAGCTTGGCGTTGACCACCTGGCTGCGGGTGCCGGGCAGGTCGGCCAGGCTCCGGTCGATCCGGGTGAGCAGGCCGTTGAAGTTGGCCGGCAGGTCGTCGAGCTCGGCGCGCTGCTCGGAGTACGGGCCCTTGGCCGCGTCGATCCGGGGGTGCACCTTGCTGTACGCGTCCTGGTACTTCGCCTTCGCCTCCTGGTTCGGCGAACCGAGCAGCAGTACGGCGGCAGCCCGCTCGTCCTGCAGCCCGTCGACCAGGGCGCCGGACGCCTGGGCCAGGTTGGCGAGGGTGCGTGCCCGTTCCGCGTTGTTGTAGGTCTGCAGGTGGTCGATGAGCCCGGTCGTGCCGACCACGATGGTGGCGAGCGTCGGCACGATCATGATGATGCCGAGCTTGGACCAGATCGGCATGTCACGGAGCCGGCCCATTGGCCGGCGGAGACGCGACAGGAAAGAGTTCGCCGTGTTCGGCCGCTTGCTCACGTCACCGCCCTCCCTTTTCGGTGCCCGCGCGTTGCAGCGGGCACCGCCCATCGACCGACCCGGGCGGGTCGGACCTCCGAGATTCCATCACGACACAAGTCAAAGAGAAAGCCCAGGTTGTCCGTCGCGGACCGTGTGATGGGATGTTCATGCAATTTGCTAGCAATCCGTCTGCTGGGAGTAACTCAAAGTAATGAGATCCTCTGTCGGAGTGGTGCTGCTCGCTGGACCTTCGGGCTCCGGAAAGTCGTACATCGCCCGTCGCACCGGGCTTCCCGTGCTCTCCCTCGACGATTTCTACAAGGACGGTGACGACCCTACGCTGCCGCGCCGGGCCGGTCTTGTGGACTGGGAGTCACCACATGCCTGGGACTCCACAGCGGCCGTGGCGGCGATTGCCGCGCTGGTCCGGAACGGCAGTGCCGAAGTGCCGGTTTACGCGATCGGCGCGGACCGGCGGGTGGACAGTCGGACATTCGATCTAGCCGGATCGCCACTCTTTATCGCCGAAGGGATTTTTGCTGCCGAGATAGTACCCGAATGCCGTCGACTCGGGTTGCTCGCCGGAGCGTACACGTTGCGGCGCCCGCGCGGCGCGACGTTCTTTCGCCGGCTGGTACGCGACCTCAGCGAACGGCGTAAGGCACCGGGGCTGCTGGTTCGTCGAGGAATCGCACTCGCCCGCAACGAACCCGTGGTGCTGCGCCGGCAGACCGGTCTCGGCTGCCAGCCGGCCCGCGGCGGTCAGGTCGTCCGGCGGGTGGCCGCCCTGCACCACGCCGCGACCGGCACCGGCACGGTCGCCGACGGCGGCAACGCGTTCGGCACCGGCGCCGCGGTCGGCAACCCCGGGCGTACGGCCTGACCGCCGTACCGGATCAGGGCAGCAACTTGGCGTACGCCGGTTTGATCACCTCGTTGATGATCGCCAATCGCTCGTCGAACGGGATGAACGCGCTCTTCATCGCATTGATCGTGAACCACTGCAGCTCGGCCCAGCCATAACCGAACGCCTCCACCAGCAGGAGCATCTCCCGCGACATCGAGGTACCGCTCATCAACCGGTTGTCGGTGTTGACGGTGGCCCGGAAGCGCAGATCCCGCAGGAGCCCGATAGGGTGCTCCGCGATGGACCGCACCGCACCGGTCTGTACGTTCGACGACGGGCAGAGTTCCAGTGGGATCCGCTTGTCCCGGACGTACGCGGCGAGCCGGCCGAGGACCGGTTCGGTACCCGCGGTGATGTCGTCAACGATCCGTACGCCGTGCCCGAGCCGGTCGGCGCCGCACCACTGGATCGCCTGCCAGATCGACGGCAGGCCGAACGCCTCACCGGCGTGGATGGTGAAGTGGAAGTTCTCCCGCTGGAGGTACTCGAAGGCGTCCAGGTGCCGGGTGGGCGGGAAGCCCGCCTCGGCGCCCGCGATGTCGAAGCCCACCACGCCCTCGTCCCGGAAGCGGACCGCCAACTCGGCGATCTCCTGCGACCGGGCGGCGTGCCGCATCGCGGTGAGCAGGGTGCCGATCCGGATGCTCCGGCCGCCCGCCGCCGCCGCCGCGGCCCCCTCGGCAAAGCCGGCGACGGTCGCCTCGACCACCTCGTCCAGGCTCAGTCCCTGCTCCAGGTGCTGCTCCGGGGCGAACCGGATCTCGGCGTAGACGACCCCGTCGGCGGCCAGGTCCTGCGCGCACTCGGCGGCGACCCGGCGCAGCGCGTCGGCGGTCTGCATCACGGCGACCGTGTGCGCGAACGTCTCCAGGTACCGCTCCAGCGATCCGGAGTCGGCGGCGGTGACGAACCACCGGCCCAGCTCGGTCGGATCGGTGCTGGGCAGCGGGTGCCCGATCGCGTCGGCCAGCTCGATGATGGTCGCCGGCCGCAGCCCGCCGTCCAGGTGGTCGTGCAGGAGCGCCTTGGGTGCCTTGACGATGTCTTCGTATGCGATTGCCACCATGACAAGACCCTAGTGCTCCGCCTGCCGGCGGCATCGGGGACCAGCGGTCGGCGCGTCACGGGGGTGGGCGGCCGATGATCGGGCACCGCCTAGGCTGGCGGGGATGAGTCCCGATCCGTTGCGGTTGTTGCGCTGCCCGCTCTGCGGCCAGCCGCTCGACGCGGTCGACACGGGGACCGCGCGGGCCCTGCGCTGTCCGCGCGGGCACAGCTTCGACCTGGCCCGCCAGGGGTACGTCAACCTGCTCGCCGGCCGCGCCCCGCACACCGGGGACAGCCCGGAGATGGTCACCGCGCGGGCGGAGTTCCTCGGCGCGGGCCACTACGACATGATCTCCGCCGCCCTGGCCGTGGCAGCCGCCGCCGTCATGAGCCCCGCCAGCCGCACCGGGGCCCCGACCGAGAGCACCGGTGGCGCGTACCCGAATCTGGTTGTCGACGCCGGGGCCGGGACCGGATGGCACCTGGCCGCGGTGCTCGACGCGGTCCCGGACGCGGTCGGGCTGGCGCTGGACGTCTCCAAGCCGGCGCTGCGCCGGGCGGCCCGCGCCCATCCCCGGGCGGCGGCGGCGCTCTGCGACACCTGGGCCGGGCTCCCCCTGGCCGACGCGTCCACCGCACTGCTGCTCAACGTCTTCGCCCCGCGCAACGGGCCGGAGTTCCGCCGGGTGCTCCGGCCGGACGGCGCCCTCCTGGTGGTCACCCCGGCCGCCGACCATCTCGCCGAACTGGTCGACCGGCTCGACCTGCTCCGGGTCGACCCGACCAAGTCCGACCGGGTCGCGGGCAGCCTGGCCGGCGAGTTCGACCTGGTCGACCGGAGCCGGCACACCCATCCGATGCGACTGCACCGGCGCGAGGTGGCCACTCTGGTGGGCATGGGGCCGAGTGCCTGGCACGTCGACCCGGCCCGGCTCGCCGCCCGGATCGAGTCGCTGCCGGAACCGGTGACGGTCACCGCCACCGTCGAACTCGGCCACTACCGCCCACGCTGAGGCCGGCGGGGATCAGGTCGACAGGTCGACTTCCTCCCAGCCGGCCGGCGGGTCGTGGTACGGGCCGCGCAGGATCACCGCCCACTCCAGCGCCCACCGGCGCTGACCGATCGCGTTCGCGTCGATCAGGCTCGGGTGTGTCCCGCCGAGCCGCTCCAGCTCCAGGTGTCCCCAGTCGAGGCAGTAGTAGAAGTCGAGCAGGGCGGCGACCTCCACCGCGTCCCTGGGTGCGACCAGGGTCCGCGAACGCCACTGGGCGAACGTCTCCCCCGCCACCAGGTTCGGCAGCAGCTCCGTCAACCGCTCGTCGGTGGGCTCCGACGGGTCGAGGTGCTTGGTCAGCCCGAGCACCCAGGCGAGCGCGAAGGCCGCGTCGTGGTGCAGTACGAACGAGCGGTGGTCGCCCCGGCCGCCCATCACGAACTGCCACTCCGGCGGGGTGACGGTCTCGACCAGGTGCGAGCCGAGCAGCCAGCTCATCCCGGCCTCGGCCGGCATGCCGAAGCAGCGGGCCAGCACGACCTGCAGAACCGCGAGCCGGGCCTCGATCTCGGCCGTCGGCCGCAGTTCCACCTCGTCGCCCGGTTCCCAGACGAGCGGGAACTGGGCAGGTGGCAGCGGGAGCCCGAGGCGGCTCATCTCGTCGAGGTTGGCCGTTCGCACGGCGCGGGGGTCGGGAGCGGGTACGGTCACAGCTTCGTCCCTGCAAGTCTTCAGCGGCTCAGCGCCGGATGGTCCCCCTGGCCAGCGAGAATAGCGGCTGCCGGGCGCCGGCACCATGCCGCCCCGCCGGTCGTACCGGGCGGGCTGACCGAACGGCTCACCGGTCAGCCGATCCGCTCGATGACCAGTGGCGGCCGTACCGGTGCGGCGTCGGTGACGGTGACCGCGGCGGCGGCCGTGGCGAGTGCCGCCGGGATCCGGGAGGCCGTGTCGGCACGCAGCTCGTAGAGGACGTCACCGGCTCGTACTCGGTCACCCGGACGCTTGTGCAGCAGCACGCCCGCGCCGGCGCTGACCGGGTCCTCCTTGCGGGCCCGCCCGGCGCCGAGCTGCCAGGCGGCCACCCCGATGGTGTACGCGTCCACGGTCGACACGTACCCGTCCCGGTCGGCGCGAACCACCTCGGTCTCGTTCGAGACCGGCAGGGGCGCGTCGGGGTCCCCGCCCTGGGCCCGGATCATGGCCCGCCAGGAGTCCATCGCCCGACCGTCGCGCAGTGCCGGCTCGGGGTCGACGCCGGTCAGCCCGGCGGCGTCGAGCATCTCCTGGGCGAGCGCGAGGGTCAGCTCCACCACGTCGGCGGGTCCACCGCCGGCCAGCACCTCGACCGACTCGGTCACCTCGACGGCGTTGCCGACCGCCAGGCCCAGCGGGGTGGACATCTCGGTGAGCAGGGCGACGGTGCGTACGCCGTGCGCGGTGCCGAGTTCGACCATGGTCCGGGCCAGTTCACGGGCGTCGTCGACGGACTTCATGAACGCGCCGCTGCCGACCTTCACGTCGAGCACCAGGGCGCCGGTACCCTCGGCGATCTTCTTGCTCATGATCGAGCTGGCGATCAGCGGGATCGCCTCGACCGTGCCGGTGACGTCGCGCAGGGCGTACAGCTTGCGGTCGGCCGGGGCCAGGTGGTCGCCGGCCGCGCAGATGACCGCGCCGGTGCCGGCGAGTTGGTCGATGAACTCGTCGTTGCTCAGCGCGGCCCGCCAGCCGGGAATCGACTCGAGCTTGTCCAGGGTGCCGCCGGTGTGGCCGAGACCCCGTCCGGAGAGCTGCGGTACGGCGGCACCGCAGGCGGCGACGAGCGGGGTCAACGGCAGCGTGATCTTGTCACCGACGCCACCGGTGGAGTGCTTGTCCACGGTCGGGCGACGTACGCCGGACAGGTCGAGCCGTTCCCCGCTGTTGATCATCGCGGCGGTCCACCGGGCGATCTCCGCCGGGGTCATGCCGCGCAGCAGGATGGCCATGGCGAGCGCCGACATCTGCTCGTCCGCGACCAGCCCCCGGGTGTACGCGTCGACCACCCAGTCGATCTGCCCGTCGCTGAGCACCCCACCGTCCCGCTTGGTCCGGATCACCTCGACCGCACTGAACGTGCTCATGAGCCTTCCACCCTGCCTTGTGAGAGAGATCGATCTGGCCGCACCGGGTTCGGTCCCGCGCGCGGACCAGTTGAGTTGCCGGGTCAGTCGATGTCGGATCCGGGCCAGCGGACGGGGATCTCCATCGGCGGTTCGCCCTCGCCGGCCCAGTAGAGGGTGCCGGCCGCGTCGACCACCACCACCCGGGGCGTACGGGCGTGGCCCCAGGCCACCGCGTCGTCCGGCTTCTCCCAGCTCGGTGCCTCCTCCAGCACTCCGGTGGGCTCGTCACCGCCGTCACCCGCGGACCGCTCCCAGTACCCGGTCCAGACCTGCTGTCCGCCGGAGACGTCCGGGTGGACGAAGACGGTGCCCCGCCCCCGCCAGGCGGCGAGGCGTTCCGGCACGGTCGGCAGCACCGGTGGTGCGACGACCGCTTCCAGGTCCGCCACGTCGAACGCGTGCGGCAGCAGTTCGTCCATCCGCAGCGGCCGGGGGTACGCCTCGACGAGGCAGTCCGGTCCGCCGTGTTCCCAGAGCAGTTGCCGGCACCGGCCGCAGGGCATCAGCGGCTCCCCGGTGGCGTCGACGCAGGAGAGGGCGACCAGCCGGCCCCCGCCGGTGACGTGCAGCGCGGAGATCACCCCGCACTCGGCGCAGAGGGTCACGCCGTACGCGGCGTTCTCCACGTTGCAGCCGACCACCACCCGGCCGTCGTCGACCAGCCCGGCCGCGCCGACCGGGAAGTTCGAATACCGGGCGTACGCGTGCCGCATGGCCTCGGTCGCGGCGGCCCGTAGCTGCACCCAGTCGATCTCCATAGTCACGTCCCCATCCTGCCCCGCCGCTGGTCAGACCCGCCAACCGGCCGGCGCTGCGCGCTTGCGCGTGTCCGATCAGCCCTTGATGTAGGGCTTGCCGTCCGCGGCCGGTGCCCGGACCCGGCCGACCAGCCCGGCGACGGCCAGGATGGTGGCGAGGTACGGCAGCATCGCCAGGAAGTCGCTGGGGATGACGCTGTTGATCGCGCTCAGGTAGGTGCCGAGCTGGTCGGCGAAGCCGAAGAACAGCGCGGCGAGCAGGGCCCCCGTCGGGCTCCACCGGCCGAAGATCAGCGCGGCCAGGGCGATGAACCCCTTACCGCCGATCATGTTCTTGCTGAAGGTGTAGAGCGCCAGGGTGTACGAGGCACCGCCGATCCCGGCGACCGCGCCGGCGAGCAGCACGTTGCGGTAGCGCAGCCGGAGCACCCGTACGCCGAGGGTGTCGGCGGCGGTCGGGTGTTCGCCGACCGACCGGGTACGCAGCCCCCAGCGGGTACGGAACAACCCGAAGTGGATCACCAGCACCAGGACCAGCGCCAGGTAGAGGAAGATGTTGCTCTCGAAGATCGCCGGCCCGATCACCGGGATCTCCGACAGCAGTGGGATCGACCAGTTGCTGAAGTGCGGCGGCTGGTTGTACGTCGCCGCGTCGGTCTGCATCAGCCGCTCGTAGAGGAACCCGGTCAGGCCGACCGCGAGCAGGTTCAGCACGATGCCCATGACCACCTGGTCGACCAGGTAGCGGATGGAGAAGACGGCGAGCAGCAGCGAGATGAACGCGCCGCCGATGGCCGCCGCGACCAGCCCGACCCAGACGCTCCCGGTGAGCGAGCCGAAGAGGGCACCGGCGAAGGCGCCCATCAGCAACTGGCCCTCGATCGCCACGTTGACCACACCGGAGCGTTCGCAGAGCACCCCGGCCAGCGCCCCGAAGATCAGCGGCAGGGCCAGCAGGAAGGTGTTCCGGACGATGTTGACCAGGGGCATGAAGTTCTGCCCCGCCGGGGCGGCCGAGACCTGCCAGCAGAGGAAGGAGAGGACGAAGCCGACCACGCCGATGCCGAGCAGGAGGGTGAACCAGCGCTTGGGCACCCCGAACAGCAGCGCACCACCGGCCGCGGCGGCGATCAGCCCGAACAGGATGGCGCCGGCCGTACCGTTGATCTCCAGTGCGGCACCGGCCGCGTCCTCGCTGAGGGTGAACCGGGCCAGCTCGCCGGTGGCGAGCGCCCCGAACGCGATCGCCGCGGCCAGGCCGAAGACGAGCAGCCCGAGGCCGATCCGCCGGTTACGGGTCCAGAACCCCTGGTGTACGGGGGCCAGAGCGACATCCCCCACTGCCATCGTGGACATCGACTACCAGCCCTTCGCCAGGCTCGTCTGCAATCTGGCGGCTCGCGCGGCGCGGAGCTGGAAGATCGCCTTAATCAGGGCGGGTGCGGCGATGAAGATGACGATCAGCGCCTGCAGCACGGTCACCAGCTCCAGCGAGATCCCGGCGTACGACTGCATCCGATTGCCGCCGGCCTGCAACGCGCCGAACAGCAGCGCGGCGAGCAGGACGCCCCAGGGCTTCACCCGCCCGAGCAGGGCCACCAGGATGCCGTCGAAACCGATCTGTGCCACCACCAGCGGGGTGAGCGCGCTGGCGGTGGAGCCGACCACCATGTTCGCCCCACCGAGTCCGGCCAGCGCCCCGGAGATCACCATGAGCAGCACGTACGTCTTGGTGACGCTAATGCCGGCGGTCCGGGCGGCGTCCGGGTTGGCCCCGACCGCGCGCAGCTCGAAGCCGAACGTGGACCGGTTGAGCAGCCAGGCGACCACCCCGGTGGCGACCACCGCGAGCAGGATCCCGGCGTGCACCCGCAGGTCGCTGCCGAGCAGCCGGGGCAGTTGGGCCGACGAGTCGACCGGGCGGCTGATCGCGTCGGTCCGGTTCGGGTCGTGGACGACCTTCTGCAGGATCACCCAGGAGAGCAGGTAGACGGCGACGTAGTTGAGCATGATCGTGTTGATCACCTCGTGTGCGCCGGTCCGTGCCTTCAGGAAGCCAGGGATGAAGCCCCAGATCGCCCCACCGAGGGCACCGGCGACCAGTGCCACTATCAGGTGGATCACCGGCGGCAGCGGGATCAGGAACCCGGCCAGCGCGGCCACGATCACGCCGAGCGTGGCCTGACCCTGGGCGCCGATGTTGAACAGCCCGCCCCGGAACGCCAGTGCCACCGCCAGCCCGGTGAAGACCAGCGGCGCGGTGTACGTCAGCGTCTCGGAGATCGGCGCGAAGACCAGTTCCCAGCCGTTCGTGCCGTTGATCCAGCCCTGTACGGCCGCCGGGTCGAACACCGCACCCTTGAACAGGTTGGCGTACGCCTCACTGACCACCGACCAGCTCGAGTTCAGCGCGTCCTGCGGGCGGGCGGTGATGTAGCTGTAGGTGTGCAGCACTTCCGGGTCGGAGATGATGATCAGGATCGCGCCGATCACCGTCGCCAGCACGATGGCCAGCACCGTCACCGTGACGGTGTTGGCCGCCCAGAGGTTCTGCAGGAAGCTGCGCAGCAGGACCGGACCACGGCCGGGCGGGGTGGTGGGCTCGTCGCCCGTACCCGGCTTCGGCGGGTCGGCGTTCGCGGCCGCGGATCGCGCGGCCCGCGCCTGGTCCGCCGGATCCTTGTCCGGCGACGCAGCACCAGCTAGCTCGCTCATGCCGACGCCTCGCTCCGCTCGCTCATGACGTTTCCTCGTCCGCAGGGGTGCTACCGGGAGTCGGGGTGGCCGACTCGTCGGTGATCCCGGCCATCAGCAGCCCGATCTCCTCGCGGGGGGTGTCCGGGCCGACGATGCCGAGAATCCGGCCGCGGTACATCACCGCGATCCGGTCGGCCAGGCCGATCACCTCGTCCAACTCGCTGGAGATCAACAATACGGCGGTGCCGATGTCCCGCTCGCGCACTATTCGCTGGTGGATGAACTCGATCGAGCCGACGTCGACGCCCCGGGTCGGTTGCGCGGCGACGAAGAGCTTCAGTGGGCGGGACAGCTCCCGGGCCACGATGACCTTCTGCTGGTTGCCGCCGGAGAGCGTACCGACGGCCGCGTCCGCGCTGGGCGTACGGACGTCGAACTGCTCGATCCGCTCGGCCGCCGACCGGGCGATCTCCTCCGGACGCAGCCGGAGCCCGGCCCCGAACGGCGGCTGGTCGTAGATGTCCAGCACCAGGTTCTCGGCGACGCTGAACTCCTTGACCAACCCGTCGACGCTGCGGTCCTCGGGGACGTAGCCGACCCCGGCCCGGAGCACCTTCTTGGTGGTCCAGCCGTCGATCCGCTGCCCGACCAGGCTCACCGAGCCGGCCAGCACCGGCCGCAGGCCCATGATCGCCTCGACCAGCTCGGTCTGGCCGTTGCCCTGCACCCCGGCGATGCCGAGCACCTCACCGGCCCGCACGGTCAGGTCGACGCCGTCCACCGCCCGGTAGGCGCGCTCGTCGTCGACGACCAGCCCCTCGATCTCCAGGACCGGTTCACCCGGATCGGCGGGACCCTTGTCGACCAGGAGATTGACCGTACGGCCGACCATCTGGGCGGCCAGTTCGTCCTCGCTGGCCTGCGGGCTCGCCGTACCGACGGTCCGGCCGCGCCGGATGACGGTGATCCGGTCGGCGATCGCCTTGACTTCCTTGAGCTTGTGCGTGATGAACACGATCGACTTGCCGGACTCCTTGAGCGCCCGCATCACCGCGAGCAGCTCGTCGGTCTCCTGCGGGGTCAGCACCGCGGTCGGCTCGTCCAGGATCAACAGGTCGACGTCGCGGGTCAGCGCCTTGACGATCTCGACCCGCTGCTGCACGCCGACCGGGAGGTCCTCGATCACCGCGTCCGGGTCCACCCGCAGGTTGTAGCGGGCGGACACCTCGGTTACCAGCTTGCGGGCACGCCGCTTGTCGAGGAACCCGGCGATGCCGCCGCGTACCTGCTCGGCGCCGAGCATGACGTTCTCGGTGACGGTGAAGACCGGCACCAACATGAAGTGCTGGTGCACCATGCCGATCCCGGCACCGATGGCGTCCGCCGGGCCCTTGATCCGCAGTGGGGCGCCATCGACCAGGATCTCGCCCTCGTCGGGTTGGATCAGGCCGTACAGCACGTTCATCAGAGTGGACTTGCCCGCGCCGTTCTCTCCGAGAAGCGCGTGAATCTCTCCGGGCTCTACCGTCAGATCGATGTGGTCGTTGGCGACCAGGTCACCGAACCGCTTGGTGATGCCGCGCAGTTCGAGTCTCAGCGCAACCTCCTGGAGTGCGGGCGATGGTGCAGCCTAGCCGCCATCGGGGCGGGGCGGGAGGGGGAACGGGTCAGCCGTGTCGACCCGTTCGGCCGACGGCTGAGCATGGTACGGCGCCTGCCTGAACGTACGCTCAGGGGCTGTCCGGGCCGGGTGCGGCCGGGCGTGGCGCGACACGGCCGCCCCGGCGTCCGGGGTGCTACCCCGAATGCCGGCGCGGCCGGCTGTCGCTGCTGCTGGGGTGAACCGGCCACCGGAGGTGATGTTCTCACCCCCGACGGCCGGTTCGACGTCACTTCGGCTGGGCCGGGGAGGTGACGGTGATGGTGCCGGCGGCGATGTCCGCCTTCAGCTTGTCGACCTCGGCCTTCAGCTCGGCCGGAACCTTGCTGTCGAAGTCGTGGTACGGGGCCAGCTCGACGCCGTTGTTGGCGAGGGTGCCGGTGAAGCCCGGGTCGTGCGCGAGCTTCTCGCCCTTGGCCGCCTTGGTCACGGCGTCCCGGACGACGTCCGGGATGTTCTTGACCACGGTGGTGACCAGGGCCGGGCAGTTCGGGGTGCTCTCGCAGCCGTCGACGTCGACCCAGATCGCGTTGAACTTGCCACCGGACGCCTGCGCGGCGGCGGTGGTGCCCTGACCGGCGCCACCGGCGACCGGCATGACGATGTCCGCGCCCTGGGCGACCAGGGTGTCGCTGACCTTCTTGCCCTCGTCCTGCTTGACGAAGTCGTTGGTGAACGACCCGTCCTGGGTGGCCTTGTTCCAGCCGAGGACCTGGACCGTCTTGCCCTTGACCTTGTTGTACTGGGCCACACCGTCGGCGAAGCCGTCCATGAAGATGGTCACCGGCGGGATCTTCATGCCGCCGTAGGTGCCCACCTTGCCGGTCTTGCTCATGCCCGCCGCGACGTAGCCGGCGAGGAACGCGGCCTGTGCGGTGTCGAACTGCATCGGGTAGACGTTGCTCTCCGGGAGCTTCGCGTCCACGATGCCGAACTGCTGGTCCGGGTTCGCCTTCGCGATCTTGGAGGTGGCGTCACCCATCAGACCACCGACCGCGAGGATGAAGTCGCAGTCCTGGTTGACGTACTGGGTCAGGTTGGGCTCGTAGTCGGCCTCGGCCTTCGAGGCGACGTACTTGATGTCGATGTTGCTGTCCGCCGCCTTGGCCTCCTGCAGGCCCTTCCAGGCGGAGGTGTTGAACGACTTGTCGTCGATGCCACCAACGTCGGTCACCATGCATGCGTTGTACTTCTTGGCGGCGGTGTCAGTGCCGCCGCTCTCGCTCGGCGCCTCGCCGCAGGCGGCGACGCCCAACGCGAGCCCACCAACCGCGAATACCGAAACGATCCGCATCCCACGCACTGAGCGCAAGACGGTCTCCTTCCCCATGCACACCGACTCGCGGTGGCAGCCCAAAAGCCGGCCTGCACCTTGCACCCGGCGTCCCACGTTAGGACGGGAGCGTACGCCCGCGCCCACCCACCGGCCGACAATCGTGCCCGACTGTTGAGGTGCTGTTACCCTCACGTAACTCTCTCGTGGTCGAAATCACTCTTCGTGCTGGTACGTGATCGGCCACAACCACCTAAACGGACACTAAGGGGAGTTTTCCCTGCTCAGAGCCGTACCGCTGGGTGACTAACCGGAAACGTTTGGCCAAGTTCCGCGTTAATAACAATTCCTCAGGCTACCGAATTCGACACCATTCGGTTCTTCTCCGTGTTGGCGGGGGCGCTTTCGGTGATCGCGATCGCCGCCCGACCGGTCACAGCCAGTAGCAGACCGAGTACGGCGTAACCCGCGAGGATCGACAGCGGTGCGCCCGCGCCCGCCCCGTCGAAGAACGCGGCCGAACGAAGCAGGTCGGCACCGGCACCCACCGGCAACCACTGGCCGAGGTCCCCCCACGGCCGGGGCAGGAGTTCGGGTGCGGCAGCCACCGCGCCGAGCGAGTTGCCGACCAGGAAGAGCAGGAACGCGCCGAGCCCGATCCCGGCCCGACCGAGCAGTGCGCCGAGCCCGGTCACCATGGCCGCGGTCGCCAGCGCGAACAGGCCGATCGCCCCGGCGTTGGACAGGTAGTCGCCGGGCAGCACACCGAGCCAGCCCTGGAGCACGGCCGCGCCGGTCAGGCCGGCCAGCACACCGTACGCCACCAGGCCGGTCAGCCGGGCGGGCCGGTTGGCGGCGAGCAGCGCGAGCAGGGCTCCGGCCAGCACGCTGACCAGCGCGAGTGGCAGGAAACCGGCCGCGAAACCGGTGCCGCGCGGGTCGTCCGGGTCGGCCGGCACCACCTCGACCACCCGTACCGGGGCGCCGCCACCTCGGGCGACCTCGGTGAGCAGGGCGGCCACGGTGGGACTGGCACCGGCGGCGGTGCGCAGGGTCAGCCCGTCCGGGCCGGGGACAAAAACGGCGTACACCTCGCGGTCGCGCAGCGCACGGTCGCCCGCCGCCGGGTCGGGCAGCGTACGCAGGTCGAAGGCACCGGGCTGGGCGGCGGCCAGTCGCGCGGCGAACGCCTCGGCGGCGGGCGCCGGCCCGGCGACCGCGACCGGCAGGTCGCGCGGCGCCAGGTTCGCCGCCGGTGCCGCAAACAGGGGTACGAGCAGCGCCTGCAGAACCACCGCAACGGCGGCGAGCAGGACCGCCACGACGATCGGTGAGCCGAGCCGGTGAGCTGGCTGAGCCATCTCCCTCTCCTTAAAACGAGCGTTCGTTCTCTTTAAACCCAGCGTCCCATCGGGCCGGATCGGTCGTCAAGAACGAACGCTCGTTTTATTGTTTGCGTCATGCCTCGCGTCTCCGACAAACACCTCGCCGCCCGCCGCCAGCAGATCCTCGACGCGGCCAGGCGCTGCTTCCTGCGCAACGGTTTCCACAGCACCTCGATGCAGGATGTGATCAACGAGGCCGGACTCTCGGTCGGTGCCGTGTACCGCTACTTCAGGAGCAAGAACGAGCTGATCACCTCGATCGCCGAAACCGTGATCAACAGTGCCGACCAGCTCTTCGTGGAGATCACCAAGCACGACCCGCCGCTACCCCTGGTCGCGGCGATGGACCGGGCGCTGACCTTCGTCGACGCCCAGACCGGCCCGGACGGCATACTCCGCATCGCCATCCAGGTCTGGGCCGAGTCGCTGCGCGACCCCGCCCTGGCGGAGTTCGTCAACGAGAAGTACACCGGGTTCCGCAACCACTTCGTGGCCCTCGCCGAGCGGGCCCGCGACACCGGTGAGCTGCCGTCGGATGCCGATCCCGAGGCCATGGGGGCGGCCCTGTTCGGGCTGATCCCCGGCTACTTCCTCCAGCGGATCCTGGCCGACGGTCCGGACCGGGCAACCTACCTCGCGGGCGTACGGGCCCTGCTGGCGGCGACACCGGTGCGGGGCTGACCCGCCCAGGGGTTCGAACCGCCGCCGGCCGGGTATGCCGGCGTCAACCTGGTCGTCCGTTGTGCCCCGCGCCGACGGGCGACTGGGGTTATTCCGTCAGCCGCTCAGGTTGCCCAGCTTGTCGGCGATCCGGGCCATCCCCGCCCGCAGGTCCTCCGGACTCGGCGCCGGTCGCGCCTCGGCGTGCTGCTGCACCGTCTCCGGGCCGGGTTCGTCTTCGAGCAGGTCCTCGTAGTCGCCGTAGATGTCGGCGTCCTCGGTCTGGACCGCGTCGTCCTCGGCCGCGATCCGGGACGCCGCGATCTCACCGCGGATCTCGTCCGCGCTGAGCCGGGGCAGCAAGGGTTCGACCACCGCCATCAGATCCTCGTCGGCCACCACCGACTCGGCCAGGGCGAGGGCGTGCGGTCGCTCGTACGGGCCGCAGACCACCGGCTCCCACTCGTCGTCGTCGCCCAACGGGCCGAACGTGATGATCCACGGCAGATCGTGGATCGGCGAGTCGTCCGGCAGTTCCAGCGTCACTAGTGCGCCCACGCGAATCATCATGGCGGCCGATTGACCGTCTGGTAGGCATTTGCCCGAATTGCCCTAGGTCAGGGTGGCGATCATCCCGACGAGTCGGGACGGGATATTGGCCCGGCGGTCGCCTCAGCTCAGGCAGCGACAACCGCCGGGGGCCCATCGGTGACGCGTACCGAGAACCGGTCGACGACAGGCATCGGCCCAGCTCACGCGATGATCGCGAACACCGGGACAGCATGCCATCAAGTGGATCTTCGTTACAAGAGGCTGCGACAATCTCACTCACCGTATAGGTGGGTGGCGATGGGCCGAGAGAGCCGCCGAGGCTCAGCGGGGCGGACCAGGTGGCAGCGGGTCGTCCGCCGCCAGGTCGATCACCCGACCCCGTCGACTGGTCGCCGCCAACGCCGCACCGAACAGCAGCAACTGGTTCAACAGGTACAGGTAGACCAGGAGGCCGACCGTACCGGCGACGGCGGTGTACGCCAGGTTCCGCTCGAACCGGATCACGTAGTAGCGACCCACCGAGTTCAGCAGGGTCACCCCCAGCGCCACCAGCAGCACCGGCGAGAACAGCCGGCGCGGGGTTATCCGCAGCCGGGGCACCGCCAACATCAGCGCCGTGGCCAGCACCATGTTGATCACCACGGCCAGCAACCAACTGGTGATCGAGACCAGGATCGAGTGCGAACCGAACACCATCCGGAACAGCGACTGCAGGGTGTCCACCGCGCCGACCGAGATGCCCAGCAGCAGGAACACCCCGAGGACGACCACCAGGTCGATCAGTTGCCGGATCACCACGTACCCGGGCTGCTGGTTGAGCCGGTAGATCAGGCGCTGCGACGAACGGATCGCCTCCACCCAACCGACCCCGGTGATCACCAGCAGGACCAGGCCGATGATGCCGACCCGACGGGCACCCTGCTGGATCTGCTCCGGGTCGAGGAACGGCAGGTTCTGCCGGAAGAAGTGCTCCGCTCCGGAACTGACCTGGGCGCTCTCACCCAGGATCGTGCCGAAGATCCAGTACGCGACCAGGCCGAGGGCGAACACCGCGAAGAAGCCGTAGTACGCGATCCCGGCGGCGAGCCGTCCACCGAGCACCTCGACGTAACGCCCGACCGCGCGGCAGAAGTGGTCGAACACCGGCGACCGGTCACGCCACGCCTGCACCCGCCGCTCGGCGCGCGACACCACCCGATCCAGGACGTTCACGCCGTCATCCTCGCCGATCCGGCGGCTTTCGGCGCGTCGGGCGCGCAACGAGACCGGCCCGTACGCCCAACGCGGGTCCGCACGGGCCTCAGCCGCCCAGCAGGTAGTCCCGACGCGGCTGCCAGCGCGCCGCACCACTGTGCGAGAAGAGGGTGAACTTCCGTACCTCGAACCGGGCGGAGAAGCCGGCCAGGTCCTCGTACACCCGGTCCAACGCCTCCGCGGCGACGTCGTGCGCCACCGTCACGTGCGGGTGGTACGGAAAACGGGTGTCCCGGACCAGCCCCGGCGCACCGTTAATCGCCTCGGCCAGCAGCTCGCACTCGCTGATCCCGGCCGCCACCGCGACGAAGACCACCTCGGTGATCGGCCGGAACGTGCCGGTCCCCCGCAGGTGCAGGGTGTACGGCTCGTGGTCGGCGGCCACCTTGTCCAGGTGTGCCTCCACCGCCGGCAGGTAGTCCAACGGGATCTCGGTCGGCCCGAGCAGGGTCAGGTGCGCCGGCACGTACGCCGCCTGCGGGTCACCCGCCTCGGCCCGGCGCCGGGTGAGCACGTCACCCCACGGTTGCGGGATGTCCACCGCGACCCCGATCCGGGTCGAGGTGCCCCCGGTCTGCTGCGACCCGTCCGTCCGAACCACGCTCCGCTCTGCCCACCGGCCGGCGAGACACGCCGGCCGACCCTCAACGTCGCCGGGTCGTCCCGGTCCGGATCTGGCCGGTGCCGCCCCGCCGGTCAGTCATTGCGCGCCGCCGGCAGGAACCCCACCCGGTCGTACGCGGCGGCCAGGGTGGTCGAGGCGACCGCACGGGCCTTCTCCGCACCGATCGCCAGCAGCTTGTCCAACTGGGCCGGGTCGTCCAGGTAGGCCCGGGTACGTTC
Source organism: Micromonospora sp. NPDC004704 (assembly GCF_053601675.1). NCBI lineage: Bacteria > Bacillati > Actinomycetota > Actinomycetes > Micromonosporales > Micromonosporaceae > Micromonospora > Micromonospora sp. NPDC004704. The sequence continues at coordinate 6,830 of NZ_JBSGCD010000022.1, read as the reverse complement.
CTGGATCGGGGTGACGAACTCGGTCACCACCGCGGCCAGGTCCTTCTTCAGGTCCCCGTACCCCTTGCCGTCGTACGCCGAGACCAGGTCCTCGATGCCGCGGCCGGTGAGGGCCGCGTAGATGGTGAGCAGGTTCGAGACGCCCGGCTTCTGTTCCTGGTCGAAGAGGACCTCGCGGCCGGTGTCGGTGACCGCCGACCTGATCTTCTTGGCCGACTTGGCCGGGTCGTCCAGCAGCTCGATCAGACCGGCCGGCGACGACGCCGACTTGGACATCTTCGCGGTCGGGTCCTGGAGGTCGACGATCTTCGCGGTGTCCCGCACGATGTACGCCGCCGGCACCGTGAAGGTCGGCCCGAACAGGGTGTTGAACCGCTGCGCCAGGTCCCGGGTCAGCTCCAGGTGCTGGCGCTGGTCCTCGCCCACCGGCACCGCGTCCGCCTGGTAGAGCAGGATGTCCGCCGCCTGCAGGATCGGGTACGTGAACAGCCCGACGCTGGAGCGGTCCGCGCCCTGCTTGGCGGACTTGTCCTTGAACTGGGTCATCCGGCTGGCCTCACCGAACCCGGTGATGCAGCTCAGCACCCAGGCGAGTTGGGCGTGCTCCGGCACCTGGGACTGGACGAACAGGGTGCACCGCTCCGGGTCCAACCCCACCGCGAGCAACTGTGCCGCCGCGACCCGGGTGCGCTGACGCAGCACCACCGGGTCGTGCCCGGCGGTGATCGCGTGCAGGTCGACCACGCAGTAGAAGGTGTCGTGCGTCTCCTGCATTGCCACCCAGTTGCGGACCGCACCGAGGTAGTTGCCCAGGTGGAACGAGTCGGCGGTCGGCTGGATGCCGGAAAGCACTCTGGGGCGGGCAGGAACGTCGGGCATGCCGGCAATTCTGACAGCAAGCCCGGACCCGCGTCATGACGGGCCTATGCCAACCCGGCCCGACCTCCACCGACTCGGGAACCCGGACCGCTCGCGGGGACTCGTACGCTGAGGATCTGAAGGGTGGCGATCGGGTGCGCGACCAGGACGGCCGTGGGTCCACCACGGCGGACGAGGCGATCGGCGAGCTGTACCACGCCTGCTACCGGCGGCTCGTCGCGCAGGTCTACGCGTTCACCGCCGACCTCGCCGAGGCGCAGGACGTGGTCCAGGAGGCGTTCGCCCGGGCCCTGTCCCGGCCGCGCGGGCTGACCGACGTCGACAACCCGGAGGCGTGGCTGCGTACCGTCGCGATCAACGTCGTCCGCCGACGCTGGCGCCGCCGGCAACTGCTCGACACCATCCTGCGCCGGGACCGCCCGATCCTCCGGCTGGTCGAGGCGGCGCCCGGACCGGAGCGGGCCGACCTGCGCGAGGCGCTGGCCGGGCTCCCGGTCGGCTACCGGGAGGTCCTGGTCCTGCACTACTTCGCCGACCTGCCGGTCGACGAGATCGCCGGACTGCTCGGGGTGGCGGTGGGCACGGTCAAGTCGCGGCTGCATCGCGGCCGGGCCGCGCTCGCCGCCCGACTCGGCGACTACGGCGAATCCCTCGGCGGGCCTCCCGAAACAACCCCGGCCCAGCCGACCCCCGCCGGCACCACCGACGCGACCCCCGCCCAACCGCCCCGTGCCGGCACGACCGAGGTGACCCATGCCTGAGCCCGAAGCCCGTACCCCCCTCGACGCCCACCTGGCGCGCGGGCGGACCGACCTGCTGGACCGGATCGAACAGCCGCCGCTGGCCCGGATCCGGCACCGGGCGGCCCGGCGTCGGCGGCGTGGGCGCGGCGCGGCCGGCGGCGCGCTGGCGGCCCTGGCGGTCACCGGCACCCTGCTTCTGCAACCGTGGACCCCGGCGGCCGACGAACCGCCACCGGTGGCGCAGGCACCGCCCGGCGGGCCGGTCTACACCGACGACGGGATCACCATCAACGGCCTCAACGGCCCGGTGACCAGCGTTCCCGGCACGATCACCGACATCGAGTTCACCGATCCCGACCATGGCTACCTGCTCTCCGAGTGCGTCGACGTCGAGCCGTGCCCGGCCAGCGTGGCCCGGACCGAGGACGGCGGCGGGAACTGGCAGGTGACCGAGCTGCCCGGTGCCACCCGTGGCCGGACCGGGATGGACCTGCTCGCCTTCCCCGACGGGCGGCTGGCGGTCACCGGGGACACCGCGTACACCTCGGTCGACGGGGGGCGTACCTGGCGGGTCGGCACGCCGGCCGGCACCGCAGCCGTTGGCGGGTTCCAACCCGGCGACCGGCTGCGCGGCCAGGCGCCGGGCGGCTCCCCGGACGGCGACTGCGGCGAGACCGTACGGGTCTGGCGGGCCGACCCGCTCGCCGACGTGGGCAGCCTCCCCGTCAACGGGATCGGGGTCTGCTGGGTGGCGACCGACGCCACCGCCGACGGGGGCTGGTGGATCGGCGGAACCCGGGACGGGCACCCGGTCGCGGCGGTGACCCGGGACGGGGGCGCGACCTGGACCGAAACCCCGCTCGACACCCCGGACGGCAGGCCCGGCACGGTACGGGTCGGTGTCCTCGGCAACCGGGTGTACGCGGTGGTCCTCGGCCCCGCCGGTGAGCTGCGCGGCGTGTTCCAATCGACGGACGGGGGCGGGAACTTCACCCGTACCTCGGCCGGGGTGCCGGCGGGCGGACCGGACCGGATGACCGGTGACCCGGTGCCGCTCCTCGACGGTCGGCTGCTGCTCTCCGGCGCCGACAACGGGTGGTACGTCAGCACCGACGACGGCCGCAGCTTCGGCCGGGCCACCGGGAACCTGCCCGAGGTGGGTCGACTGGCGCGTACCGACGCCGGATACGTCGCGTACGACCTGTTCGTCAACGGTTGGGTGGCGTACTCGGCGGACGGCTCGACCTGGCGCAAGCTCCAGATCCGCTGACCCGGCTCCGCGCCTTCCCGGCCGGCACGGATCTCAGGCGGTACGGACGGGTGACTCGTCCGGCGGGGTCGACCGGGGCGCCCGGCGCTGCTCCAGCAGACGGGCCGGGGAGATGCCGATCCGGGCCACCCGTCGACCGTCCAGGGCGAGCACCCGCAGCACCCAGCCGTGGCCGGACCCGACCCGGTCGGTTCCGTCGTCACCGTCCGGGGTCGCCGGGCCCGGGCCGAGGTTACGGAGGGCTGTGCCGGCACCGGTCGCCTCGACCGGTACCGGGATCTCGTCACCCGGTGCCGGGAGCCGTCCGAGTGCGGCCATCACGAACCCGCCCACCGTCTCGTACGGGCCGTCGGGCAGGGCGAACCCGGCCCGCTCGGCGAAGTCGGCCAGGTTGAGCCGGCCGTCGACCACCGCCGGTGCCCCGGCGAGGACCGGCTCGGGTACGGCGTCGTACTCGTCGTGGATCTCGCCGACCAGCTCCTCGATCAGGTCTTCGAGGGTGACGATGCCGGCGGTGCCGCCGTACTCGTCGACCACCACGGCCAGGTGCTGCCCCTCCCGGCGCATCTCGGTCAGGGCGGCGAGCACCCGTTTGCTGCCGGGGAGCTGCTTGACCTCCCGGGTCAGCTCGCGGATCGTGGCCCGCCCGTCGTCCTCCGGGTGGAGCAGCACGTCGCGCAGGTGCACAAAGCCGATCACGTCGTCGTGCGGCAGGTCGACCACCGGGTACCGGGTGTGGGTCTCCGCCCGGACCAGCCTGGCCGCCTCTTCGAGGGTGAGCCGGGCGTTGAGGAAGACCACCTCGGTGCGCGGCATCATCACCTCGCGGACCAGGCTCGCCCCGGCCACCAGGACCTCGTCGATGATCCGGCGTTCCACCGGGTCGAGCAGGTCGTTCGCGGCGACCAGGTCGCGCAGTTCGGCCTCGCTGATTCGTTCCCGGCCGGAGATCGGGCTGGCCCCGAGCATCCCGGTGACCAGGCGGGTCGCCGCGTCGGCGGCGCGCACCACCACCCTGGCCAGTCCCCGGGCGACCGGGCCGGGTTGTCGAACAGGACGCCCCGGCGGTCTGCGCCGGGGCCCGGTACTGCCGGATACCCGCATGTCAGAAATGGTAGACACCGGACGCGTACGGGGTGGGGACACGCCAGCGCCGACCCCGGTGTTCGAGTCTGTTGGATAATGGTGGAACCTGATAACAGTGGACAGGCCCGGACCGCGGTGGGACAGCGTCGGTTCGGCGACGTCGGGCAACGCCCGTAATCTGTCCCGCACACCCCCCGGGGTCCTCGCGTGCGCGGCGCACACACCCCGGCGGGCCAGGCAGGGAGGGCACCACGTGAAACTGCTCGTCACCGGCGGCGCGGGCTACATCGGCAGCATCGTCACCCGGCTCCTGATCGACGCCGGGCACCAGGTGGTCGTCCTGGACGACCTGCGTACCGGCCACGTCGAGGCGCTCGCCCCGGAGGCGACCTTCGTCCAGGCCCGGATCCACGACGCCGCCCAGGTGCTCACCCCGGACGCCGGTTTCGACGGGGTGCTGCACTTCGCCGCCCTGATCGCCGCCGGTGAGTCGATGGTCCGACCGGAGATCTACTGGGAGAACAACACCGTCGGCTCGCTCGCGCTGATCGACGCCGTACGCGCGGCCGGTGTGCCCCGGTTCGTCTTCTCCTCCACCGCCGCGGTCTACGGCAACCCGACCGAGCTGCCGATCACCGAGCAGGCCACCAAGGCGCCGACCAACACGTACGGTGCCACCAAGCTCGCCGTCGACATGGCCCTCACCTCCGAGGCGATCGCACACCAGCTCGGCGCGGTGTCGCTGCGCTACTTCAACGTGGCCGGCGCGTACATCCGCCCCGACCGGGCGCTCGGCGAGCGGCACGACCCGGAGAGCCACCTGATCCCGATCGCGCTGGACGTCGTCGCCGGTCGCCGGGAGAAGCTGCAACTCTTCGGCGACGACTACCCGACCGTCGACGGCACCTGCGTACGCGACTACATCCACGTCGAGGACCTGGCCCGCGCCCACCTGCTCGCGCTGGACGCGGCGACTCCGGGCGAGCACCGGGTCTACAACCTCGGCAACGGCAACGGCTTCTCCAACCGTCAGGTGGTCGAGGTGGTCCGCGAGGTCACCGGCCACCCGCTGCCGGTGGAGATGGCCCCACGCCGGGAGGGCGACCCGGCCGCCCTGGTCGCCTCCTCCGAGCGGGCCCGGACCGAACTCGGCTGGGTGCCGGCGAAGCCGACCCTGGCCGACATGGTCACCGACGCGTGGAGCTTCTACCGCGCGCACATCCTCGCCGAGCCGGTCGAATGAGCCGGGTCGACCAGCGCGACGTCGCAGCCGGGGTCGCCGCCCGCGCCACCGACGGCTTCACCTCCGGGTACGGCGACCAGCCCGCCGGCGCATGGGCCGCACCCGGTCGGGTGAACCTGATCGGTGAGCACACCGACTACAACGACGGCTTCGTGCTGCCGTTCGCCCTGCCGCAGCAGACGGTCGTGGCCGTCACGCCCCGCCCGGAGCCGGGTTGGACGGTCTGGTCGGAGCAGTCCGGTGAGCGGATCGACTTCGACCTCGACGACGTGACCGAACCCGGCCGGGTCACCGGCTGGGGCGCGTACGTCGCCGGGGTGGTCTGGGCGCTGCGCGACGCCGGTTTCGACGTACCGGGAGCCAGGCTGGCGATCGCCTCCGACGTACCGCTGGGGGCGGGGCTCTCCTCGTCGGCCGCGCTGGAGTCGGCGGTGCTCACCGCCCTGGCCGACCTCGGCGGGCTGGACCTGCCGGTGGACGACCGGCCGGCGCTGGCCCAGCGGGCGGAGAACGTCTACGCCGGCATGCCCTGCGGGATCATGGACCAGTCCGCGTCGATCCGGTGCCGGGACGGGCACGCGCTCTTCCTGGACTGCCGGTCGCTCGAGGTCGAGCAGATCCCGTTCGACCTCGACGCGGCCGGGCTGGCGGTCCTCGTGGTGGACAGCCGGGCCCCGCACCGGCACGTCACCGGCGAGTACGCGGCCCGCCGGGCGGCCTGCGAGGCGGCGGCAACCGCACTCGGTGTGCCTGCCCTGCGGGACGTCACGGTCGACGGGCTGGACGGGACGCTCGCCCGCCTCGACGACCCGGTGGTACGGCGTCGGGTCCGCCACGTGGTCACCGAGAACCAGCGGGTCCTGGAGACGGTGGCCCTGCTGCGCGCCGGTCGGGTACGCGAGATCGGTCCCCTGCTGACCGCCTCGCACGCGTCGATGCGGAACGACTTCGAGATCACCGTTCCGGAGATCGACACCGCCGTCGAGGCCGCCCTGTCCGCCGGTGCGTACGGCGCCCGGATGACCGGCGGCGGTTTCGGCGGCTGCGTACTGGCCCTGGTCGACGCCGACCGGGTCGAAGCGGTAACCACCGCCGTCACGGAGGCGTACGCCGCCCGGGGTTTCACCCCACCCCGCACCTTCCCCGCCATCCCCGCCCCCGGCGCCCACCGCCTCGGCTGAAATGCGAGCAGGGGCCCTTCCTGTCGCCAGCGCGACGAGAAGGGCCCCTTGCCTACGCGTCAGGCCGTGTCGACGATCATGCCGGCGGCGACGGTGCGGTTGGTGGTCTCGTCGATGAGGATGAAACCGCCGGTGGTGCGGTTGCGGCGGTACTCGTCGGCGAGGAGCGGGACGGTCGTACGCAGCCGGACCCGCCCGATTTCGTTGAGTCCGAGTTCGGTGGCGGTCTCGTCGCGGTGCAGGGAGTTCACGTCGAGCCGGTAGTGCAGTTCGCGGATGACGGTTCGGGCGGTACGGGTGGTGTGTTTGATGGCGTACTTGGCGCCGGGGCGCAGCGGGGTGCTCTCGTCCATCCAGCAGATCATCGCCTCGATGTCCTGGGCGACGGCGGGGGCGTTGTTCGGCCGGCAGATCATGTCGCCGCGGGA